>JAVEVO010000294.1:0-4314 GCA_034005005.1 Myxococcota bacterium
GGTGCTCGGGTTCATCGAGCAGGACCTCGCGGCCAAGCCCGAGCTCGACCAGATCTGCAACCTCGAGAAGCTGGTCCTGTACCAGCGCTGGCTGGTGGAGTTCGTCAACAACTTCGTGAACTTCTCCGCGTTGTTCACCCCGGATCGGCGGGCCCAGTTCGAGATGGGTACCTTGGTCATGGATGGCCGACGCCTGGAGCTGACGGTCAAGGTCACCGACCGGGCCGCCCACAAGAAGGTCGCCACCGAGAGCCTGATGTTCGTCGTCTATGCCCAGATCACCGAGAAGGAGGGCGGGGCCACGGCCTTCGAGGTCGCCGCGCCGGTCACCGCGGGGGAGCGGGGCCGGCTGCGGGTCGGCAAGCGGGGGATCTTCATTGGGGTGGACGGCAAGGAGCGGGACGCGGTCATCGTCGAGATCCTCGAGCAGCCGATCTCCCTGCTCGAGGCCATCAAGGCGCCCTTCCGCCGCCTGGGCAACCTGGTGGCGAAGAAGGTCCAGGACTTCACCACCGCCAAGCTCGACGCCGCGGAGAAGAGCGCCGCGGAGGGGGTGGGCAAGACCACCGATGCGGTCCTCGCCAAGGCCCCGGCGACCCCGGGCGCGCCTGCCGCGGCGCCGCCCGCGGCCGCGCCGCCACCCCCGGCGGCCGCGGGCGGAGGCATGGGCAACATCGTCATGGCCGGCGGCATCGCGGTCGCCGCCTTGAGCACGGCCATGGCCTTCATCGTCTCGGCCCTCTCGGAGGTCAACCCCCTGAGCGTCCTCGGGGTGATCCTCGCGATCGTCCTGGTGGTGGTCGGGCTGAGCGCCCTGCTCGGCTGGCTGAAGCTGCGGCGCCGGGACCTGGGGCTGATCCTCGAAGCGAACGGCTGGGCCCTCAACGGCCAGATGCGCCTCACCCGACGGCTGGGCGGCTTCTTCACCCGCACCCCGGCCGTGCCCGAGGGCTCGCGCATCGACCGGGTCGACGCCCTGGCCCCCGCGGGGGCCGAGGAGGCTCGCCGTCGCCGGACCCGCCGCATCGTCACGACGATCCTGATCCTTGCCGGGATCGCGATCGTGGTGCTGCTCTTCCTCGAGCGGGAGAGCTGGCTCGCCCTGCTCCAGTCGGCCAAGTAGCCCACGACCGCTGCGGCCTGCCGGTGCCGGCGCCCCCGCGGCGGCACCGGCCGCCGCGCGGCCGCCTCCGGCAGGGGCCATCCGGTGCCGAGAAATCAGCTCGCCGGGACGGGGGTGCTCCGATCGTTGAGCAGCCCGGCGAGGTTGGGGATCGTCGCCAGGCAGTCGCGGAAGGCCTCGAGCAGCCCCCGATCCCAGAACCCCCGCTCCGCCTCCGCGGTGAGGGTGGCGAGGGTCTCCGCGACGGAGAACGCGGGCTTGTAGGAGCGCCGGCTGGTCATCGCGTCGAACGCATCGACGAGCTGGAACACCCGGGCGAGCAAGGGGATCTCGTCGCCGGCCAGCCCGTCGGGGTAGCCGCGGCCGTTCCAGCGCTCGTGGTGGTGCCGGATCACCGGCAGCACCTCCTGGAACGAGCGCAGGGGTTTGCAGATCTCCTCGCCGAGCACCGGGTGACGCCGCATCACCTCCCACTCCGCTTCGGTGAGGGAGCCCGGCTTGAGCAGGATCGCATCCGGGATGCCGATCTTGCCGACGTCGTGCAGCACCGAGGCCAGCTCGAGGGTGTGGTGGGCGCGGCCATCCAGGCCGAGGTGCTCGCAGAAGAGGCTGCACAGCCGGATCAGCCGATCGCAGTGGTTGCCGGTGGTGGTGTCCTTGGCCTCGACGGCCCGGGCGAGGCTGAGCACGACGTGGTGGGCGTTCTCCAGGTTCTCGTTGGCGCGCTTCACCTTGCCCAGGGCATGCACCCGCACCACCAGCTCGATACGGTCCACGGGCTTGGTGAGGAACTCGTCGGCACCCGCCTGGATGCCCCGGATCCGGTCGCCCCGGTCCTTCAGCGCCGAGATCAGCAGGACGGGGATCACCCGGGTCTGCTCCTCCTGCTTGATCTGGCGGCAGACCTCGAAGCCGGTCATCCCGGGCATCATGACGTCGAGCAGGACGAGGTCGGGGTGGTGCTCGGCCAGGCGCGCGAGGGCCTCCTCCCCGTTCCCGGCGACGATCACCTGGATGTCGAAGGGCGTCAGGAAGCTGCGCACCAGCTCCCGGTTGAACTCCTCGTCGTCGACCGCGAGGACTCGCAGGGGTGGATCGAAGCGGGGGAGGTCGAGCTGCTCCATGGCCGGATTGTGGCGCGCCGCGCAGCCCCGCGTCAACCCTCGTGCCACGCGGACCGGCTCGGGGGACCGGGAGGAAGGTCCCGATCGACAGCGTATCGGGCACTGATCCGGTCCCTTGGATCCCCTCCCGGCTCGCTGGAGGATCCGCGCTGGCAGGCAACCGGTCATCGGGCCACTTTTTCTCGCAACGGGTCGCGGAAGCAGGCTACAGTGGAGGACCGTGGGGAGGGTGGCGGGTCCAGCGACGCGCGGTCACCAGCGGTCAGCACGATCAGCAGAGCAACCAGGAAGACGGCGCACCCGACCGGGCCGAGGTCCCAGGAGAGGTCGATGAGCTACGACGAGACGAGCAGGCTAGGCATCCACGGCGAGCCCCCGATCCACGAGTCGGCGACGCCGCCACCGAAGAGCATTACCGAGCGGCAGCCGTCACCACTGCAAAATTATGAGGAGATCGAGGCCCCAGCAGCAAACCGGCGCCATTTCCGCCTTCAGCGCTACACCGCGGCCGAGCTCGACGGACTCGAGGCGCTGGTATCGCTCGAGCTGCACGGCCAGCGCCATCTCTGCCCGCTGGTCGACGTCTCGGCGAATGGCGTCGCGGTCCTCCTGCCATCGTCGCTCCCTGCCGCGACCGGTGAACTGGTGGATCGGCTGACCATCCGGCTCGACGGTTTCATTGCCTACGATGGCCCGGCACGGATCGGCTCGCAACGCGAGAGCAACGGCCAACGGATCCTCGGAGCCTCCTTCCTCGAGGGACCGCTCAACATCGACGACGTCCTCCGGCTGCGGGACACCCGAGCCCTGCGCAGCCGGCTCATCCACGGCATTAGCCGTCAACCACGCTCCTGGGAGGTCCCCGGTAACGATCAGTTCAAGTCCCGGGTTGCCGAGTTCCGCATCTTCCTCGAGACGGCTCGCAAGCATTTCCAGAGAGCCGAACAGCAGATCCCCTGGGACATCCTGCATGGCGAGAGCTTCACCATGGCCCGGGCGGCGCTGATCGAGGAAGTGGCCGAGGGCTTCGGCAAGCGCTTCGTGGAGTTCACCGAACAGATCGACGCCAGCCTCCGCGGAGTCCCACGCCCGGAGTGGCGCAAGCTCAAGGTCTGGTCTCGCCAGCAGGTCCATGAGCTGCTGATGACCGCGCCGTTCATGCACCGGTGCCTGACCAAGCCTCTGGGATATCCGGGAGATTTCGAAGTGATGCGCTTCCTCTACGAACGCCACTTCGAGGGGGCGACGCTACTCGGCAAAGCGATCCATCTCGGCGCTGTGCGCACACAAGGCGGTCAGGCCGTGCGCAACCGCAAGGACATGCTCAAGCGACTGCTGACCCAAGCCGTTGCCGAGCATCCAGCGGGCTCAGCGCCGCTGCGCATCGTCTCCGTAGCCGCCGGTCCAGCCCAGGAGATCTTCGAGTTCCTCCGGGATGCTCCCGGAGACGTGCCTCCGGTGGAGATCGTCCTCTTCGACCAGGATCCTGGGGCCCTGACCTTCATCCAGCGTCGCCTCGATCGACTCGCTCAAACAGGTAAATTGCGGCACGTTCGCAGGATCCTCCTTCAAGACTCCATCCGCCGGCTCCGGGACGACCCCCGGATCTTCGGTGAGGGGATGCGCTTCGATCTGATCTTCTCCGCCGGACTCTTCGATTACCTCACGCCTCGTACAGCCGTGAAGTTGATCCATAATTTCCATGACAACTTGGCGGAAGGCGGCCGCGCGCTGATCGGCAACATGACCCCGATCAACCCCTGTCGCTGGTTCCTCGAGCACCACCTCAACTGGTACCTGAAATATCGCGACCCCACAGATCTCCTGGAGTTCGGAATACAGGCAGCACCGACAGCTAAAATCGATCTCCTCACTGAACCGACCGGAATCAACCCATTCTTGCAGGTAAAGCGAGCGTGACCATAGACACCAAGCTACAGCAGACCCTGGAGTCGCGCTGGGCAGCATGGTTGACCGATCGAAACCGCAAAAGCTCGCTAATCGTCCTGATATTAATCATCATTTTCTACCCACTTTTCGGTATTCTAGACTATCTGGTCGCTCCAC
>JAVEVO010000118.1:0-20716 GCA_034005005.1 Myxococcota bacterium
ACCTACGGTCGCCCCCTCGGGCTCCCCCTCCCTTCCCCCTCCCCCAGCCCCCTCCCCCTGCGGGGGAGGGGGTTCGGGGGACGTGGCTGGCGCGGCCGGGGCTCCCCTTGGTGGGTTGGGGGAGTTGCTGTTTTTGCCATTGAATGTGAAATCGTGATTGGTTTGGTTTGCGACTATATTGGCTGATGAAAGATTTTTTTAGATATTGATAGGTTAGATCAATCGATGATTTTTTGGTGAAGTCTGGTATTTTAGAAATTGTTTTGTTGTATTGATAGGTTTTGGATTTTTTTGATTTTATTATTGAAATGGATCGATAATGGATATTTTATTGATTCTATTGGTGGGGGTCGCGCTGGTTCAGGGCTTTATGGTGAGCTGGCTGGCGGAGCCTTCCCAGTACCTCGTCAACAGGGGTTTCGACCCGTTGCCTGCTGGCTGGTGGGTGCCGGCCGACAGGTCGGCACCTGCGCGACCGGCGCGGAGGTTGGTCGCCATCCGAAGCTCGACCGGTCATCTTCGCTGTGTCGAGGTACTAGCCGCCCGCTGTCTGCCAACCGATCATCTTCGCTGTGTCCGAGGTACTCGGTGCGGACGAGGGATCGCTCGCGGGTCACTTGCGGGCGTCGATCTCGCGCAGGGCCTCGCCGCAGGAGAGGACGTGGACGTTGGTGGGGGTCTTGACGACGGCCTTGTTGAAGATCGTCTTGGCCTCGTTCAGCTTGCTCTCGTGGAGCCGGTCGAAGCAGCTCAGGGCTTCGGCGTCGCCGGGCTTCAAGGGTTTGCCGATCAGGGCCTCCCGGGTGGCGACGCAGGCTGCATTGGCGGTCTGCTGGCCCATGAGCGTGCACTTGGATGGGACCAGCAGCCGCTCGTTGAGCGTGTCGCCGGCCACGGGCAGGCCGGCGCAGCCGGTGAGGGCCGTCAGGGCCAGCAACGCGCTGGCCAGGGAGAGCCGAAGGGTCGGCCGGCGGGGGGGGCGAGACAGGTTGCCCAGGAGCATCCGCTTCCTCCTTGTCTGCCGGCGTCTGCTGTCCGGCAGGAGGAGGCCACGGTAGCCGATCTCGGGTCCGGCCGCCACCCTCCCGCTGCTCTCCCGACCAGGCCCCGACCGGCGAGCCGTTGATCCTTGCGCCAGGCACCCCGACCAAGCTAGCCTACACGGACGTCGTACCCAGGAGGTCGTCCCATGCTAGCCCGTCCCCGCTCCCTGTTCTCCCTCGCCCCGGTGCTCGGCCTGCTGCTCTTGCTGGCCCCGGGCTGCTCCGACGACGACGCCACGAGCGGCGGCACGACGAGCTGCCTGACGGACACCGATTGTGAAGCCACCTCGTACTGCGCGATCCCCCTGGCCGGGGGCAAGGGCGCGTGCCAGCCGGGCTGCCGGCTGGCGCCCAACGACACCTGCCAGCAAGGCTGGACCTGCCAGGTCGTCGAGGGGAGCCGCACCTGCGTCCAGGATGCGAGCGAGGGCGAAGGTGAGGGCGAGGGTGAGGGCGAAGGTGAAGGCGAGGGCGAGGGTGAAGGCGAGGGTGAAGGCGAGGGCGAGGGCGAGGGCGAAGGAGAGGGTGAGGGCGAAGGAGAGGGTGAGGGCGAAGGAGAGGGTGAGGGCGAAGGTGAGGGCGAGGGCGAGGGCGAGGGCGAAGGTGAGGGCGAAGGTGAGGGCGAGGGCGAGGGTGAAGGTGAGGGCGAGGGGGAGGGCGAGGGGAGCGGCTGCACCGACGACGCGCGCGAGCCCAACGACGACCTCGCGAGCGCCACGGCCATGACCTCGGGGGACCGGTTCGATCTCGTCCTCTGCCCGGCCGATCCCGACTACTTCGCCTTCACCGTGCCGGCCGCGTCCTACCTCGCCGGCATCGCCCTGTTCGACAACACCCTGGGCGCGCTGCAGCTACAACTCCTCGACGGCGCCGGGGGGTTTCTGGAGTCCGGGGATGGGCAGGCCGCAGACCCCGACCGGGTCCTGCAGGTACCAGCGCTCCAGCCCGGCAGCTACTTCCTGCACGTCAGCCCCGTCGGGGAGGTCGCCCTGCCCTACAGCCTCGAGCTCTTCTTCGAGGCCTTGGGGGAGACCTGCACGCTGGACCGGTTCGAGCCGAACGACGTCGCGGCCGACGCGAAGCCCCTCCTCGTGCCCTCGATCACCGCGGGCGTGCGCCTGTGCAGCCAGAGCAACGACTGGTACACCGTGGACGTCACCGCGGGCGTGCCCCTCACGGTCGCGATCGAGTTCTATCACATGAGCGACGGGGACCTGGACCTGTACCTCTACTGCGGCGACGACGACCTCCTCGCGGTGGCCGAGAGCACCAGCAGCAACGACGACGAGGAGCTGACCTACACTCCCGACCTCTCGGGCGCCTGCCGCCTGCGGGTCAAGGCCTCGACCCCCCCCATGGACGAGGTCGCGGGGATCCCCTACCTCCTGCGGATCCGCTAGACAGCCTGCTCTGGAGCCCGATGCGGCCAAGAGGCTAGGCAGCGCGTCGCCGGCTTGCTAGAATCACTCCCACACGCTCCGGCGGAGGGCTCCTCCGCGTGCCCGGAGCGCCATGATGCCGGGGGGGCGGCAGCAGGCCGACCCGCCGCGTGAAAGGGCGCCTTGTCGACGAAGCAGCCTCTCCCAGCCCTGCTCCTGATCTTGCTCTCCACCGGCCTGCTCCTCTTCGGTAGCCTCCTGTGCTGCGACGACGGCGATGACGAGGTCACCCCGACCCCTTGCCCGGGCGGCTGCCCCGACGGTCAGGTCTGCGCGCCGGACGGCGGTCACTGCATCGTCCTCTGTCTGCACCCGAGCTTCCCCTGCGCGGGCGGCCGGGAGTGCGATCCGGCGAGCGGCGAGTGCGTGGAACCTCGGGCCGACACCGGTGTCGACGGCTGCGATGGCGCGACCTGTGCCGGCGAGGGGGAAGGCGAAGGCGAAGGCGAAGGAGGAGGGGAGGGCGAGGGCGAGGGCGAGGGCGAGGGCGAGGGCAGCGCGCCTTGCCCCGACGGGATCTGCGGGCCCGACGAGACGAAGCGGACTTGCCCCGCGGACTGCCGCCTCGAGACCATCTGCGGAGACCGTCCCTGCCCGCCCGTCCCGTGCGGGGATGCGCTCTGTGCGCCCCGGCACACCTGCGTCGCGGGGCAGTGCGTCCTCTGGAGCTGCGGCGAAGCCTGCCAGGGCAGCGCGCGGTGCACCCGTGAGGATGGCCTCTGGGAGTGCGTGCCCCTGGCCTGCGTCGAGGACCGTTTCTCTGGTACGAACTCCTCGCCGCTCCAGGCTGCGAGCCTGGTTCCTGGTACTTATGGCCTGGCGTTTTGTGTCACCCGGGACGATTGGTTCGCCATCGATATCCCGGCGGGGCGCTCCCTCGTCGCCGAGGCCGCGTTCACCCTCCCGGACCCCGACCTCGACCTGGAGCTGTACCGGGTCCTGCCGAACGACGAGCTGCGGCGGGTTACGGCCGACGTCGGCGTCGCGTCCAACGCTGCGCTGGTCCATGCGGCCCCGGCCGGGGAGGGCGGGCGTCACCTGCTGCACGTCTTCCAGCAACTGCCCGCGGGGGTCGAGCCCATCCCCATGTACTATGCCCTCCGCCTCACGATCACCGCGGCCCCGGCGTGTCGCCGGGACGCGGACTGCGACGCCGAGTCCCTCTGCGACCTCGTCCAGCACCTCTGCGAGCCTCGTTTCTGCGGCCGCAACTTCGAGTGTGGTCCCCTCGAGGAGTGTGACCCCGAGTCGGGGCGCTGCACCTCGCGCGGGTGCCCCCCGGATGCGCTTGCCGGCGTCAACGGTAGCATCGACACCGCCGCCTCCGTCGTGATCGGGCAGGAGGTCGCGGGGACCATCTGCGACCGCGAATCCGACTGGTATCGCGTCGACGTGCCCGCCGGGCAGTGCGTGCACGCCGCGGTCCGGTTCCGCGTCCCCCCCGAGGCTCCCGATTCCGACATCGACGTCGCCTTGCACGGCCCCCGGGACGGCGATCCCCGGGCTTTGCTGCTGGAGGCGGCCAACCCGGCGCGGGACGACGAGGACGTCTACTGGTCCACGACGGAGGCGGTCACCTTGTACCTGAACGTCTTCAAGGCCCTGCAGAACGCCTATCGGCTCACGGTGACCCTCACGGAGGGCGCCTGCAGCCTGCCCTGCAGCGCCGAGGACGATCCGTGCATCCGGTACGGTCTGCGCTGCGACGAGGAGCTCCGGCGCTGCGTTCCTTTCGGGGGCTGAGCGGTGGCGCGGCCTGGACAGGAGATCCCCATGGTGCTGCGACGGGACGGCAGGTGGACGGTCGGCGAGCCGGCGCTGTTTCTGGCCTTGCTGCTGGGTGCGGTCGTCGGCTGCGGCGACGGGGAGGAGAGTCCGCCGGACCCGGAGGGCTGCACCCAGGAGACCGAGGAGGCGCGCTGCGCGGCCGACGAGTACTGCTACGTGGCCCCGGGCGCCACGCTGGGGACGTGCGCGACCGGCTGCCGCCTCGAGCCCGACAACTGTCCTGCGGGGCAGTCTTGCAGCTCAACCCATCGCTGCATCGCCGAGATCCAGCCCTGCTCACCCGGAAGCTGTCCGACGGGGCAGTACTGCGACGACGCCACCACGACCTGTCTGCCAGGCTGCGAGGACGATGCGGCCTGCGACGGCAGCCAGTGCGAGCGCTGTCGTGACCACGTCTGCGAGGTCGCCCACGTCTGCCGCACGGACGCCGACTGTGAGGGGAGCGGCTCGCCAGGCGAGCTGCGCCGGTGCGATCTCGAGGTCGCCTGCGGGGAGTGCCGGCCGGCCGAGTGCCTCGGCGACGGCGACTGCCTGGACCCCGCGACCCCCGCGTGCGTCGCCTACCGCTGCCGCGCCTGCGCGGACTGCCCGGAGCCGTGCGACGATGCGGCCGAGGATCCCGCCCAGCGCTGCCCGGTGGGCTACTACTGCACCGCGGCCGCGTTCTGCGCGCCGACCTGCAGCGACGACTTCGCGTGCCAGGCCCGGCTCGGTGACGACTACGTCTGCTGCACGGATCCCGCGGTGTGCGCCCAGCGCGCGTGTCAGCATCGCTGCACCGCGGAGGGGGTCTGGGCGTGCCCCGAGGGCCAGTACTGCAGCCAGGGCCACTGCCTCCCGGGCTGTGCGGACGACTCCCGCTGCCCGCCCTGCGAGGTCTGCGACGCGGTCGCCCACCAGTGCCGTCCCGGCTGCCGCGACGACGACTGCTGCCCCGCGGACCAGTTCTGCAACCCGGACGCGGGCCGCTGCCAGGTCGGTTGCCGGGTGGACGCGGACTGCCTGGAGGCGGCCCCGGGTAGCGTCTGCCTCAACCACGTCTGCCAGGCCCGACCTTGCCCCGGCGGCGACGGGGATTGTCCGACCGGCTTCTACTGCGCGGCGGCGAGCAACACCTGCGTCTCAGGCTGTCGCAGCCTCGCGGACTGCGACGAGGGACAGGTCTGCGAGCCCACGACCCACCTGTGCCTCGAGCCCTGCGTGGCCGACGATTCATGCCCGGAGGACCAGGTCTGCGATGCCGAGACGGGGCTCTGCCTCCCCGGGTGCCGGCCCGATGTGCGGGAGCCCAATGACGGCGCCGGGGCCGCCACCGAGCTCGTCGTGACGGACGACGCGCAGCTCGTCACGGGGCTGCGGCTCTGCGCGGGGGAGGAGGACTGGTTCGCGCTCCTCCTGGAGGAGCAGGACCTCGTCGTCACCGTCGAGTACCCGGCCGGGGCCGGCGACCTGTCCCTGACCCTCCTCGCGGCGGACGGGCAGACCGTGCTCCGCCAGCAGGCCCTCCCCGGGCAGGGGTCCCAGCAGCTCACCCTGGGCCAGCGACGCGCGGGGACGCTCTTCGTGAAGGTCGCGGGCGTCGGGCTCGCGGCCAGCACCGGGGTGAGCTACACGCTGCACGTCCAGCTCACGGGGGGGCCTTGCGCTCCCGACTGGGGGGAGGAGGGGGAGGGCAACGATCGCTGGGAGCTCGCCCACTCCCTGGACCACGGGGAGCACGCCGGCTTGCGCCTCTGTCCGGCCAACCCCGATCTCCAGCCGCCGCGCCCCGCGGACGAGGACTGGTTCTCCTTCCACCGCACTGCGGGGGACGCAGTCACGGCGACCCTCCTCGCCGACCCGGCCGGCATCGCCCTACGGCTCTCGCTCTGGGGCCCCGGGGACCTCCTCCCCGAGCTCGTGGCCGAGGCCACCGTGCCCGACGGGCAGCCCGGTGTCCGCACCCTGCAGGTCCCCGAGCTCGCGGTCTCCGGGACCTACTACCTCCAGGTGCGGGCCGCGGACACCCTCGTCGCGGCGCGCGAGTACTCCCTGACCCTGACCCTCGCCGGGGCGAGCGAGTGCTCGCCGGATGCCCTGGAGCCCAACGACACCCGGCTGCAGGCCGCTCCCCTGGGGTTCCCGCTCTTTCATTCTGCGAACGAAGGGTTGCGGCTCTGCGCGGGCGAAGAGGACTGGTACGCGGTCGAGCTGCTCGACGAGGACGTCCTGCGGGTCGAGGTGCTCCACGACCACGCCGCCGGGGACCTCGACGTCGAGCTGTACCGAGGTGGTGCGGTGATCCAGCGGGCGAGCACCGCCGGGGATGCCGAGCGGCTGTACTTGCTGGTCACGGGGGAGTACTCCGCGGACACCTACTACCTGCGCGTCTTCAGCCCGACGCGCGACCAGAACGAGTACCGGCTGACCGTCGACGTGGAGCTCCTGCCGGATGCCTGCCTCGTCGATTTCTACGAGCCCAATGACACGACCGACGAGGCCTTCGCCCTGAGCTGCGGTGATCGTCTGGAAGACCTCTTCGCCTGCTCCACGGATAGTGACTATTACGAGGTCACCACCTACCGCTACGGTGCGCTCTCCGCCCGGGTCGACCACCTCCTCGTGGCGGGGGAGCTGGACGTGGAGATCCTCGACCTCGCGGGCCAGAGCGTCGACACCACGGACGGGGGCGAGCCGGACGGCGGTACGGCCAAGGTCGCCCAGACCGCGGGGCTGCCCGCGGGCACCTACCTCGTCGGGGTCCACTCCCTCGGCTTGCCCAACCGCTACGCCCTGGAGCTGGGCTGCACCGCCTTGGACCCGACCTGCACCAAGGACCGCCTCGAGCCCAACGACCGCCGGGACATCGCTCGCCCTCTCGTCCTGCCGCGGGTGCAGGGGAGGCTCCCCTTCCAGGCCGTGGTCTGGGACGAGCTGAACCTCTGCCAGGCCGCGGACCACGACTGGTACACGTTCGCGGTCAAGGCCGGCGACTACCTCCACTTCCAGTGCAAGTTCTTCCACTTCCGGGACGGAGATCTGGAGCTGGAGCTGTACTGCGGGCCGGGTGAGGTCCCCGTGCGGCAGAGCCTCAGCGAGGACGACGACGAGGATCTCGTCTACGAGCCCGTCGCGGACCAGCAGTGCTGGCTGCACGTCTTCGGGACGCCCCTCGGCGAGGCGGGGGCGAGCTACTCGTTGATCTTGCGGCCCTTCGTGTCGTGCCTGCGGGACGGCGATTGCCCCGCGGAGCAGGTCTGTGATCTGGAGGTCCTCGGCTGTCGCGAGCCGTAGGGGGACCCGGCGGCCGCGAGCCGCGGTGGGTGAGCGATGAACTGGCCACGGCCAGGAGGTGCGCGATGACCCTCTCTCTGAGGCGATCCCGGCGAACTGGTGCTTTGGGACCAAAAGCTGCCCTCGCAGCCAGTTCCTTTGCACCAATCTTGCTCGCCTTGCTGGTCCCTTCGCTCGTGCTGGCCAAGCCCACGGTCGTGCCCGTGCCCTTCGTGCAGCACGATCCCACCGTGCCGCACCCGGCCTACAACGGCCACCCCACGACCTTCAAGGCCATCTCCCGCGGCGCGGGCGGGTGCGAGGCCCCGAAGTACCGCTGGGACATCGACGGGAACGGCACCTGGGACACCTGCGAGACCACGGACAACCTCGCCCAGGACGCCAACGGCTGGATGACCGCGAAATCCCGCTACAACCTCGAGTGCCGCGCGCAGCTCGACCCCGTCGATCCCGCGGAGAACCCCAAGAAGCTCTTCATCGCGACGATCCAGGTGCTCTGCCCGGGCGCGAACGAGGAGACCGAGTCCGCGTTCGGGAGCTACTACGTCATGGTCTTCGCGGACGTGCCCCCGGGTCGCCCCGCGCGCACGGTGGCGCCCAAGACCTACGCCTTCTCGGCGCGGCCGATGCTCGCGAACTCGACCTGCAACGTCGGCGCCGGGACGTGCGCGGCCGACTCCCGGTTCCCCTGCACCGAGGACGCCGAGTGCCTCGGCGACACGGACGAGACCCTGGCCATCAAGCGCCAGGTCGCGGTCAACGACGGGCTGTGGTACCTGCACAAGCAGCTCAGCCGCTCCGGGACAGCGGAGACGGTCTCGATCAAGGCCTACGTCCCCAACAAGTCGGCCACGGAGGAGTACCAGGTCGCGTCGAGCTCGGCGTTCCTCTGGGGGCTCAGCCAGAACGGGCACCTGGCCGCCTATCCGCCCGACACCTACGTCCACGGGAACGGCAGCGACGTGCAGCCCTTGCCGGAAGACTGGGAAGAGGACAACGACTTTCGCTACGACAACGATCCCTACGCCGAGGACGCGGCCCGGCTGCTGAACTACATCGTCGGGTGCTCCTACAGCAGCTACAAGCCTCGCTCTGGCGTCGAGGGTGACGATGGTCGGACGCCCATTCCAGACACCAACAACAGCTCCAGCGTCTTCAAGAATACCAACTACGTCGCTTCGCACATCCTGGGTGCCCTTTCGACCTCGGGCATGGCCTACACGACCTGCCAGGTCGGAACTACGTGCAACAATCACACGATCCGGTGGATGTGCCAGGAGATCGTGGACGCGATCTGCCACACTCAGAATTATGCAGGGAAGAGTACGCTGTACAACGTCTACCAACCTGGTGGATTCCCATATTCAACCTCCAGTGGAGATGGGAACTCCTACGCCACGCTCTCCATGTGGGCGACCATCGCGCTGGAGGCCGCGGACATCGCGATGTCCGAGCACGGCGTGATCGTCAACAAGCAGTGTAAGTACACGCTGGCAGAGCATCTGTACAACAACCCCAAGGTGAGCAATGATGTGTCCCTCGATGGTTCTGGCCGGTACATCACGGCGCACCCATCCTACGACGGCAAGTCTCCCCATTACACCGGCGGGCTCGTGGCCGGCCATGGCTGGCTCAAGGTCCACGAGCTCCCCAACACCGATACCAAGTCCTTCTCGACCCAGAGTTCACGCACGAACAAAGAACTCCGGACCCGGCTCAACTCGGCCCTCAAGTTCATTGCGTGGCGCTGGCACGACAACTCCGGGACCCACCGCGCCTGGCAGGGGATGAACTGGGACAGCCCCATGGCGCGCTACGACGGCCTGCAGATGGGCAACCCCTACGCGCACTACAGCATGCAGAAGGGCTTCCGGGCCCTCGAAGGCTATGGCGAGGTCCTCAAGGATCTCGCGGGGAACAACCTCCTGCCGGGCACCTACCCCACCGCCGGCAGCTTCCCGGACACCGACCGGATCCAGTGGTTCCGGGACTACTCCATGTACTACATCAACAACCAGGAGGTCGGCGGCGGCACGACCCAGAAGTGGACCAACCGCACCAACCTGACCAGCTACGTCAACATGAATCACCTGACGGCCTGGGGGCAGGTCCTCGTCGTCACCGAGACCCTGTTCGACCCGGCGCCCGTGGCCGTGGGCACCGCCCAGCCCATGGTGGTGCTCGAGGGCTGCGTCGGCGCGGCCTCCGGGCGGGTGACCTTCAACCACCAGAACAGCTACCACCTCAGCGCGAACCGCCACGTCGCCGAGTACCAGTGGCTGTTCGACGTCGATGACCCCGAGAATCCGGATTTCGGCGCGGTGGACTGGGACGCCATCCCGGACGGCGGCTATGGTCTGGACGGCAAGGCGTACCGCACCACCATCCGGGACGCGACGCCGGTGTACCAGTACCTGCACGAGGGGACCTACCACGCGGCCCTGCGGGTCGTGGACAGCAACCCCTCGCCCAAGACCAACGTCGTCGCGATCTCGGGCATCCGGGTCACCCGCCAGGAGGCCATCGCACCCACGGCCAACGCCGGCGGGCCCTACGTCATCACCGAGGGCGACGCGCTGAACCTGCTCGGGCAGATGAGCGACGCCAACATCCGCTGCAACGTCGACGGCCGGCAGGAGGTGCTGACCGCGCGCTGGTACCTCAACGGGGACGCGGTCGCGGACAGCAACCAGGTCGCGGGGTCGGTGAGCTGGAACACCTTGGCCGGCCTCAACCTGCCGCGCAACCAGCCCTTCGACGTCCGCCTGGTGGTCACCGACTCCACTGCGCGCACCGCGGAGTCCAAGGCCCAGGTCACGATCTACGACCGCTACGCGCAGCCCTGCTTCGCCATGCTCCCGCCGGAGAAGGTCGGCTGCGGCGAGGAGATCTTCGTCGATGCGTCCTGCACCATCCACCGGGACCCGCGTCGCACCATCAACCTCGTGGAGTGGCAGTGGAGCGGCGCGCCCTACGCGGGGGAGGCCCCGGCCGGCTTCCCCTTCACCCGCAACGCGGTGGGCGTCGAGCAGAGCCACATGTACGCCCAGATCGGCACCTTCCTCGTGACCATGCGGGCCACGGACGATCGCGGCAACCAGGTGATCACCCAGCAGCAGATCGAGATGCAGGCCCGCAGCGGGCCGCGCTCCGTCCCGGGCGGGCCGTACGTCGTCGACACCTGGCTCGACGGCGCCCAGCGCCTGGGCACGGACCTGGTGCTCGACGGCGGCGAGTCCACGGACTCCGACATCGCCTGCGGCGACCGCCTCGTCAGCTACGCCTGGGACCTCGACGGGGACGGGACCTTCGGCGACGCGGTGGGGGAGCAGCCCACCCTCTCGTGGACGCAGCTCGCAGCCTTGCTCGCGGCGAAGGACATCGGCCCGGATCGTTTCCTGGCCAACCCCCTCACGGGCCTGCCCCGGCTGCCCATCGCCCTGCGGGTCGAGGACTCCACCGGCCGCAAGCACGAGGCGCTCACCAGCCTCACGATCTACCACAACGGGCCATACGCCCGGTTCTCGCAGCTCCCCCCGCGGGCCGCGTGCAACCAGGAGGTGGTCCTCGACGCGTCGGCCTCCACCCACGGCCACCCGCTGCGCACCATCAACCGCTACGAGTGGGACTTCGACGTTCCCCTGGTCGCGGACCCCGGCGCCACGGCCGCGGCCATCGCGGCGGCCTTCGAGGTGCAGGGCCAGGGCAAGGTCGTCAAGCACCGCTACGAGCGCTTCGGGACCTACCACCCCGTGCTGCGCGTCTGGGACGATCAGGGGAAGCTGGACCTCCATTATGGTCCCATCGTCCAGGTCTCCGAGGGCAACAACCCGCCCCAGGTGAGCGCCGGTGGTCCTTACGTCATCCAGGACGGGGCCAACCTCCGCCTGGACGCCTCGGGCACCGTGGAGCCGGACGCGGCCTGCGGCGACAGCCTCGTGAGCTGGGAGTGGGACCTCGACGGCGACGGGGCCTACGATGATGCCACCGGGGAGCGGCCCTGGGTGCAGTGGGCCGAGCTGGCGCAGATCCTCGTCGGGGGCGTCGACTACCCCGCGAGCCCCCACACGGGGCAGCCCTCCGTGCCGGTCCGCGTCAAGGTCACCGACAGCCTGGGCGGCACGGCCGTCGGGGCCACGTCGCTGACGGTCTACGACCGTCGCCCCGTCGCGGTGGCCCACTGGGCGCCGCAGCCCGCGGTGCCCATCAACGTCAACAACCGCGCCATCGTCCGGCTGGACGGCTCGGCCTCCTACCACGGCCACCCCGATGGCCACATCGTCTCCTGGTCCTGGCAGGTCGAGGGGTCCGCGGCCAGCATCCAGGGCGAGACCGCGCAGCTCGACGTCAACCTCCTCCCCTTGCCGAACCCCTTCCCCGCGGGCGGCGTGACGCGCAAGATCACCCTGCGGGTCTCGGACACCGCCGGCCTCAGCAGCACTGCGGAGATCATCGTCCGCTTCGACCGGCTCCCCTCGCAGCCGCCCCAGATCGTCTTCGACGTGCCTCGCAGCGGCTTCTACATCCAGCAGGGCGAGGGCTTCTCCCTGAGCGCCGCGGCGACGACCGATCCCGATGGGGACTGGCTGAACCGGGTCGGCTGGGACCTGGACGGCGATGGCACCGACGACCGGGTCTGGGTGCGCGGCCCGGGCGAAAACCTGGCCAGCGACGCCCTCCCACACCTGCTGCTCGACCTCGACTGGGACGACCTGGAGGACTATGGCGATCTGCAGGAGCCCGGGTCCCACCCGATCCGGCTGACGGTGTCCGACGCCACGGGCACCGTGGCCATGGATACGGCGATCCTGCACGTGCTCGAGCACGCGCTCGTCGCCCGGGCCGCGGTGGTGCCGGGCTCGGGCGGCTGCCAGACCGTGTTCACCTTCGATGGGTCCCTGTCGCGCCACCTCTTCCCCGACCGGGAGATCGTCTACTGGCTGTGGGATTTCGGTGACGGGCAGTCCGACGCCGGCAAGGTCGTCGACCACGCCTACGGTCGCTTCGATCTGTTCGACGTCACCTTGCAGGTGTTCGACCTGGAGGATCGCATCGCCGAGACCACCCTGCAGGTGTCGACGCGCGGCGGCAACCGGCCGCCCCTGGTCCGTCCGGGCGGGCCGTACTTCGCGGACGAGGTCGAGAAGGACGGCGTGGTCTTCGACGCCAGCCTCTCCACCGAGCCGGACGTGGCGTGCGGCGATCGCCTCGTCACCTACCGCTGGGACCTCGACGGCGTGCTCGACGGCCAGGGGCAGCGGAGCTGGGAGATCGTGACGGGCCAGCCCCGGGTGGAGTTGACCTGGCAGCAGATCGAGGGGTTGCCGCGCAACAACGTCAATCACCCGATCGTCCTGGAGATCGAGGACTCGCTGGGAGGAAAGGCCCAGGCCACCACGACCCTGCTCGTGGCCAACGGTGCGCCCGTGGCCTCGTTCATCGTGGCTCCCGAGAGCTCGGCCTGCGGGCAGCCCGTCAGCTTCGACGCGTCCGGGTCCTACCACCCGATCCAGGGCCAGAGCATCGTCTCCTACGAGTGGGACTTCGACGCGGTCGAGGGGGCGCCCTTCGAGCCCTCGCCGCTGCACGTCGACGAGCTGGAGTTCGCCCACCTCTTCGACCGGATGGGCGAGAACCGCGTCGCCTTGCGGGTCACCGATGGGGCCGGGCGCTTCTCCCTGTTCTACAAGCAGGTGTCCGTGTCCGGCGACAACCTGCCGCCCATCGCCCGCACGCGGGGGGACGTCGCGGGGGCCTGGGGGGAGACGCTGGTGCTCGATGGCTCGAGCTCCATGGACCCCAACCAGATCTGCGGGGACCGCATCAAGAAGTGGGAGTGGGACCTGGACAACGACGGGGTCTACGAGCTGCAGTCCGCCACGGCGGTCCTGGAGGTGCCCTGGAACCAGGTGTCCGCCTACGGGTTCGACCTCGCGGACCCCTTCACCCGGGAGGAGAGCTACCCCATCCGCTTGCGGGTGCGCGACCTGCTCGACGAGGCCGGCGTGCTGGTGACCCGCCTGCGCCTCTACGACGCCTCGCCGGTGGCCAAGCCCGTGGTCCAGCCGGCGGTCGCGGCCTGCGGTACGGAGATGGTCTTCGACGGGCGCGGCTCCTACCACGGCCACCCGGCCCGCCAGCTCGTGCGCTACACCTGGGACTTCGACCCGACGGTGGACGCGGACGCGGACGGCGACTTCACCAACGACGAGGACGAGGTCGGCGCCCTGGTCAGCCACGAGTACGCCCGCATGGCCTACGACCTGCAGGGCGGAGTCGTGGTCCCGAAGCCCTACCTGGCCTACCTCACGGTGACCGACGAGCGGGGGCTGACCCACACCGCGTCGGTGGCCGCGACGCTGTCCTTCGAGAACTACGCACCCACGGCGTCGGCCGGTGGACCCTACACCACCACCGTCCTCAACGATCAGCCCTTGCCGGTCAACCTCGACGGCTCGAGCTCGCGGGACACCAACGAGCCGTGCGACGCGATCGTGTTCTATGCCTGGGACACGGACAACGACGGCCTCTTCGGCGAGGACGACACCAACGGCTCCGTGCTCTGTGGGGCGAAGGACTGCGCCAGCGTCTCGCCGACCATCACCGGGCTCGTCGATACGGGCTGGCGCGTCGGCATGAGCAAGCGCGTCGCCCTGCGGGTGAAGGACTCCTACGGCAAGTGGAGCCTGCCCGCCGAGTCCTGGATCAACGTCTCCGATCGGGTGCCGCCGACGGTGGTCCTCGACAGCCCCAACGGCGGCGAGGTGCTGCGCGGGGACGCCTACCTCCGCCTGCGCGTCAGCCACCCCCTGGGCAAGCAGGTGCGGCTCGAGGTCTACGCCAACACCCAGCAGATCGCGTTCGTGGGCGGCGACACGGTGATGCCACCGAGCACCGGGGCCCTCCTCGAGGTGAACCGGCTGTTCGACAGCCGGGCGCTCCCCGATGCGCGGGACACCTACCGCCTGAAGGTCGTGGCGCGCCTGGTGCCCGAGGCCGGGGGCGCGCTGGAGGACCAGCCCTTCTCCCTGGTGTTCTCGCGGGCGCCCTTCTCCGTGGACAACACCCTGCCCGTCATCACGCTGCCCGACGACCAGCTCGCCCCGGTCCTGGAGCAGCAGGACGCGGCCGGCACCCTCTTCGCGTTCACCCCGGCGGCCAGTGACAACCTCGACCCCAAGCCGACCCTGAAGGTCCAGCCCCTCCTGGAGAAGTACCCCCTGGGCACGACCCCGGTGACCTTCACCGCGAAGGACTGGGCGGGCAACGAGGCGACGCGGGTGGTGTCGGTCGTCGTCGAGGACGGCCAGGCGCCGCAGCTCCTCCCGGGACCGGACGTCACCAGGGAGGCCCTGAGCCCGCTGGGGACGGAGGTGCGGCTGACGCCGAGCGCCTGGGACATCTGCGACGCGTCCGTCAGCCTCACGTCCGATGCCCCGGCGGAGGGCTTCCCCGTCGGGACGACGACCGTCCACTTCGTCGCCCGGGACGCCAGCGGCAACCAGGCGGAGGGTAGCCTGGACGTGATCGTCACCGACACCACGGCGCCGCGCCTCACCCTGCCCAGCCCGCCGCGGCGCAACGTCAGCCAGACCGTGGCCCGCGGGGTGCCCATCGCCGGGGTCCAGGTGCCCCTGCCGGTCCTCAGCGACAACGGGACCCCGACCGCCGAGTTGAGCTGTCGCGTGTTCGCCACCCTGCGCGACGCGCAGGGGGCCGAGCTGGCCGCCCCGGCCGAGGGGTATCCGTGCCAGGCGGTGCTCCCGGCCGAGGGCTTCTTCCCGCGGGGGGAGACCCGCCTGACCTACGTCGTGAAGGACGCGGCCGGCAACTCCGCGCAGGGCGTCTACACGATCAACGTGGTGGACGTCTCCGCCCCGGTGGTGACGGTGAGCGAGCAGCCCGAGTCGGGGGTGTGGCTCACGGAGCCCGCGGTCGTGCGCTTCACCGTGACGGATGCGTCCGACACCCCGCCCGGGGTGGTCGTCGCGCCCCTGCCCGCGGGGATGGTCGACCAGCCGCAGCCCGACGCGCAGGGCGTCTACGAGCTGGTCTACACGCAGGACGGCACGTACGACGTGCGCATCTTCGTCAGCGATGCGGAGGGCAACAACTCCGTGGTGGTCCTGGACCGCTTCGGCCTGGACCGCACCTCCCCGGTCCTGGAGCTCACGGGCCTGCCCACCGCGGGCGTGGACCCGACCCTCCCCGAGACCTGGCCGCTGTACTTCCGGGGCGAGACCATCGCCCCGCGGCACTCGGCCACCGACCTGCTGTCCGGGTTGAAGCGGGTCCGGGCCGAGATCCTCCCGGGCACCCTGACGGGGCAGGCCGTGGAGCTCTTCCTGGAGGAGCCGGCCGCGAGCGGGACACCCCTCACCGGTCCGCGCTTCCTCGGCGACCTCGCCTGCCAGGATCAGGACGGCCTCTGCCAGGATGGCGAGCTCGAGCTGTTCCAGTTGGCGGCCGGCGCCCAGAAGCTGGTCCTCACCGCCGCCGACGTCGTGGACAACGAGGCCCGGCTCGAGACGACCTTCCGCATCGTCGAGCTGCGGGACGCCCTGCTGTTCGTGCGCAACCGGCTGGCCAACCTCCTGGAGGAGCCCGGCCAGCCGGCCAACGTCCTCAACGCCTTGCGGCCCATCGATCTCCTGCTGGCCACGGCCCAGCGCTCCCTGGGGGCCGGCTACCTCGGCGGCTGCCTCCTGAGCATCGAGGTCGCGATCAAGAAGATGACCGACGAGGGGTTGGTGGCGCTCTTCCCCTCCCTCGTCGAGGACGCCCGGCTGCTGGCCCGCGGCGCGTACAGCGACACCTGGCTGTACCGGCAGCAGGCGGGGGGCAACGGCAACGACGGCCGGATGGCCAGCGAGTTCCTCGTCCAGGCCCGGGAGCACATCTGGACCAAGCAGCAGTACGGCGGCGCGGTCCTGGCCGCGGAGAACGCCTACTTCTACGCGCGCAACGGCGCGGCGCCCCTGCGGGCCACGGACGTCCAGGAGTCCATCGACGTGCTGCACCTGCTCAACGTCGAGCTCCGGGACTATGCGCAGCACCCGGACCTCCTGCCGGCCGCGGACCTCGTCGAGTCCGTCCGACGCCGGCTGTACGACGAGGTCCTCTGGAAGCTCGAGAACCTCCAGGAGATCGGCTACCTGCCCGCGCAGCACTTCATCGACATGCTCTTGCTGCTGCAGGATCTGGCCGCGGATCTGGCCGACGCCGCGGTGCAGCAGGCCTGGGTCCGCAACTGGCAATGGGGCATCGGCCAGCTCATCCGCGTGGTCATCGACCTCGCCAAGGCCGACGCCTCCGCGATCCTCGGCGAGGCCCACTGCAAGATCGTCGAGGCCAACCGGGAGTACGACAAGGGCATGACCTGGCTCGACGACCGGGAGGTCGACCTGATGCTCGACCTGTACGCCGAGCACGACATCCGGTGCCTGATGCTGCAAATCTACCACGACGCAGGCTACCGGCCGGCCTACCCGCCCGAGGACTTCGGCTGCGTCGTGACCGTCTGCCCCGAGAAGTAGCTCTCGCGCGACCACGCCGCCGCGCGCGGCCGCAGTGACCGCGGCGGGCGGCTCCCGCCCGGAGGAGCCGTCCTCGCCCCGGCCGGTCCGGCCGGTCCTCGCGGTCCGGCCGGCGAAGCTCCACGCCGAGCCGGGGTGGCCGGCCGCGTCGTGGCTGGTCGCCGCGGGCGCGGCGGGCTATCCTGGAATGCGGACGCGGCGTCGATCCCCTGGCCCGAGCCGGCGTTCCGGGAGAGACCTTGGTCTCGACACGGCCGCTCATTCTTGGTGCTTTGGTCCTTCTCCTGGGTGAGGCGGCCGCCGGGGGCGAACCGCGCGCCGTCGGGGTGGGGGGGGCGCCGGGCGCGGGCTGGCGGCTGACCCTCACCCGGGCCGAGGAGGCCGCGAGCTGCCCGTCCGCGGAGACGTTGCGGGCGGAGGTCGAGCGACTGCTCGGCCGGCAGCCCTTCGGCGAGCAGCCTGCGGGCCGGGAGCTCCAGGTCGCCTGGGGGAGGGATGCGCGGGGCTTCTCCGCCCGACTCGCCTTGCGGGAGCCCGACGGCTGGACCGCGGGCGAGCGGTTGCTCGTCTCCCGGGAGGCCGACTGCGAGGAGTTGTTTGCGGCGGTCGCCCTGGCCATCGCCATCGCCATCGATCCCTGGCGCGGGATCGGTCAGCCCTCCTCTTCACCCTCCTCTTCACTCACGCCTGCGGCCCCGCCTGCGGCCCCGCCGGCGCCTCCGCCGGCCCCCCCGCCGCTGCTCGTGGCGGCTGCTGCGGCCGGGCCACCCGCCGCGGCGTCCCGCATCCAGGAGGCCGCGCCTGCTGGACCGAAAGGACCAGAGCGCGGGCTCGTGCTCGGCCTGGGCCTGGCCGGCGTCCACGGACGTGCGCCGGACCTCACGTGGGGAGGGCTGGTGCGGGGCGGGGTGCGGGGTCGCTGGGGCTCCCTCCACCTCGAGGGCCGGGTCGACCGGGCCGCCGTGCTGGCCCCCGCCAGTGGCGGGGAGGTCCGGGCCGGGGTGGCCGACCTGGCCGTGCTGCCCTGCGTGCACCAGGACCCGCTGGGCGGCTGCCTGGTGGTGACCGGGGGCGTCGTGCGGGGCCGCGGCGAGGAGCTGACCGGCGCCCGGGAGGCCTGGGGCCCCTACGTCGCGGCCGGGGTGCGCCCGTTCGTCGAGCTCTGGCCGGGATCCTGGCTCGGTGTGCAGGCCTGGGCCGAGCTGCTCGTGCCCTTCGGTGAGACCGTGCTGCGCCTGGGCGAGACCTCTCTCTGGCAGAGCCCCCGGGCCTCCTTCGCCCTGGGCGTCGCCCTGCAGGTCACCCCCGGGGGGAGGCGTTTTCCGTGACGGACGGAGCGAGCCACTCCCAAGAGCAAGGCGTGACGGTCGACTCGCTCCCGGAACGACTCCCGACCCCGGCGCGGCCCGAGCTGCGCGCGGTGTACCGGGAGCACTTCACCCACGTCTGGCTGACCCTGCGCCGCCTGGGCGTGGCGGAGCGGGACATCGAGGACGCGGCCCACGAGGTGTTCCTGGTGGTCCACCGGCGGCTGGCCGACTACGATCCACGGCGCCCGCTCCGTCCCTGGCTGACGGGCATCGCCTACCGCGTCGCCGCGGACGAGCGGCGCCGGGCCCGTCACCGTCGGGAGGAGCCGGTCGGCGCGCGGGAGCCCGCGGACCGGGCGCCGGGCCCGGAGGAGCAGGCGGCCACCCACCAGGAGCAGGAGCTGGTCCGCCAGGCGCTGGCCGCGCTGCCGCCGGAGCGGCGGGTCGTGTTCGTGATGCACGAGCTCGACGGCTGCACCATGCCCGAGGTGGCCGAGGCCCTCGCGGTCCCGCTGAACACCTGCTACTCCCGCCTGCGTCTCGGGCGCGAGCAGTTCGTCGCGGCCCTCACCCGGCTGCGCCCGTCGAGGAGGGAGCGATGAGCCGGATGCGGCCGGGGCCGGATGGCTGGCCGGGCGAGCCCTGGATCGGCGAGCTGCTCGAGCGGGAGCGCCACGCCCCGGGGCCGGGCGGGGAGGTCGAGCAGCGGGTGCTCGCCCGGCTGGAGGCCACCCTCGGGCTGCCGCCCGCGGGGGACGTGGA
Source organism: Myxococcota bacterium (assembly GCA_034005005.1). Taxonomy (GTDB): domain Bacteria; phylum Myxococcota_A; class JAVEVO01; order JAVEVO01; family JAVEVO01; genus JAVEVO01. The sequence goes on from JAVEVO010000118.1 coordinate 19,152, forward strand.
CCGCGGCACCTCGTCCATGGGCGGGGAGGGGGCGCCCACGGGCGGGGGCGGCGCCCTCGGAGCCGGACCTGCGGGGGTGCCCGGGGCGAGCGCGGGGGTGCCCGGAGCGAGTGTGATCGGGGGGACGGTTCTTGGTGCCAAGGGACTGATTTTTGCGGTCCTGGGCCTCGCCGGAGGGATCTTCGGCCTGGCCGTGCTGCTCCCCGAGGACCCTTCGCCCTCCCCGGTCGCCGTGCCCTCCCTCACGAGCGCTCTCCCCGCGGCCGCGGTCACGGCCGCCCAGGCCCCCGCGGTGGTCTCGGCCCCCGCGTCCCGGCCGGCGCCGGTGGTCTCCCCGGAGCCCGCCTCCACGGTGGAGCTGACCAGCTCCGGGGCCGGGGAGGCGTCCCGGGGGAGCCTCGGCGTCGCTTTGGCCGCGAGCACGGCGGCGCCCGGCGCGGGAGCCCGGGCCCTGCCGGGAGAGACCGGATCGCGGCCCCGGAAGGCCCGGCCCGCCCCCTCCCGCCCGGACCCGCCCGTGGCCGCTTCTCCGGCGACGACCCTGGCCGAGGAGCGCCGCGTGCTCGAGGACGCCCGCCGCCGGCTCGCGGCCGGCGATCCCGCCGGCGCCCTGGCCGAGGTCGAGCGTCATCGCCACACCTTCGCCCGGGGGCAGCTCGCGGAGGAGCGGGACGCGCTCGAGGTGCTCGCGTTGCTGGCCGCGGGGCGGGAAGGGGAAGCCCGGGCGCAGCACCGACGGTTCCGGGCCCGCCACCCGCACAGCTTTCTGCTGCCCTCGCTGGAAGAGGCCCTCGGCCTCCCGGCGGCTCCCTGATGCGCTGCGCCCCTGGCGGGGGAGCGCGCGCCGTCTGCGCTGGCCGTCGGGGCGGGGACCAGCTCCCGTACCGCCGCCAGCGGGGCGGCGGCGGTTGGCTCCCCTGGCTGTCCCTGCTCTTGCCCGCGCTGCTCACGGGTTGCTTCGAGACGCGGCTGCTCGTCGGGGACGACCCCTGTCCCGACGGCGGTGTCGGGCCCGGCTGCGCCGGGGGGGCCGGCGGGCTGCAGGCCTGGCCGGCAGCGCTCGCGCTCGGGGAGATTCCCTGGGATGGCAGCGCCACGGCCACCCTGCGCGTGATCAACCGCGACCCGGTCTCCCGGACGGTGGAGTGGGTGGAGGTCCTCGATGATCCCCGCGGCGAGCTGATGACCGTGGCCGGTGAGGGTGGGACCGGGTCGCTCCCCATCGAGCTGCCGCCGGGGGCGCCGGCGGTGACCGACCCGCTGACCGTCCCGCACCTGGCGCTGTCGCTGGTCTGGCGGCCGCGACGGCCCGGCCCCCTCGCGGCGACCCTGCGGGTGCACGGGGACGCGCCCACCGGCTCGCTCGACGTGCTGGTCTCCGGGCACGCGACCGGCTCCTGCCTGACGGTCAGCCCCGCGGCCCTCGAGTTCGGGGCGGGCGAGCTGGGCGCTGCCCAGGTCCAGGAACTGGTCCTGACGAGCTGCGGCGACGAGGACCTGGTGATCGAGCAACTGGAGCTGCTCGACGACCTCACGGGGGAGCTGAGCCTGGTCACGGTCCCGGA
>JAVEVO010000119.1:0-20615 GCA_034005005.1 Myxococcota bacterium
GTAGCGGGAGAGCTCCATCTCGCGGTGCAGGGGCAGCCGGTCCACCAGATCGCCAACGGCCAGCCGCCCGGCCGCCAGCAGCAGGGAGACCAGCCCGAGCAGCACCAGGGCCGCGCCGGTGGGATGACGGCGGCCGCGGCCGACCCAGACGCCCAGCCCGCAGAGCGCGAGCAGGGAGAGCACGGGCAGACGCTGGCTGTCGAGCAGGGTCCCCGTGCCCAGGGCCTGCAGCAAGGGCAGCAGGCCCGTCCCGTCCCACTGGGCCGGCTTGCCCGCGGGCCAGCCGCCGAAGTAGGCCCAGCCGGCGCGCAGGGGCGCCCAGTACGCGGCGCTGGCCGCGGCCACCAGCAGGCCGAGGGTCAGGAGGCGCAGGGTGGGCAGCACCCGGCGCGGGAGGCGCAGCCCGAGCAGGCTGCCGGGCGCGGCCGGGTCACGCCGCGACCGGCCCAGGCCAGCGAGCCCGGCCACGGCCGCCAGGGCCGCCGCGAGGGCCACGACCTGCCCGGTGAAGGGGTGGCAGAGGAGCAGCAGGCCGTGGAGCCCGCACGCAGCCGCCAGCCGCCGCCCGGTGCGCAGGTAGCCGAGCACCGCGGCCAGGGCCGGCGTCAGGAGCAGCAGCCCCGGCAACTGGGCGAACAGCCCGTGGTAGAGGAAGGTCTCCAGGCCGAGGCCGAAGGACAGGGAGGAGGTCAGCAGCAGGACCGCGGCGCCCGCGACCCCCGCCCCGAGAGGGGGCAAGCCGAGCCGGCGAGCCGGCAGGGCGACCGACCAGGGCAACGACGCCAGCCCGGCCAGCAGCAGCAGCTTGTAGACCAGGGTCGGTGCGAGCAGGCCGTGGGTCAGGGCCAGGACCCCGCCGAGCAGCAGGTGCGGCAGCGGGCCGTAGTAGTAGCCGGCCGGGGAGCCGAGGCAGAAGACGGGGCTCCAGAGGTCGAGGGCGCCGGCGCGCAGGTGGCGAGCGACCTCGAGGCTCATCGCGAGATGGGAGGAGGCGTCGTCGCCATAGGACGCGCCCCCCGGCAGGTACCAGCAGGCCGCCGGCAGGAGCAGGGCCGAGGCCAGCAGGGGTGGCAGCCAGGCGGGCAGCAGCGCCGCCGCGCCGAACAGCCGGTCCTCGAGCTTCGCCAGCCAGCCAGCCACCACGACTCTACTCCCTGGACCGGGTCGCCTCGGGGTGCGCCCGGACGCCACGCCGGCCATCCCGCACCAGGGACAGTATTGGGTTTGGCGTCGCGGGGGAAGGCCCTCTCCAGGCCCGGGGGCTGGCGGGGAGCGGGGGCTGGTGCCGACGCGGAGGTCGGCACCCACCAGGACGATTGGGTGCAGATCATCCCGGTGAGCAAGCAGCGAGGCCTTGGCACAACTCCCCGCACGAAAAGAATTTTCTCACAGAGCCGCAGGGCCGCAGAGGGCTCAGCCAACTGAGCACTTTTCTCTGCGAACTCTGCGGCTCTGCGAGAGATCTTGCAGCTCGAGCCGGGTACGGGAGGAGATTGGCAAGGAAGCCGCCCACTCGGACCGGCTGCACCCAGGACAATTGCCACCAGGAGAGCTTCAACCAGGGAAGTCTCGACCTGGGCACGGGCCGGTCGCTACCGCGTCAGCCGCAGGTCCCCCCAGTCGATGGTGTCGCGATAGCCGATCCCGTCCATGTCGTGGCCGAAGAGCTCCACCGTGCGGGCGCCGACGACCGGCACCCGGAAGGTCAGGGCCGGATCGCCCTTCTTCATCTTGCCGGTGGAGAAGACGAGCTGCTCGTCCACGAAGACCTGGGCCGAGACGGTCTCGCCGAGCTGGCCCGCGTAGATGTCGTCGTCGTGACCGACCGTGCCCTCGAGCCACTGGTAGCCGAGACCGGCGACGGAGAAGCGCAGGATCGAGGGCGCCTCCACCCCCCAGCCCCGCCCGAAGACCCGACCGTCGATCTGCAGCTTCTGCTTCAGGGCGGAGCGTCGCGGCTCGGCCTTGCCGTGGGTGAAGGTGGGCTCGAGCTCGTCGAGGAAGCAGACGTCCTGGCCGCGACAGGCCCGGGTGGGCAGGCGATAGAACTCGTAGTTGGGGATGAGCTCCGTGTAGAACCCCTCCCAGGCATTCGCGAGCTCCCGGTAGCGCCGGACCATCTCGGGCCGGGAGGAGGCCAGGTTCCGACGCTCGGCCCGGTCGACGTGGAGGTCGAAGAGCTCGTCGGTCCCTTTGTCCTTGTCGTAGATGAACTTGTACCTTCCGTCACGGATCCCGAGCTGATAGTGAGCATATTTGGTAAAAAAGTGCTGTCGGGTCGGCCGGTACCCCGCGAGCAGGGAGCGCCCCTCGTGGCGCGGCTCCGGCGGGAGCTGCAAGAGCTCGAGGACCGTCGGCACCAGGTCGAGGTGATTGCCGATCCGGTGGCTGACCGCACCCCGGAACAGCCGCGGGTGGAGCAGGATCAAGGGGACCCGCACCGACTCCTCGTACAGGTAGGAGCCGTGCATGACGTTGCCCGCGTGCTCGTCGAAGGCCTGGCCGTGGTCGCCGACCAGCACGATCAACGTCTGCTCGAGCTGGCCCCGCCGCTGGAGCTCCTCCCAGATGTCGCCGAGGATCTGGTCCTGGAGCACCATGTGGTTGAGGTAGCGGTCCTTCAGGGTCGCGTTGCCGAAGGGCTGCGGCGCCCCCGGGATCGGCTGGTACGGATAGTGGGGCGTGACCGGGATCAGCAAGGCGTGCCAGGGGGTGCCTGCCGGGAGGCCGTCGAGCCAGCCGAGGAAATCGTCCCGCATCGCCCGATCGTCCGCGCCCCAGCCGTTGATCGGGTACTGCTTGCGGGCGCGCAGGGTGTCCCCGTCACGCAGCACGTCGAACTTACGGTGGTCGAGGTAGCGCCGCTTGTCCGAGTAGTGGAAGTGGCCCGCGTGCAGCCCCACGGTGGCGTACCCGCGATCTTTGAGGATCTCCGAGAGGGAGCGGCAGTCGATGTTGCCGTGGACGTAGGTCTCGGCCTGGGGGATGGGCATGGGATGCAGGGAGCAGGTGAGGGAGAAGAGGGACTTCATGCTCACCGGGGTCAGGCAGTAGTAGTTGTCGAACAGCAAGCTGTGGGGCCGCAGGGCCTGGAGCCGGGGGCAGGCCTCGGCCGGGCCGTCGACGAGGCAGTGCTGGCTCGCGGCCCAGGACTCGCCGACGTACAGCAGCACGTTCAGCGGCCCCGCGGGCCGGGCGGCCAGGTCCACGAGGTCGGTCAGCGCTTCGGCCGCAGGATCTGCGGGGTCGAAGACCCGGGCGAGGTCGAAGCGAGGATCCGGCCCCAGGGCCAGGGGGGGCGAGTCGTCCGGCCCGCGCCCGCCGCCGGCGAGGACCAGGGCGAGCACCGGGTTCTTCTGCAAGCCGAGGAGCCCCCCCGTGGGCAAGGCCAGGTAGCAGAGGACGATCACGAGCAGCGCCACCAGGACGGGCCAGGGCCGGCGCCCCGCCCGGCGAGCCCGCCAGCGCGTGAGCAGGCGACCGAGGCCGGGCACGCCGCCGAGGGCCACGCCGAACAGGAGCAGGCCGACGCCGACGTTGAGCGGGGTCAGGTTCTCGAGGATGGAGCTGCGGAAATCCGTGAGGGTCCCCATGACCTCGAGCTGACCCCGGGTGAGCGGGGTCTGATACAGGCGATACAGCGCCACGCCCACGAGGGTCAGCAAGGTCGTCGGCAGGAGGACCAGCAGGCCGGGCAGCAGCCGGAGCCAGGAGGGTAGGCCCAGGCGCTGCTGGACGGCGGCGAGCCCCCCCGCGAGCCCGCCGAGCACGGCCGCGGCCAGGAGATCCTCCGCGAGGATCCCCGGCAGCAGCAGCCAGCGCCACGCGGCCACCTGGGAGGTGAAGCCGAGGGCCACGGCCAGGCCGAGCTGGACGAGGCGCGCGGTCCAGAAGACCGCGAGCAGGGTCGCCGTCACCAGCAGCCCGGGGGCCAGGACGTCGAGCCCCGGCCGACCGAGCCGGAGGCGCCAGGGAGCGGGGGCGGACTCCATGCTCACGACCAGCGCGACGGCACGGACGAACGGCGCCCCACGCTACTGGACCCGGACCGGCAGGGTCCGGGCGACGCCGATCCAGCCGGCGAGGTGGCTCTCCTCCGGGACCCGCCCGGCGATCGCCTCCCGCTGGTTCACTTGCAGCACGAGCGCGGCCAGCTCCCGCGGGTCACGGCTCGCGAGGTCGCGGCTGTCGACGACGCCGGCGCGCCGCAGGAGCTTGACCATCGTCGGCCCGACCCCCTCGAGCTGCAGCAGATCGCAGATGCAGGCCAGCTCACGCAGCCGCTCGGCGGACACGGCGGCGGGCAGCAGCAGGCGCTGCAGGGCAGCCCGCTCCGTCGGCCCGATCACTCGCGGGAGCAGTTGCTCGCTGCTGGTGATCCCCACTCGCTCGAGGGCGGCCACCTCCTCGGCCGCGAGCAGCCCGAGGTCGGTCAGCAGGTAGTGGCTCGCCTCACCGCGGGCCGGGACCAGGCAGAGGGTGAGGAGGAGCAGCAGCGCGGGGACGAGGGTTGCTTTGGTCATGGATCCACGCATCGATCGGGCCTCCTCGAGGTACTTCGGCCGGTCGCCAAGCGCCGGAATGGGAGGAAAGTCAGGCCACCAAAAACCAGAGGGACGAGCACCGCAGCGCTCAGCGCGAGGACTGGACCTGGGAGGGGAAGAAGAAGCTGACCCCGAGGGAGAGGACGAAGTTGTTCTCGTACTCGGCCTCGGCCGCGGCCCCGGTGTCGGTCGTGTTGAGCACGCGGTTGAGGATGAGGTCGCGCAGGGAGACGGTCACGGCCAGGGAGTCACCGAGGAAGAAGCGCTGGCCGATGCCGATGGCCGGCCCGAAGAGGGTGTCGTCGAGCTGGTCGCCGTCCCCGAGGCTGGCCACCTTGACGATGGCCGCGCCCGCGAGGAAGTGCAGGTCGTAGTGGATGACCTTCTTGAACAGCCCGATCTTGCCGCTCATGGGGATGAGGCTCAAAAACGGCATGGCCACGAAGGAGAAGGCCGAAACGTCGTCGAGGGACTCGACCCGCGGGCTCACCGCGGCGACGTCCTCCGCGAGGGCGGTCTTGCAGGCGTCGCCGAGCAGGGAGCAGAGGTTCCCGTCGAGCGCGACCCCCGCGCCGATCCAGTTGTCGAAGTAGTATTGCCCCTGCAACCCGAGCATGTAGTTGCGCGAGAAGGCGTCCGCCAGGGTGCCTCCGAGGTTGGCCGCGAGCTCGAAGCGGCTGCCGCGCAGCAGCAGCTCCCGCCGCACCACGGGCTGGTCGTCGAGACCCGTCCCCGCGGCGAAGGCCAGCTCGCCGCTCCCCAGCACCCCGAGCAGCAGCAGCCCCGGGAACGCTCGTCTCAGCAGAGGATGCAACCGCATGAACCGCTCCAACCTGCCAGCCCGACCGCCCGGAGCCCGGGCGCCGGGAACGGGCCCTACCGGGGCTTCGTGTACTCGAAGGAGAACGGCACGAAGAACCCGACGCCCGCGGCCACGGTGATGTTGTGGAAGAGGCTGTCGGCGTTGACCATGTAGTGCCGCAGCTCGAAGTTCAGCGAGAGCCAGTCGGTCAGGAAGTAGCGCTGACCGAGCCCGTAATCGAAGGCCAGCTCCGTGTCGGCCGCGGCCGTCCGCGCCACGCCCGCCCCGGCCTGGACCGTCGTGTCGTAGTGGACCACCCAGGTGTTGAAGAGCGCGAACTTGCCGTAGAGGAAGGCCCAGGAGGCCTGCGCGGTGATCAAGGACTCGGTCTTGAGCACCCGGGGCAGCAGGTTGAAATCGCTCTGCACCTTGTCGTACAGCGCGGTCTCGTAGCCGAAGGTGTGCCAGTAAGAGAGCCCACCGGCGATGGTCTCGGTGAAATGCCAGTTGGCCGTGCCGCCGAGCGCAACGTGCTCCACCATCGCGTCGTTGATGCTGATCCCGGTGATCGGGGCCAGCTCCAGCCGGTGCTGGCGCAAGAACGGCTTCTGCTGAAAGACTCGCACCTCCTGGGCCGAGGCCTCCTGCACGGTGCCGATCAGCAGCAGCAGCAGGAGCACGCCCAGGGTGCGCGCCAGCTTCCGGACCATCCGCGTCCCTCCTCCGTGGACACCACTTCGCCCGCGGACACTAGCACGACCCGCCGGACCGGGTCCAGGAAGATCCACGGCGCGCGCCGGTCAGAGCGAGCCGCTCTCCCGCTGGAACAAGGCCTCGACGAACTCGGCGGGATCGAAGGGCCGCAGATCGCCGACCTGCTCCCCGATGCCGATGTAGCGGATGGGCACCTGCAGCTCCTGGGAGATGGCCAGGACGATCCCACCCTTGGCGGTGCCGTCGAGCTTGGTCAGCACGATGCCGGTGAGGCCGATCGCCTCGGAGAACTGCCGGGCCTGCAAGACCGCATTCTGCCCGTTGGTGGCGTCGAGGACCAGCAGCACCTCGTCGGGCGCCCCCTCGATGGCCTTGCCGCAGACCTTGTGGATCTTCTTGAGCTCTTCCATGAGGGGGACCTTGGTGTGCAGCCGCCCCGCGGTGTCCGCGAAGACGACGTCGGCCCCGTCCTTCCGGGCCTGCTGCACCGCGTTGAAGATCACCGAGGCCGGGTCCGCGTCGGCCCGCCCCTTGACCAGCGCCACGTCGGCCCGCTTCGCCCAGATCTCGAGCTGCTCCACGGCCGCGGCGCGGAAGGTGTCGCCCGCGGCGATGAGCACCTTCTTGCCCTCCACGACGTAGCGGGCCGCGAGCTTGCCGATGGTCGTGGTCTTGCCGACGCCGTTGACGCCGACGACCATGACCACGAGGGGCCGACCGGGGCGGAGCTGGATCGGCGGCGCGTCGTTCGTGAGGATCCGGGCCGATTCCTCCTTCAGGAACGCCCAGACCGCCTGCGGGTCGCCGAGGTCCCGCCGCTTCGACTCCTCCTTCAGGCGGGTGACCAGGCGCTCGGTGGTCTTCACGCCGATGTCGGCCTTGATCAAGAGCTCCTCGACCTGGTCGAGCAGCTCCTGGTCGATGGTCTTCTTGCTCGAGAACAGCCGGGCGAGGCGGCCGATGAAGCCCTCTTTCTTGGTCCGGGAGAGCCCCTCGTCGAGGCTCCGGCTGGGCTCGAGGCTCAGCAGCCGGGCCCGCTCCGCCTGCTCGGCGAGCTCGGCGCGCTGCCGCTCGGCGCGCTCGGCCCGCTCGGCCCGCTCCCGGTCCTCCCGCGCGAGCTGCTCGGCCCGCTCCCGGTCGGCCCGGGCCGCGGCCTCGATCCGCTGGCGCTCCTCCTTCTCCTGCTGGGCGCGGGCCTTGCGCTCCGCCTTCTCGCGCTGGAGCCGCGCGGTGCGCTCCTGCTCGGCCCGGGCCGCGAGCTCCGCGCGCTGACGCTCGGCCCGGGCCGCGCGCTCCGCCCGCTCCTGCTCCGGGGTCAGCGCCGGCGAGGCAGGCTCGGCGGTGGCGACCGGCGCCGCGGCCGCGACGGACGCGTCGGGCAGCGCGGACGCCGCGCTGCCGGACGCCACGGGGAGGACGGGCGCCGCCGGCTCCGCGGGGGCGGCCGCGCCGGTCGCGATCTCCGGCAGCGAGGCCGGGGGCGTCGCCTCGGCCGCCGCAGGAGGCTCGCCAGCAGGCTCCTCCCCCGCGACCTCCGGCAGCTCCCCCGCGACCTCCGGCAGCTCCCCCGCGACCTCCGGCAGCTCCCCCGCGACCTCCGGCAGCTCCCCCGCGACCTCCGGCAGCTCCCCCGCCGGCTCCTCGGTCGCGGCGCCGGAGGGCTCGCCCTCGTCCGGCTGGCCCGCGGTGAGGGCCTGGACCGAGCGCCCCTTCAGCGCCTTGCGCCCCACCCAGATCAGGAACAGCCCACCGAGCACCAGGAGGGCGAACAGGAGGAGCTTGGTCGGCGTGTCGAGGGACTCGAGCGCGCTCTCACCCGTCACCGCAAGGCCGCCCGCGGCCGCCGGAACGGACTGGCCGTAGGCCCGGGCCGGGAAAGCGAGGCAGAGAAAAATCAGCAGAATCGCAGACATCCTTACACTCCTGCATTCTTCGACCGGGCGGATTATAGAGGCTCTGGCGGGTCGGTCAACGCACTCGCGGGGCCGGCGCGGCTCCGGCAGGTTGACAGAGGGCCCACCTTGCTTGTACTAGTGGACAGAGCCAGGCACCCTCAGGGACAGGACTCCCGGTCGTACCGGAAGGCTGGAGCCGAGGCTGGACCCGGGCTGACCGCTCGCCGGGGGATTCCCCCGCGCGTCACTGCGGCGAGCCTGCAGGGTGCCGAGGGAGTGGGGCACGCCCCAACGCGGCGGTGCGCTGACCACTCACCCTGGCGGCTTCCGGATGGGGCAGGAGAGGTTCATCGTGCGGATCGACGGGGTGAAGGTTTTTTCGGTGACCAAGGCCAGCGACCGGGACCTGCTCGGCGAGGACATCAACCGCTGGCTCCGCGAGAACAAAGACCTGGAGGTCATCTCCCAGGAGGTGCGCCAGAGCTCCGACTGGGAGTTCCACTGCATCACCATCGTCCTGTTCTACCGCGTCAAGCGGTAGCCAGCCCGGCCCGCCTCCCTCCCCACCGGCGGCCCGCAGCCGCAATCCTCCGCGTCCGCACCGGCAGCTCCTCGCAGACGAGTCGCGCCCCGTCGACGCGGTCCTGCACCGCGTCCCGCAGGGACGAAGGGCGAAGCATGGGGTGAGCGGATCGTCTCGGGGAGGTGCGGGCGCGAGCGGGTGAGCAGGACCTGACCGGATGGCTACTCCTCGCCCTCCTCCTCGACGGAGGGGGCCGAGATGCCCGTCGGTGGAGACACCCAGGTCTCGCCGTCGACCAGGATCACCTTGTGATCGCTGGATTCGCTCTCCTTGAACTCCCGGAAGAAGAGCCGGCTGCCCTTGCGCTCCATCTTGAAGACCCGCCCCCCGAGGTGGTGCCAGACGGTCAGGGAGGCCGGCGCATCCTTGTCGAGGGTGGCCGTGATCTTCGATTTCTTGGCATCGAGCTCGACCACCTCGACCTTCTGGACGCGCGGCCGTCCGCCCTGGGTCCCCTTGGTCAGATCGAAGGAGAGCTGGTCCTTCTCGGGGTCGTAGAAGTTGTTGATCAGCAGGTGGGATTCCTCGTCGAGCTCCTTCGGGAAGAGCAGGAAATCGATGGTCAGCCGGCGGCTCCAGGTCGAGTCCGTCGTCTCGGCGGCCTCCGCGGTGGAGGGCACGAAGGCAGGGATCAGCTTGTCCCGGGTGCCCTCGTGGTTCACGACCTCGAAGCTCACCTCCTCGTTGAGCTTGTCCATCAGGTTGGCGGCGGTGGCCGTGGGCTTGGCATCCTTGAAATCGTTACGGATCTTGCCCCAGACCGTCACCTGCCGGTCCGGGTTGGCGCCGGAGATGCGCAGCATCGAGATCGTCGGACGGGCGCCGGCCTTGGGCGCGCAGGCCGGCAAGAGCAAGGCCGCGGCCAGCAGCCCGGTGAGGGCCAGGGGGACGGAGCCGAGGGCGAGGGAGCGGTGCTGCACCATGGGAGACTCCTCCAGCGTGTCGTCAGCGAGCGGGAGTACCACGGGATGCCGACGGGAGCAAGCCCCGGACGACGAGCAGCGAGGGCTCAGGGGGGCGGTGGCTGTTCGCGCGGCCCGATGTCGGGCCCCGCACCGCGGCTCCGGGGCGCACCGCGCGCATCCCAGGGCGGGTAGGCCAGCGCAGCGGGGCTGCCCGCATCGATGAGCGGGCTGCCGGGCAAGGGATCGAAGGGCTCGGTGGCCGCGAGCCGGGGATCGGTCCCGACGGTCAGGCGCCCGCGGCCGAGCCCCAGCTCCTCCCAGCGCCCGGCGGGATCACCCAGGCGAACCTGCTGCCGGACGCCATCGGCGCCGGCGAAATCGAGGGCGACCCCGTTGGCGATGTCCGACCAGAGGCTGTCGTGGACCTGCAGCGTCGAGCCGCCCGAGACATAGCCTCCGCCGGAGCAGCGATAAATCAGGGAGTTGCGGATCTCCACCGCCACGGGGAGATCGGGGTAGCCGAAGGTCATGTGGTAGGAAGAGGGCCCGTTCCAGTTGTGGTACGCGAGCACCGAGTGGAGCAGCCGCAGCCTCCCGGGGCCAGCCAGCACGAGGCCCGCGTCCGCACCGGTGTGATGGATCAAGGTATTGACGATATCACCTTCGTACCACAACTTGATCCCATTTCGGCCGACATGACCAACGATAGTATCATAAATGACCACGCCTTTGGCCTTCAGATCGATGCCGTCCGCGGGGAAGCCCCGCACCTGCACCGCGGTCAGCAGGAGGTTCTCGCCGTTCTCGATCGCGATCCCATCGGCACCCGATCCGACGCCACTGCCGCCCTGCAGGACGACATCGTGCAGCCGCCAGCTCCGGCACGGGCCGGCGTTGCAGGACAGCCCGAGGGAGACGCCCCCGCCGATCTGGACGTCCTGCACCCGCAAGCCGGCCAGCACCGGGACGCCGGTCGCGCGATTGTCCGCGGTGGCGACGATCCCGTCGTGCCACTGCCCGTCGGACGGCGCCTCGAGGCGCATGGAGCGCAGCACGACGTCCCGCTGCCCGCGGGTGCTGCCGAAGATGACCGAGGCGCCCGCGAACCCGGCGATGTCGATGCCGATCACCCGCACGCCGTCGGCCTCGACCACCAGGCCGTGCCGCACCCCGGGGCGCGCGGGCTGCACCAGGACCCGGCCCGCGGTCGAGCCGAGCAGCGTGACGCCGGGCTCGCCGAGCTGCAGGGCGACCGATTCCCCGGGCAGCCCCTCGAGGTAGGTGCCCGGCTGCACCAGCACCGTGTCGCCCGTCCGCGCCAGCCGCAGGGCCTCGGCGATGGCGCCGCAAGGCTGGGCGAGCGTGCCCGGGCCGCTCCCCCCGGGCTGGACGTGCAGCACGCCGCCGGCAGGGGTCGGCGAGCGCCCGGGATCGGGCGGGAACTCTGCGCGCTGCAGCTCGACGATCGAGGGATAGCGGGCCGGATCGCTGCCCGCGGCCTCCTCCGCGGGGGTCACCGTGGCCGCCGCGACTGGCTCGGGCTCGCCGCAGGCGAGCAGCACGCCGCCGAGCAGCCAGCAGAGCTGCCAGACCCCACCACCGAGCAGTCTCCTCCGGTTCATCGCCTCCTCACGACAGCAGCAACCAGCGGCCGAGCACGTAGGCCACCGCGAAGCAGAACGAGGCCAGCAGCAGGTGGCGCACGATCTGCTCCCGCCGGCTCCGCCGGCGGTGCGCGCGACGCCGGACCTCGGGATCGACCTGGCCGCCGAGGCTCTCGAGCAGGGAGCAGACCTCCTCCTGGAAGAAGCGCCGGTCGGTGTCGCTGATGAGCTGGCCGAGGGTGCTCACCTCGTAGCGGATGCTCAAGCAGAGGGCGCCATCGGGCTCCTGCAGCAGCCCGACCGTCGCGCGCTGGCGCAGCCGCTCCATCGAGTAGCCGAACAGATTCCCCCAGAGGCTCCCCCGCTGGAGGAGCAGGGGGTGGGGGAGAGCGAGCCGAGGCGGCGAGGCGTCGGGCTCCGGGGGCGAAGACCGGGAGGCGGACCGGAAGCCACGGCTGGCGAAGAAGGCGGCGATCTCGTGGAACGTCGGCTCGAGCGGGCGAGGGGGCAACTGCTGGGTGAACGTGAGGATCATCGCCCAGCGCTTGCCTCCCGTGCTCTTCGCGGGGGACGGTGGCCTACTGCGCGTCGCGACAGCAGCGGAAGCCGGTGAAGGCGTCGGCGCTCTTGCGCGCCTTGCTGGTGCAACGCACCGAGTAATCGGGCTTCTGCGCGGAGCCGCCGTGCATCGTGCCGCCCTCGGTCCACTCCGCGAGGTTGCCCGACATGTCGTAGACACCATAGCCGCTGCGACACTTCTTGAACGATCCCGCGGGCGAGACCGCTCGCCCCTCCTCCTTGCGGTCCTCGGTGACGCAGACATCGGGGTCGAAGGTCGCCCCGTACGGGTAGGCGGCTCCCTTCGGTCCCTTGCAGGCCTTCTCCCACTCGGCCGCGTCGCAGAGCCGCTTGTCCTGGGCGGCGCACAGCCGGCGAGCCGCGGCGAGGTCCACGCCGGCCATGGGCTGGGCACCCGCCCGGTTGGGGTACTCGTAGACGTCGATGCAGTAGGCGCGGGTCTCCACCGCCCGGGCGGTCCCCTCGAACCCCCGGTCCCGGTCCCCCTCCTTCGCCCCGGCGACGAACTTGCCCTTCTGGATCTTGACCATCCCTCCCGGACACTTGGTCGGCTTGTCGGGCGCGGCGGCCGGGACCGGCGCGGGGAGGGAGGGCGGGGGAGCGGGCGCAGCCGCCAGGACGACCGGCGGCGCCGCTGCGGCAGGCGAGACCACGGGGGGTGCGACCGCCGGCGGTGCTGCCACCGGGGGCGCGGCGGGGGCCGGAGCGGACGCCGGCGGCGGCGAGGCGACGGGCGGGCTCGGGCGCGGCGACGGTGCTGGAGCGGCCGTGGGCCAGGCCGGGCCAGCCGCGGCCGGCAGGGGCCCGGAGGCGGGTGCGGGCGCACTCGCCGGCCGGGGAGCGGGGGAGCCGACGGCGGGATTGGCGGCGACGGGCCAGCCGGCGGCGCCATGAGTGGTCGTGGCCGCCGGGGCCGGCGTCGTGGGCTCGAGGGACTGACGGCTCCAGTCGGGGATGCCTGCGGCCGCCGCGGGGGGATTGCCCGCGGCCGGCGGGCGCGCGGCGCTGGCCGCGGGGGCCGCGGGCCCGGAGGGCCCCCGGGAGGATGGTACTGGCACCCCAGACGAAGGGACCACGGCAGCCCCTGGAGCAGGGGCCGGGGAGCCTGCGGGGAGGCGGGCGGCGACGGGCTCCCGTGGCGGAGCGGGCGGGGCCACGGCCGGAGCGGCCGTCGGGGGCCGGGCCGGGGCCGGGCCGGCCACGGGGGGAGCGGCCGCGAGCGGCGCCGCCTTGGGTGCGACGGGCGGGACCGCGGCCGGACCGGCCGGCCGGACGGCGCCCGGAGTCATGCCGGGGGCGGTCGTGGCGGCCGACGGCAGCGGGGCGGCCGGAGCGCTGGCCACACTCGCGACCGGCGCGGGCGGCGACGCCGCGCTCGCGGAGAGGGCGGGACCGGACGCCGGCACCGCCTTCGGTGCGTCCCCCGGGAGCGACGCGGCCGGCGAGCTCGCGGTGGCCGCGCTGCCCGCCGCGACGCCCGGAGCCGGGGCCTCCGCCGAGCTCGCGATGGCCGCGCTGCCCGCCGCGACACCCGGAGCCGGGGCCTCCGCCGAGCTCGCGATGGCCGCGCTGCCCGCCGCGACGCCCGGAGCCGGGGCCTCCGGCGAGCTCGTGACGGGGCTCGGCGTCGAGGTGGACTGCTGGCCCGCCTCCGTCCCGGGGGAGACGGTCGACGGGGTCGCGGGCCCCGTGCCGGGAACGAGGGCCTCCGCGACGATCGGGTGGCCCTGCCGCTGGCCGAGACGCTTGGAGATGAAGAGATAGGTGCCCACGCTGATGATCGCGAGGATGAGCAGGGCGCCGAAGGCCAGCCCCCAGAGGGAGCGGTCCTTGCGGCCCCGCGGGACCGGCACCGGCACCGGGCGACCGCCGCGGGCTCCCGGCCCGCCGGCCGGGACGGCCCAGGCGTCGAGCAGCCGATCGTCGAAGAGCACGTCGGGCGGCGCGGGGGCCGGCGCGGTCGCGGGGGCGGCGCCGGCCAGCTCGATGACCTCCTCGATGAGGATATCGTGGTCGGTGGCGTCGGTGGCCGGCGTGGGCGGCAAGGAGGGATCACGCGGCGCGCCCGAGGGAGTCAGGTCGGGCGAGGAGGGTAGCCGGGGAGGGAGCGGCCGCTCGACGTCGTCGAGCATGTCGGCCGGCATCGGGGGCGGCGACTCGAGCAAGGCGAGGGAGGCGACCTCGCTCTGGCCGCCGATGGCTTCGTCGATGGCGCGCCCGGTGTCGATGATCGACGTGAGGTCCTCGGTGAGCTCCTCGACGCTCCGGTAGCGATCCGCCGGATCGTCGGCCAGGGCCCGCAGGATCAGCTTGTCGATGGCCGGCGGCAGGGCCGGGTTCTTGTCGGAGAGCAGCTCGTTGGGCGCGAGGGTCCGGACGCCCGCCAGCATCTCGCAGAGGATGATGCCGAGGCTGTAGATGTCGGCACGCACGTCGGGTGGCCCGCCGCGACGCTGCTCCGGGGCCAGGTACGCGTCGGTACCGGCGGCCTGCACCGCGGCGAGCAGGCGACCGGGCTCGATGGCCGAGGCGACCGCGAAGTCGACGATCTTGACGACGTCGGGCAGGACGACGATGTCCTCCGGCTTTAGGCAGCCGTGGCAGCCGCTGCGGTGGGCGTACTGCAGCCCCAGGCTAATCTGGGCGAGGATCGGCTCCGTCTCCTGGAGATCGAAGAGGCTGTCCCGAGTCCGGCGCAGCGAGATGATCTTGTGCAAGCTCATCCCGCCTTCCAGCAACTGCATCGTGTAGAACGGCCGCCCGTCCACGACCCCCTCGTCGTAGATGCGCACGACGTTCTGCTGGGAGAGGCGCTTGACCTTGCGGATCTGCCGGCGGAAGTTCTCCCGGCTGCTCTCCTCGGGGAAGAGGGCCGCCGGGAAGAGCTTCAGCGCGACCTCGCCGTCGATCTCGCGGTCCTTGACGCGGTAGACGGTGCCGAGGGACGCCCGGCTGATCCGGTCGAGGATCAGGTAGCGGGACTGCAGCTCCGTCCCGGGCTCCAGCCCCGAGCCGTCATCCGCGGCGGGCTTGGGCTCGACGGCCCGCCCCTTGCGATCGAGCACCTTGAAGCGCCCCTGGAGAGAGGCCAGGTTGACCCCCGGCTCGGCGAACTTCTGGCCGCAGTTCGGACAGGAAGGGGCGCCGTCGGGAGCCTGGGAGCCGCAGCGGAAGCAGAGCAACAGATACCTCCTCGGATGGGCGAGCTCCGCGCCGAACCAGCCCCGCGCCCAGGGACACGTGGGCTTCGCTCTATTACCAGACTCCCGCCCTTCTGACAAGACGGGCCAGGCCGTCGTATCCGACGCCGCGGCGGGGAGGATGGCCGGCAGGGCGCCGGCGAGGAGGGTCAGGCGCCCGTGCTGCCGAAGCCGCCCTCGCCCCGGGACGAGGCCGCCAGCTCCGAGACCTCCACGAGGGTGACGCGGCAGACGGGCGCGATCACGAGCTGCGCGATGCGCATCCCCCGGGTCACCTCGAAGGGGTGCTTCCCCAGGTTGATCAGCAGCACCTTCACCTCGCCGCGGTAGTCCGCGTCGATGGTGCCGGGCGCGTTGAGGACCGTGACCCCGTGGGCGAACGCGAGCCCGCTGCGAGGCCGGACCTGCCCCTCGTAACCCTCTGGAATTTCGACAGAAAATCCGGTCGGCAGGAGGGACCACTCCCCGGGAGGGAGCCGCAACGGCGCTGGCAGGTCGGCCATCAGGTCGAGCCCGGCCGCGCCGGGCGTCGCCGCCGCCGGCAGCGGCAACGGCTCCACCGCCTCGGGGCGGAGCCGTCGCAGCCGCAGGATCGGGGACGGGAGGGACAAGCGGCGGCCGGGCTACTCGGCGGGAGGAGCCTGCGGAGCCGGGGCGGCGGAGCCACCACCGTCCCGCCGGGCCAGCTCGGCGAGCGCTTCACGGCGGGAGAGCTTGATCTTGCCCTGGCGGTCGATCGCGAGGACCTTCACCGGGACCTCGTCGCCCTCGTGCAGGATGTCCTCGACCCGGTTGACCCGCTTGTCGGAGAGCTCGGAGATGTGGCAGAGGCCGTCGGTCCCCGGGAGGATCTCGACGAAGGCCCCGAACTCGGCGATCTTCACCACCGTTCCCATGTAGACCCGGCCGATCTCGGGCTCCTCGGTCAGCCCCTTGATGATCGCGATGGCCCGCTGCGCGGCCTTCAGGTCGGGGGAGGCGACGGTCACGGTGCCATCGTCCTCCACGTTCACCTGGGCGCCGGTCTGCTCGACGATCCCCTTGATGGTCTTGCCGCCGGGGCCGATGACGTCCCGGATCTTGTCGGGCTTGACGCGGATGACCAGGATGCGCGGCGCATGCTGGGACAGCTCGGACCGGGTGGTGGGCATGGCCGCGGTCATGACGTCGAGGATGTGCAGGCGGGCGGTGCGCGCCTGCTCGAGGGCCTGGACCATCACCTCCCGGCTCAGCCCGGAGATCTTGATGTCCATCTGCAGGGCGGTGACCCCCTGACGGGTCCCGCAGACCTTGAAGTCCATATCCCCGAGGTGGTCCTCGTCACCGAGGATGTCGGTGAGGATCGCGACCTTGTCGCCTTCCTTGATCAACCCCATGGCCGCCCCGGCCACGGGGGCCTTGATGTGCACGCCGGCGTCCATCAGCGCGAGGGTCGAGCCGCAGACGGTCGCCATGGAGGAGGAGCCGTTGGACTCGAGGATCTCGGAGACGATGCGCAGGGTGTAGGGGAACGAGTCGACGTCCGGGAGCTGGTCCTGGACGGCCCGCTTGGCCAGGTTGCCGTGGCCGATCTCCCGGCGGGAGGTGCCGCGCAGCATCTTCGCCTCGCCCACGCAGAAGGGCGGGAAGTTGTAGTGCAGCATGAAGCGCTCCCAGTACTCACCGGTGAGCGCGTCGACCCGCTGCTCGTCGCGGCGGGTCCCCAGGGTGACGGTGACCAGGGCCTGGGTCTCGCCCCGGGTGAAAAGGGCCGAGCCGTGGGTCCGGGGCAGCAGCCCGACCTCGCAGGTGATGGGCCGCACCTCGTCGAAGCGCCGCCCGTCGATGCGCCGTCCGTCGTTGACGATCGCGCCCCGCATGATCTCGGCCTTGAGGTGCTGGAAGGCCTTGTCGACCTCGGGGCCCCGGCCGGCCAGCGGAGCGCCGGGCGCGATGAGCTGCGCGTCGATCTCCTTGTGGATCGCATCGATCCGCCCGTAGCGGACGAGCTTCTCCCGGATGAAGAGGGCCTCCCGCAGGGGCGCCTCGGCCAGCTCGCGGACCTGGCGGGCGAGCTCCGGGTCCTCCACCGGAGCGACCACGGTCTTCTTCTCCTTCCCCGCGGCCGCACGGAGCTGCTCCTGCAGGGCGATCTGGCTCTGGATCGCCTGGTGCCCGAACAGGAGCGCCTCGAGCATGATCTCTTCGGGCACGTCCCGCGCGCTGCCCTCGACCATAACGATGGCGTCCCGCGAGCCGACGATGATGATGTCGAGCTCGCTCTGCTCCCGCTGGGAAGTGGACGGGTTGACCACGAACTTGCCGTCGAGGCGGCCGACCCGGGTGGCGCCGAGGGGGCCGCTCCACGGGATGTTGGACAGGTGCAAGGAGGCCGACGCACCGATGATGCACAGCACGTCGGGGTCGTTCTCGTTGTCCATGCTCAGCACAGTGGCGATGACCTGGGTCTCGGAGGTCCAGCCCTTGGGGAAGAGCGGACGCAGCGGCCGGTCCATCAGCCGGGCGACGAGCACGCCACGCTCGCCCGGACGGCCCTCGCGGCGGAAGAAGGAGCCGGGGATCCGCCCGGCCGCGTACATCTTCTCCTGGAACTCGCAGGTCAGGGGCACGAAGTCGCCGCCACCATCGCCGCCGCGGCCGGGGCCGCCGGAGACCGCGGTCACCAGCACGACCGTCTCGCCGAGGGTCACCAGCACGGAGCCGGAGGCCTGCTTGGCCATCCGGCCGGTCTCCAGGGTCAGCTCGCTCTCACCGAAGGGGATGCTCTCTCGCAGAATCATGGTCCTCTCCTCGAGGTGGCCTCCGGCGTGAGGTCGTCGACCTCATCCCGCGACGCGGGAGCAGGAGGCATTGGCAGCAGCCTGGCAGGAGAGAGAGGGGCGTGTTGAGTCCCTGACCGGGTGGCCCCGGAGGGTGACCGGGGCGACCGGGTCAAAGACCGAACTGCGCTCCTCCGCCTCCCGACAGGAGGAATGGGGGCCGGCCCCGGACGGGCCGGCCCCGAAGGCACCGGCACCAGCAGGTCCGCCTTGCGCCTCGTCCCCGCCACCTCCCCCCTGCCGCCCTCCCGTGGAGGGCCGGCCCGAGAGGCAGCCGGTCCGGGTGAAGGCCGACCCGCCGGCCAACGACTACTTGCGGAGCCCGAGCTCCTTGATCAGCGTGCGATAGCGCTCCAGATCGAGGTTCTTGAGGTAGTCGAGGAGGCGCCGCCGCTGGCCCACCAGCTTCAGCAGGCCGCGCCGGCTGTGGTGGTCCTTCTTGTGGGTCTTGAAGTGCTCGGTGAGGTAGTTGATCCGCTCCGTGAGGAGCGCGACCTGCACCTCGGGCGAGCCCGTGTCGGAATCGTGCCGCCGGTACTTTTCGATCAGACCGGTCTTGATCTCCGCAGTCAGCGCCATTCTCGATCTCCTCCTTGCCTCGCTGGCACGACCTGCGTCAGGCAGGCCATCTTTGCGGTCGACCGACACCGAACACGCTGGCGCCGGCTGGACCTGGGTGGGGCACTATAGGCAGCGGCTCGGGCACCGTCAACCGGATTCCGGGCGAGGACCGGGCCAGGCGTCGGTCAGCGGCACCTCGGTCGGGAAGCCGCGCAGCACGCGGAGCCCCTGCTGCTCGGGCTGGACTTCGCCGATGGCCAGGAGCTGGCCATCCGCCGCGAGCAAGCGCAAGGCTGCACCGGCCTTCGCCGCGGCAGGCAGCCAGGCGGCCCCCAGGGGCCGCCCGCAGCGCACGTCCTGCTCGGCGGCCTGGTCGAGGAACACCGCCGGCAGGTGGGGGAGCGCCTCTGCCGGCGGGATGAGCCGACGCCGGACCTCGGCCGGGGTCAGCCCGTCGAGGAGGACGGCCTGCTCCACGGTGAACGCGCCCACCGCGAGGCGCCGCAGCTCACGCAGGTGAGCGACGGTCCCGAGCAGCTCGCCGAGCTGCTCGGCCAGGGACCGTACGTAAGTACCACTGCCACAGCGGACCCGCAGGGTCAGCTCGGGAGGGTCCCAGCTCTCCAGGACCAGCTCGTGGATCTGGACGGTCCGCACCGGCCGCTCGACCTCCTCGCCCCGCCGCGCCCGTGCATGGAGCCGCTCGCCCTGCACGCGCACCGCCGCGAAGGCCGGGACCCGCTGCTGGATCTCGCCCTGGAGTCGCGGCAGGACCTCGGCGATTACGCGGGCCATGCTCCACTCTTCGGGGACCGGGGCGGTCCGCACGATCTCGCCGTCCCGATCCAGAGTGCTCGTCGCGACGCCGAGCCGCACCCGCCCGCGGTAGGTCTTCTCCCCCAGGTGCAGGAACGGGAGCAGCCGGGTCGCGTGGCCGACGAGCACGGGCAGCAGGCCCGTGGCGAAGGGATCGAGGGTCCCCCCATGGCCGAGCTTGTGGCCGCGCAGGAAGCGCCCGAGCTGGCGCAACACGTCCGTGGAGGTGATCCCGGCGGGCTTGTCGACGATCAGCAGGCCGTGCAACTGGCCAGCTCTTGACGGACCGCCTCGACGATGGTGCGCCGCACCGTGAGGTAGTCACCCGACAGTTGACAGCCGGCCGCGTTGTGGTGGCCACCGCCGCCGAAGCGACTGGCGACGCCCGCGACGTTGACCCGTCCACGCGAGCGCAGAGAGCACTTGTGCAGGTCCGGACGGATCTCCCGGATCAGCACGGCGATCTCCACCCCCTGCACCCGCCGGCCGTAGTTGATGAAGCCGTCGAGGAGGTCCTCACCGGCGCCGTAGCGCTGGAGCATCTTCTGGGTGACCAGCAGGGTGGCGCAGAGCCCGTCCGGCGAGATCTCGAGGGTGGCGAGCACCTCGCCCAGCAGCTTGACGCGGGCCAGGGGCTCCGCCTCGTAGAGGTGGCTGGCGACCCGCCACGGATCGACGCCGCGCTCCACCATCCGGGCCGCGCAGCGCAGGGCGTCGGGAGTGGTGTTGGAGTAGTGGAAGCTCCCGGTGTCCGAGATGACGGTGGTGTAGATCGCCTCGGCCATCCCGAGGGAGAGGGGGACGCCGAGCCTCTCGGCCAGCCGCTCGACCAGCAACCCGACCGAGGCCGCCGACGGGTCGGACAGCAGAGT
Source organism: Myxococcota bacterium (assembly GCA_034005005.1). Taxonomy (GTDB): domain Bacteria; phylum Myxococcota_A; class JAVEVO01; order JAVEVO01; family JAVEVO01; genus JAVEVO01. The sequence continues at coordinate 19,895 of JAVEVO010000119.1, forward strand.
CGCGGTGGTGACCGCCCCGACCAGGTGGTGATCGACCACGAGCAGCGGCCGGCCCTCGGCGAAGCGGGCGAGGCGCTGACCGGCCCGGCTCGGCTCGGCGCAATCGACGAGCACGACGCAGAAGTCGTCGGTCGCGGGGAGGCTGACCGTGATGCGCTCGGCGCCCTCCAGGAAGAGGAAGGGGTATGGGACCGAATCGCACCCGTGGCGCACCACGGTCTTCCCCAGGGACTCCAGCACCGCGGCGAGGGCCAGCAGCGAGCCGATGGCGTCGCCGTCGGGGCCACGGTGGCTGGCGATGACGAACTTCTCGTGGTCCCTCAGGAAATCGGCCGCGGGCGTGAGGTCCGGCGGGGTCGTGGGAGGGGTGTGATCACCGCCGCCCATGGCCATGCTCCTCGGCGGCAGGATCACGCCACGTCTCGTCCTCCTCCATCGGCTGGTCGTCGTCGACCCACTCCGTCTCGTCCTCCCCGGGGTCCGCGTCGTCGTCCTCCCCGGGGTCCGCGTCGTCGTCCTCCCCGGGGTCCGCGTCGTCGTCCTCCCCGGGGTCCGCGTCGTCGTCCCCGGGGTCCACGTCGTCGTCGTCCCACTTCTCGTCGTCGTCCCCGGGGTCCGCGTCGCTGTCGTCCCACCTGGCGTCGTCGTCCCCGGAGGGCAGCGCGGCGGTCGGGGTGGAGCTCTCCGACTCGGCCAGCTCGGTCCGGATCGTCTCGAGCAG
>JAVEVO010000120.1:0-20568 GCA_034005005.1 Myxococcota bacterium
TGGTGGGATGGGTAGCCCTTCACAGCTCTTGCCCAGCATACCAGAAGGCCTGACCAGGGGACAAGAACCGGCTGGGGCCGGGTAGGCGGGGGACGCGGCGAGCTGCTCCCGGCGGGCGGACGGGGACGGTCAGGGCCCGGGCGGGGGGAGAGCGGGAGCCGCAGCGGCCGGGGGGAGGGCAGAAGCCGCGGCGGCCGGGGGAAGAGCTGGAGCCGCGGCGGCCGGGGGGAGGACGGGATCCGGGGCGGACGGCGGGAGGTCGGGATCCGGGGCGGGCGGCCCGACGAACAGGGGGGAGCCGGGGACCGCCTCGGGGAGGAGGGCGCCGCCGGGGGCCACCGCCGAGGTGCCGGCGAGGAAACGGCGCAGACGCTCGAGGCGAGCCCGGGTCTGATCCACCCAGTCGTTGCCCAGCCCGAACCGCTCGGAGTAGGTGAGGTTGCGCTCGTAGACGTGGATCGCCTGCTCGACCAGCGGCCGGATCACCTTGCGCAGCTCCTCGAAGTAGATCTCGGTCTCCTCGGCGTCGAGCTCGGGCGGCACGGGTGCGGCCAGCAGGTCCCGGTAGAAGTCCTCGTACAGGGTCCCGACCTTCAGCCCGGCCGCGGCCACGTACTCGCCCACCTTGAGGTGGATGGTCTTGAGGTAGGCCGCCTGGGCGCGCAGGAAGCTGCTGGCCTTGTCGTGGATGTCCCGATCCATCTGCTCCTGGGGCAGCCGGATGGGCTGGAGCAGGAAGCGCTCGTGCTCGACGCGGGCCTTGCCGAACTGGGCTTGGGCCTGCAGGGAGACCGGCAGCAGCAGGGGCGCGGGCAGCCCCTTCGGCTCGGGCCGGCTGAGGACCGCGAGGTAGACCCGCTCGGCCTCGTCGAGCTGGCCGGCCGCGAGCAGGGCGTCCCCCAGCCGGATCTGGGCCAGCAGCCGATCCTCCCGGCCCAGCTCCGTGATCGTCAGGATCTCCCGCAAGGTCGCGGCCTCCTCGGCGTGGCGGCGCAAGGCGTTCAGGCAGGAGGCGCTGCGGAAGCGGGCGTCGAGCGCGTCGGGGGAGCTCGGGGCCTGCTGGATCAGGTGCCGGTACTGGGTCAGGGCCTCCTCGTGACGGTCGAGCTGCTCGAGCGCGAGCCCGAGGTTGAAGCGGGTGACCGGCGCGTAGCTCGAATCCGGGAACTCGGCGAGCAGCAACTGGTAGCGGTCGACGGCCCGCAGGTACTGGGCCTGCTCGAAGGCCTCCCCACCTTCCCGGAAGAGGCCGGCCGCGTCCCGGTGGACGATCTCCAGCTTCTCCCCGCGGCGCTGGGCGACGAGCTGCAGAGGCTCCATCTCGACGTGGGTGACCGGCGCGGGGGGCGAGGGGACGGGCGGACGGTGCGCGCAGCCGCCCAGGCTGCTCGCCGCGAGCAGGAGCGGCAGCAGGAGGGTCCGGACCGCGCGGCCCGGCCCGGGGCCGGCACGCCACAACGGGAAATCGAGACCAAAGATCCATCTTCCCGGAGAAAACAGTGACCTTTCGCTCATCATCCGCCGGGGCCCTCCACCTGCTCTCCCAGGAACAGACCACCGAACCGCCGGAGTTGTTCCAGAGAATGGATCTCCTCGTCGAACTCCGGGATCTCCAGCCGCAGCGGAGGGTCTGGACCGTCGGTGGCCAGGGGGGCGAGGGTCTGGGCCTGGTGGGCGGCCAGCTCCCGCACCAGGGCGAGGCCCTCGCCGAGGCGCTCGAGCAGGGGCACCAGCCGGCCCGCGGGCGGGAGCAAGGGGGCGACGGACGAGGCCGCGAGCTCGTACGCGAGCCTGCCGTAGTCGGTGCCGGGAGGCGGAGCCGCGGGATCGACGCGCTGGCAGCGGTTGACGAGGTAGCCGCCGAAGGGCAGCCGGAGGTCGGCGAGCTTGCGACGCTGGCCGAGGGCCTCCTCCACGGTGAGCGGATCCGGACGGGTGACCACCAGGAAGCTGCAGTCGGGCCCCCGGAGCAGCTCCTCCACCCGGGCGGCCCGCTCGGCGAAGCCGGTCCCCAGGTCGAGCAGGGCGAGGGTCAGGGTGGCGAGGTCCCGCAGGGTCTCCTGCCCGGTGAAGCGCGCCAGGGTGGGAAGGATCAGCTTCGGCGGCAGGGACAGCAGCGTGCCGAGCCCGGAGCCCTCGCCACCCTCGCCGGCCATGGCCAGCAGCAGCCAGCGCAGCCGGCTCTGCGAGACGAGGCCCAGCAGGCGCGAGGGGGCGTCCAGGAAATCGAAGGCGTGCTCCTTGGGCGGCGTGTCGAGCACCACGAGGTCGTACAGCCCCTCGCTCGTTAGCTGGTAGAGCTGCTCCATGGCCGCGAGGTCGTGGCTGCCCGCCAGGGCATCCACCATGGTCCGGTAGAGGCGGTGACCGACGATGCGCTCCCGGGCCTGCTCCGAGGAGCTGTGCCGGGAGACGAGCGCGTCGAAGGTCCGCGGCGCATCCAGCATCATCGCCCAGAGCTCGCCGGCGCCGGCAGAGCTCCCCGGAGCCGCGGGACCCGCGAGCCCCGCCAGGGGCACGGCTTGCCGCTCCGTGGTGAGCGCGGCGAGGCCCAGGGCGTCGGCGAGGCGCCGGGCCGGATCGATGGTGAGCACGAGGGTCCGGCGGCCGCGCCAGGCCGCCTGCAGGGCCAGGGCCGCCGCCAGGGTGGTCTTGCCCACACCGCCGCTGCCCAAGGTGACGATCACGCGCTTCTTTGCGAGAAGCCTCACCAGGGAGGTCATCGCGCCCCCTCGGCCTCGTCGAGCCGGGCCGCCAGGTGCGAGGCCAGGTGCTGGATCTCGGCCGGACCGAGGGCCGTGGCGAACAGGCGCGGCAGGAGGATGCAGGGCATCCCCGACAGCCCCGTCAACCGCTCGAGGTACGGCCGCTGTTGACGCAGCCGCCGGCACCAGGAGCAGCCGACGCCCAGCAGGGCCGACAGCCGCGGGTCCACGGGCCCGTCGGCCGTGGCGAGCTGCTCCCGCAACAGGTCGAGCTGCTCGGCCTGGGCCGGGTCGAGGAGCGGCAGGAGGACCTGGTTGATGAACAGGAAGCCCGTGGGCATCCGCAACAGCTCGTCCACCTGGGCCTTCAGCGCCAGGGCCTCGGCGGTCGGCAGCTCCTCGGGCAGGCTCACCAGGCTCAGGGACGTCCGCTCGGGATCCTCGAGCAGGGCCTGGATCTCCCGCGCCTCCCGCGCGAGGGGGCTGTCCCCGAAGAGCTCGACGATCACCTTGGGGATGCGCAGAAAGGGGATGCCGTGGCCAGTGGCCGGCGCGTCCACGAGGATCAGGTCCCAGCGGGGCTGGCCGGTGGCCGGGTCCCGCTCCTGCTCGTGGAAGAAGCACTTGCCGAGCAGCAGCAGCTCGGGCAACCCCGGGATCCCCCTCAAGAAATCGGCCACTACCCGGTTCTCGAAGGTGAGCCGGTACAGGGTCTTCAGCCGCAGCTTCAGCAGCCCGACCTCCCGCAAGGCGGAGGCCGGCGTCATGTTCACCGCGTCGATCCCCGGGGCCACCCGCCGGATCTCGGTGCCCACCGGCGGCGCGCCCAGCAGGCGGCTGATGCGCTCCGCGGTCTTCAGCTCGCACACCAGCACGCGCTTGCCCCGCCTCGCCGCGGCCAGCGCGAGGGTCGCGGCGACGGTCGACTTCCCCACCCCACCCTTGCCCGTGACCAGGATGAAGCGGTGATCGAGGAAGCGGACGGGCACCGGCACCTCCCTGCAACTCGGGCCCCTTGTGCGACGGATGGGGGCGGATTGTCAAGGCGGGAGGGACCAGTGCGCAGACCGGATCGGCTCGATCCGGTTCGGACGAGGGGATGGCCTCGTCGACGGCCAGGACCGTCAACGGGTCGAGGTCGGCCTTCGGGCCCCGTCGCCCTCCTCGGCATCGTCCTCCTCCTCTGATACCCTGGTTTTTGGGAGGTCCACCCGATGGCGAGCGTCGCACCCGAGATCACATCCTCCCCCCGGACCCTGGCCGACCTGCTGCCCGACGACGAGAGCAACCCGGCCGTGCTGGTGCTGGAATCGGGCGGCGGGCGCAGCGCGCTCCTCACGGTTGCGGACCTGCGGGCGCAAGCGCTCCGGGTGCTCGGCGGACTCCGGGAAGCGGGGGCGCGGCCCGGCGCCGCGGTGCTCCTCTGCCTGCTCGACCCGGCCCGCTTCCTCCCCGCGTTCTGGGGCTGCCAGCTCGGCGGCCTGACCGCGGTACCGCTGGCCCCGCCCATGCCGGGGGCGGACGAGGACGACGGCCGGAAGCTGGCCGCGGTCTCCCGCCTCCTCGACGATCCGCTGCTCGTCTGCGACCGCGCCCTGGTCCGCCGGATCGACACGCTCCGGGGGGGCGGCCGCTCGCTGGCGGTGGAGGAGCTGCTGCTCGCCGCACCTGCCGGGCCCTCCCCCGCCACCCCCGAGGACGTCGCGCTGATCCAGTTCTCCTCGGGCAGCACCGGCGCGCCCCGGGGCGTCCGCCTCCCCCATCGGACTGTGCTGGCCAACATCGGCCAGGTCCGAGAGCGGGGCGGGATCGGACCGGCGGACGTGGAGGTCGGCTGGATGCCCCTGCACCACGACATGGGGCTGATCGCCTGCCACCTCTCCCTGCTGGCCGCCGGCGCGACCCAGGTGCGGATCTCACCGCTGGCCTTCCTCTCCTCGCCCGCGCTCTGGCTCGACGTCGCCGCCGCCCGGAAGGCCACGCTGCTCACTGCGACCACCACCGCGCTCCGGCTGGTGCTGCGCCGCCTCCGTCCCGAGAGCGACCGGCGCTGGGACCTCGCCACGGTCCGATCGCTGTTCCTCGGCGCCGAGCCGATCTCGGCCACGGTGGTCCGGGAGTTCGCCGCGCGCTTCGCCGCCTGCGGTCTCGACTCCACCGTGTTCCGGCCGGCATACGGGCTGGCCGAGGCGTGCGTCGGTGTGGCCGGCTGCCCCCGGAGCGAGACGCTGCGCTTCTGGCGCCTCTCCCGCCGGGGCCTGGGCGACGGGCTGGCCCACGAGGCGATCGTGGAGGCGGATGCCCTCGAGGTGGCGGAGATCGGGCCTCCGCTCGTCGGCGTCGAGCTGCGGGTGGTGGACGACGCGGATCGGCCGTTGCCCGACTGCCGGGTCGGCCACGTGCAGTTACGCGGCCCCAACCTGATGGAGGGCTACCACGGCGATCCAGAGGCGACCGCCGCGGCCTTCGTCGAGGGGTGGCTGCGTACCGGTGACCTCGGCTTCCTCCGGGAGGGCCGCCTCACGATCTGTGGTCGCGCCAAGGAGACGCTCCTGGTCGCTGGACGCAACGTCTACGCGGCCGACGTGGAGGCGATCGCGGCCGAGACCCCCGGGGTGCGCCGTGCGGTGGTGTGCACGCGGCCGCGGCGGGACGCGGGGGACGAGGAGGTGATCCTCTTCGTGGTGGCCGAGCACGGGGCCCCGGGCGACGGGACCGCGCTGCTCGAGGCCGCCCGGCGGAGAGTCCAGGGGATGATGCACCTGACCGTGGACAGCACGGTGGCGCTGGACGGCCGCTCGATCCCCCGCACCTCGAGCGGCAAGATCCGCCGGTACCGCCTCGCGGAGCTGTTCGCGCAGGGAGCGTTCGACCGCGCCCTCCGGCTGGACTCGCCGATCGTCCCGGCCGCCCCCGCCCCGGCCGCGCCGACCACGGCGGCAGCGGATCCCGTGACGGCGCCGGAGCTCCTGCTGCGGGTGCGCGGGATCTGGGCCGCGGTGCTCGGGCTGCCCGTTGACCGGATCGGCCCCGACGACACCTTCCTCGCCCTGGGCGGTAGCTCGCTGCTGGCCGTGGAGGTCCTGGCCCGGCTCGAGCAGGAGCTGGGCTGCAGCCTCGGCCCGGAGCTGGTGCTGCGCGGGGAGACGCCCCGTGCGCTGGCCACCCTGCTGGCCGACGCGCTCGGCCGCGGCCGCACACCGCTTCACGCCGCGCCCGCGCCGGCGGACGCCCTCACCCACACGGCGCCGGAAGACGGCCTGGCCATCGTCGGCCTCGCCTGCCGCTTCCCGGGGGCGAGCAACCCGGCAGCCTTCTGGCGGCTCGTGCGGGACGGACGGTGCGCCATCGGGCCGCCTGGCGAGCTGCGCTGGCGGCCTGGCGAGTGGGACGGCATCCGCTGCCGGGCGGGCGGATTCTTGCTCGACCCCTATGCTTTCGACCCGGATTTCTTCGGCTTTCCGGCGTCGGAGGCCGCCCTGCTCGATCCCCAGCAGCGGCTCCTCCTCGAGCTCGCCACGGAGCTGCTGGAGGAGACCGGCTGGAGCCGCACCCGCCGGCGCGGGGCCACGGTGGGGGTGTTCGTCGGCGCGAGCCCCTCGCCGCACGTCCACGAGACCCTCGCCGCACCGCTGGCCCCCTCCTCGCTGGTCGCGACGCTCGGCAACATGGTCGCGGCCCGGCTGGCGCACGTGCTCGACCTGGGCGGCCCGGTCCTGACCGTGGACACCGCCTGCTCCTCCTCGCTGGTCGCGCTCCACCTCGCGGGCGAGTCGCTCCGGCGCGGCGAGTGCCGGGCTGCGCTGGTGGGCGGCGCGAGCCTCCCGCTCGCGCCATTGGTCTACCGCCTGTTCGAGGCGGCCGGCGCGCTCTCGCCCACCGGCCGCTGCCGTCCCTTCGCGGCCGATGCGGACGGCTTCGTGCCGGGGGAGGGGGCCGGGCTGCTGCTGGTGCGCCGCCTCGCCGACGCCCAGGCGGACGGCGATCCGATCCTGGCGCTGGTGCGCGGCAGCGCGGTGAACAACGACGGCCGCGGCTTGAGCCCCATGGCTCCCCGCGCCGAGGGGCAGCGCGCCGTGCTCACCGCGGCCTGGTCGGCCGCGCGGATCGATCCCGCCAGCCTCGCCGCAGTCGAGGCCCACGGCACCGGCACCGTCATCGGCGACGGCGTGGAGCTGGCCGTCCTCGCCCGCTGCCTGGAGGAGGCGGGCGCGTCCGGGGTGGCCGTCTCCTCGGTGAAGGCCGCCGTGGGCCACCTGCTGGCCGCGGCCGGCATGGCCGGGCTGATCAAGATGGTGCTGGCCCTGGGCGCCAGGGAGATCCCGCCCGCGCCGTATGCGACCGAGGCGAGCCCGCGCCACCCCCTCGGTCGCGGGGCGCTCCGGCTACCCGCGACCGCGGAGCCCTGGCCGGGGGGCCAGCCGCGACGCTGCGGCGTCAGCTCCCTCGGCTTCGGCGGCACCAACGCGCACGTGGTCCTCGAGGAGGCCCCGCAGCCGGTCCGCCAGTACGCCCAGCTCCCCAGGGCACGCCCGCTGGTCTTCGCCCTGAGCGCGCCCACATCCACCCACCTCGCCGGTCTGGCCGGCCGGCTGGCGGGAAGCCTCGCTGCCTACGAGCCGGAGGAGCGCCGGGCCGCGGCCGGCTCCCTCGCCCCCCGGCGCACTTCCTGGCCCGTCCGCACGGCCCGTCTCCTCGCCCCCGGCGAGGATCCGCTGCCCCTCCTCGGCTCCCTGGCAAGCGGCCGGGGCGGGCCGACGACCACCCGCCGCGCACCACGCGTCGCGCTGCTCTTCCCGGGACAGGGCGCGCAGCACCCGGGGCAAGGGGCCGGGCTGCTCGACGCGTGGCCCATCCTGGACCGGCGCTTCCGGGAGCTGTGCGGCTGCGTCGAGACGATCCCGTCGCTGGCCGACCGGGGGCGACACGCCACTGCGGAGGAGCTGCGCGCCACCGACCTGGCCCAGCCGCTGCTGGTCGCGCTCCAGCTCGCGCTCGCCGGCCTCCTGCAGGAGCTCGGCGTGCACGTGGCCGCGGTGCTGGGCCACAGCGTGGGAGAGCTGGCCGCGGCCGTGGTGGCCGGCGCGCTGACCGCCGAGGAGACGATGGGCTGGGTCGCAGCCCGGAGCCGGCTGATGCAGGACCAGGCCGACGGCCGCGGCGGGATGCTCGCCGTCTCGGCCGCGGCGCCGACCTTGCAGCAGCTCGCCGCCGAGCTACCGCCCGTGGTGACGGTGGCCGCGCTCAACTCGCCCGAGCAGCTCGTGCTGTCTGGACCCGAGGAGGAGCTGGACGTGCTCCGCGGCCGCCTCGAGACGGCCGGGATGGCCACGATCCCGCTGCGTGTCGGCCGGGCGTTCCACTCGCCGGCCATGGAGCCGGTGGTGGCCGCATTGCGCAGCCAGGGCCCCTGGCTGCGCGGCGGACCGCCCCGGCTGCCCTTCGCCAGCACGGTGCTGGGCGGCTGGGCCGGACCGACCGCCCTGGACGAGGAGTACTGGCTCAGCCACGTGCGCCGGCCGGTCCGCTTCGCCGAGGCCTTCGGCGCGCTGGCCGGGGACCGGGAGGTCGCGGTCGACCTCTTCCTGGACGTCGGGCCCGCGGCGACGCTCGCCGGCCTGGCTCGCCGCCTCCTACCGCCGGGGGATCCCCGGCCGGTGGTCGCGCTCTGCCGCTTGCCCGGAGCAGCCGGGCCCGCGGCGGACCTGACGGCCGCGCTGACCGCGCTGGCCCGCCTCTGGGAGGAGGGTGCGGAGCTCGACTGGGCCCGGATCCAGCCGCCGACGCGACCAGCGGGTGCGCTCCCCGCAGTGAGCTGGCGCCGGCGCTCCTACCGGCCGCTCCCACCCCGGGCGGCGGACGCCTCCAGCCTGATCCGCCAGATCGCCTGGTCCGACACCCCGGCCGACGCGCGGCCCACGGGCAAGGCCTCCTGGGTCCTCATCGGCGACGGGGACGGCCTCGGCGACGCGCTGGCCGACCACCTCCAGGCCTCGGGTGACGCGATCGTCCGGGTCGTGGCGGGCCCCTCCTTCAGCCGTGTCGACCATGGCCGGGTGATCCTCGAGCGGACGAACCCCGACCATTTCTCCTGGCTTTTCGGAATGTTATCCACCGAGAGGCCTCGCCCGGACGGAGTCATCTGGCTGGCCGACGGCCCGCTGCCGGACGCGCTGCTGCGCCTCGCCGCGCTGGGACAGGGGCTGCGCGCCGCACCGCTCCCCCTGCTCGTGGTGACCGCGGGCGGACAGGCCGCGGACACCTCCGGCCCCGTGCAGCCGGACGCCGCGGCTGCCGCGGCCTGGGCTGCCGTCCTGATCGACGAGGAGCGGCTCACCGGCCGGGTGATCGACGTCCCCGCCTCCCCGGACGGCGCCGCGGACCGCTCGCCTCCGACGCTGGAGGCCCTGGCCGCGGAGCTGCGGCAGACCGGCCCGCGCCTCGTCGCGCTGCGGGACGGCAGGCGGCGCGTCCCGGGCTTCGCGCCGGCGGCCGATCTGGTCGAGGCCCCCGCGCCGAGCGGTGCCTGGCTGATCACCGGCGGCCTCGGCGGGATCGGCCGCCATCTGGCGGTCCGCCTCGCCCGGGGCGGGGCGAGCGCGGTGCTCCTCGCGGGCCGCCGGCCGGCAGCCGCGGTCGCCGACGTGCTGCGCGAGCTGGTCGAGCAGGGGGTACCGGCCCGCTACGAGCAGGCCGATCTGTCCGATCTCGAACAGGTTTCGCGGATCGTCGCGCTGGCCGCGTCCCTACCGGGCGGGCTGGAGGGGGTCGTCCACGCGGCGGGCGTGGCCTCCCGGGGCCGCGCGGCGGCCGCCACCGCCGAGGAGCTGGCCACGGTGCTCCGCCCCAAGGTGGACGGGGCCCGTTGCCTCGCGGCCGCCCTGGCCGACCATCCCGGCTGCCGCCTGGTGCTCCTCTCCTCGGTGGCCGGCACGGTTCCCCGGCTGGCCCGAGGGACCGGCATCTATGGTGCCGCCAACGCCTGGCTCGACGCGCTGGCCCACTTTGGGCAACGCCGGGGCCTGCCCTGGCTCTCCCTCTCCTGGGGGCTGTGGCACGGTGTGGGCATGGGCGCAGCCGCGGACGTCCGCGCGGCCCAGCAGCGCGCCGGCACCCGCGGGCTGCTGGCCGAGGAGGCGCTCGCCGCCTGGGACCTCGCGCTCTCCACCGGCCAGCCCCACCTGCTGATCGCGCCGCCCGAGACGCTGACGCCCGCGCTCGCCAGCCCGCATCCCGAGCCCACGGTCCCCGCGCGCACCACTCTGCTCCCCCCACCCGCACCCGCCGCACCCGCCGCACCCGCCGCACCCGCCGCACCCGTCGTACCTGTCGCACCCGCCGCCCCCCCGGCCGCCCCCCCCGCGCCCGTACCTGCATCCGCGCCCACGGCCCCCACGGCCCCGCCGACGGCCTTGGCGATCGAGGCCTTCCTGCGCGACGAGGTGGGAGGCGCGCTGCTGCTCCCACCAGCCACGATCGATCCGGCCGCCTCCTTCGCCTCCCTCGGGATCGACTCCCTGATGGCCGTGGAGATCGGCCGCCGGCTGGAGGCGTTCCTCGGCCGGCCGCTCCCGGCCACGTTGCTCTTCGAGCACGACCGGATCACGTCGCTCGCCTCCCTGCTCGGCTCCACCGCCGCCTCGCCCCCACCGGGAGGTGCCCCCACACCCGCGCCCCCGGCGGGTCCCCCCCGATCCACGACGAGACCGTCGAAGGATCAGCACGGTACCGACGAACGCGACCCGCCTCCCGGCTCCCCGACGACCTCGCTCCCGGTCCTGCCCACGCAGGCGACCTTCTTGATCCAGCAGTCCTTTGCGCCAGAGATCCCCTGCTCCGTGCTGGCGCGCCTGGACGTCGCCGGACCGGTGGCCCCCGATCTCCTCGATCGGGCCTGGGAGCTGCTCTTCGCCCGCCACGAGATGCTGCGCGTCACGCTGCGGCTGGAGCATGGCCGACTGTTCCAGCAGGCAGGCGGCTTCTCCTGCCCGCGTTTGGAGCGGGCGACCCTGGCCGGCACGCCGGCCAGGGAGCGGGCGGCCGCGCTGGCAGAGCTGGAGAACACCCTCCGCCAGCAGCGCTTCGACCCCGAAAAAGGTCCTCTTTTCAAGTCGATCCACGTCGATCGCGGCGATGCGCGCAGCACCCTGCTGCTGGCCATCCACCACGCCGTGGCCGACGCGACCAGCGCCCGCATCCTGCTGGGCGAGCTGTTCGCCCTGCACCGGGCGCTGCGCCGGGGCGAGCCGCCGCCGCTGGCCCCGCTCCCCACCAGCTTCGCGGACTGCGTGGCCGCGCTCACCCGCTCGACGGAGGCGGCCGAGGCCGACAGCCTCCGCTTCTGGGAGGAGGAGCTGTCGCCCCCACCCCCGCGGCTCGCCCTGCCCTGGGACGGCGACCCCGACGCCCCGGCGACGGGCCCGGCCGGCCTCTACGTGCACGCGCTGGACCGCGCGCCGGCGGACGCCCTGCGCGCCCTCGCCCGCTCCTGGGAGGTCACCCCCTTCCAGGTACTGCTCGCCGGCCTGGTGCGAGCGCTGCGGCGTCTCACCGGCCAGGAGGACCTGCTGTTGCGGGTCGCGCACGACCGCCGCGACGCGTCGGTCCCCGGGATCGAGTCGATCGTCGGCTCCTTCGCGGACTCGCTCCCCGTGCGGGTGCGGACCACGCCGGTCGAGGACGGACCGGAGCTCGCGCGGCGGCTGCGCCGTTCGCTCCTCGACGCCCGGCGCCACGCCGGCGCCTCCTCCCTCGCGCTGGCGCGGCTGCACCGCCCGGAAGGGGTCGCCGGCCCTCGCGGCCTCTCGCCGGTGGGTGTGAGCTTCCCCGGCTTCACCGTGCCCGAGCGGTTCGAAGACCTGGAGATCGAAGGATTCTCGGCCGGTTCGGCATCCGGCTTCACCGGGCTCGGCCTGGTGCTGTGGGAGCGGCGCAACCGGTTCGAGGCGAGCTGGAGCTTCCTCCTCCCACGGCTACACCCCGGGACCGTGGAGCGGATCGCCGCGTGCTTCGAGGAGGAGGTCGCGCGGCTGCTCGCAGCGACGCCCGGTGCGCCCGACGCCGCCGCGCCTCGACCGACCGCGCCCGACCCGACCTCCTCCGGCGCCACCGCGCTGCGGACCGGCGCCGCCCGGGCGCTCCCCCGGCACATCTTCGACGCGGTGCAGCACCACGGCCGCGGTGCCGTCGAGGAGCCGACCGGGGAGACCATCCCGGCCACGGCGATCGTCGACCGGGCGCTGCGCACCCGAACGCTGCTCGGGACGCTGGGGATCGGCCGGGGAGACAGGGTCGGCCTGCTCGCACGCGCCTCGGCCCCCGCCGTCGCGGCCCTCCTCGGGATCTCGGCGGCGGGCGCGGCCTGGGTCGCGCTGGACCCGGACCTGCCGGACGCCCGCCTGCACCGCATCGCGGCCCACGCGGGGTTGCGCTGCCTGGCCTGCCGGGTCGCCGAGCGGCCGCGGGCCGCCGCGATCCCCGGGCTGCGCCACCTGATCCTGCTGGATGGCGACGCCACGGAGCCACCGGCCGGCCGCGACGGGCCGACGGTCCACCCTGCGGCCGAGGTCACGGCCTTGCCGCCCCGCCCACCAGCCGACCTCAGCGGCCGCGACCCGGTCTGGGTCCTGTACACCTCGGGTACGACCGGCGAGCCGAAGGGGGTGATCGCCGCCCACGAGGCAGCCGTGAGCTATCTCGAGTGGGTGAGCCGCGAGCTCGGCTTCGACCGGGAAGACCGCTTCCTGCAGCTCGCCTCTCTCGGCTTCGGCGCGTCCGTCCGCCAACTCTTCACTCCGCTCACCGCAGGTGCGACCGGCTGCCCCGCGCCCCCGGGGCTGGCGCGCGACCCGGCGACCCTGGTCGACTTCGTCGACGAGGCCCGCATCACGGTCTTCAACTCGGTGCCGACGGTCTGGCGCCGGCTGCTGGATGGCCTGGACGACCGGGACGAGGCGGGGCGGCCCGCGACCCTGGCAGCGCTCCGCCACGTGCTCATCGGTGGCGAGATCCTGCCGGCGCCCCTGGTCCGGCGCTGGCTCGACCGCTTCGGGGACCGCCACCGGCTGGTGAACCTCTACGGCGGCGCGGAGACCATGTTCAACGCGCTCTTCCACCGGGTCACCGCCCGACCGGACGCCCACCGGGTGCACGTGCCCGTGGGGCGCCCCCGCCCCGGCGTCGAGGTCTTGCTGGTGGACCAGACCGGGCGCGCCACGGCCCCGGGCGAGACCGGCGAGCTGCTGCTGGGCGGCCCGCACCTGGCCCTCGGCTACCTGGACGCGCCCGCGGCCACCGCCGCAGCCTGGGTCGAGCGCCCCGAGGGGCGCTTCTTCCGCACCGGGGACCTCGCCCGGTACGACGAGGCCGGCGACCTGGTGGTGCTCGGCCGGAGCGATTCCCAGGTGAAGATCCGCGGCAACCGGGTGGAGCTCGGCGAGGTCGAGGCCGCGCTCCGGGCGGTGCCGGGCGTGGCCGACGCAGTCGTGGCCGTCATCGACGGGCCAGGCCGCCAGACGCTGGTGGCCTGGATCCTGCCGACCTCCCCGGCCGTGGCTCCCGGACCGGGCCTCCTCCGGGAGAGCCTGGCGCGGCAGCTCCCCGCCTACATGATCCCCCACCGCTTCGTCACAGTGGAGAGCTGGCCGCAGAATGCCAACGGCAAGGTGGACCGCCGCGAGCTGGCCCACCGCCTCCCGCCGCGATCCGCCGACGCGGCCGGACCGCCCCCCGCCACGCCCACCGAGCACATCCTCGCCGCGGCCTGGCAGGCGGTGCTCGGGCTCGAGGAGGTCGGCATCGACGACGACTTCTTCGCGCTCGGGGGCGACTCCCTGCTCGCGCTCGACCTGCTCGGACGGCTGCGGGGGTCCCTGCCGGTCCTGCCCCGCCCGATCACCCTCCACCAGGAGCGGACGATCCGGCGGCAGGCCCAGGCCATCGACGCGCTCGCGGCCGCGACCGAGGCCGACGCCGAGGCCGCGGCTCCGCCGGGGTTCTCCATCCCGGGGGCCGGTGCGAGGAGCGAGGGCGCGGGAGGCGCGCCCGACGCTACGGCGCCGGCCGCGGTCGACGCGGTCTACGTCCTCTCCCCGGCCCAGACGGGCTTCTTGCTGCTGGAGCGACTCCATCCCGGGGCCTCACCGGTCTGGGTCGCCGACGTGCCGCTGGAGGGGGCCGTCGATCCGCAACGCCTCGCCCGCGCGCTCACGACCTGCTGCGCGCGCCACCCGGCGCTGCGCACCGTCTTCGTCCAGGAAGGCTCGCGGACCAGGCAGCGCGTCCTGCCGACCCAGGCCCCCGATCTGCCGCTGATCGATCTGCGGGAGCGGCCGGAGCGAGAGCGGGAGGCCGCGCTGGCCGAGCGATCGGAGCAGCTACGGTCATCGGCCCAGTTTGCCGAGGGCCGAGTGCTCTTCTCCGCGACCCTCGGCCGCGTCGGGGAGACGTCCTGGCGCCTGCTGGTCGCGGGCCACCATGCGCTGGGAGACGGCTGGAGCCTGGCGGTGCTGCTGCACGATCTCCTCGACGCGTACGAGCACGGGCAGCTCACGTCTCCCCCGCCGCGCACGACGCTGCACGAGGCCTTCGCCCACCTGGCCGACGTGCCGCCGCCCCGCCGAGCCGCGGCCGGCCGTTTCTGGGAGTCCGTCCTCTCGACGCCGCCGCCGCGGCTCCCCTGGCCCACCGCCCCGGACGGCCCGCGCTCCCCGACCCGTCGCCTGGGACCGGAGACGATGGACAGGCTGCGGGGCGCGGCCCGCGAGCTGGCCACGACCCCGCACACCCTGCTGCTGACCGCCTTCTTCCGCGCCGTGGCGGCCGCGACTGGTGTTCGCGACCTGCTGGTGGCGACGGCCATCTCCGGCCGGGACCTCCCGCTTCCGGACACGGCGCGGCTGGTCGGCCCCTTCGCGCTCGCCCTGCCGGTGCGCGTCCAGGTCGGGAGCGGCAGCCTGGCCGAGGAGCTGGAGACGGTCGCCGCCTCGTTCGCGGCGTCCTGCGCGCACGCCGACGTCCCGGCCTTCACCGCGCTCCCCGGCCGGGGGACGGACGGGGCGCGGCCCGAGCTGGCCTTCACCTTCCAGGACCTGCGCTCCTTCCCCCCGTTGCCGGCGAGCTCCTTCACCGTGGAGCTCGAGGCCGCCCGCACCTCCTTCGATGCGGCCGCGTCAGGCGCCCGCTTGCTCCTCGCGGCCGTCGCGGGTGAGCAGCTCCGGCTGACCGTGCACGGCGACCTCCCGGCCGGCGCGGCGGACGAGCTCCTCGATCGGCTGATCGCCGCGCTGGAAGACCTCACGGTGACGCGCCGGAGCCTCCCGGCCGCGGCCCACCCGCGGCTCGACTCGGCCATCGTCGCCTACCTGCCGGCGCTGGACGTGCTGGCCGGCCAGTGGGGGGTCACGCCCGCGCAGCTCCGCGCCGGCCTCGACGCCAGCTTTCCCGACCACTCGCCGTGCCTGGTCGAGCTGCTCCACGGCCGCTTCGGCGTCTCGGGCGCCGTGCTGCTCCCCCTCGGTGCGGACGAGATCGCCGCCCTCTCTCCGGATCCTCTCGCCGCGCGGATCGCGGCCGCGGTCCGAGTGGCCGCCGCGGCCGGCGCCCGGGCGGTGTCGCTGGCCGGGATGCTGCCCTCCCGGACCGGCGGGCTGGCCTTGGTGTTGCGGCAGCTCGACGGGGAGGCGGGCAGGCCCGCGCTCACCACCGGCCATGCCGCGACCGTGGCCGCGATCGCGGAGACCACGACGCTGCTCCTGGACAAGAGTCGCAAGTCTTTCAGCGAGTTGCAGGTCGGAGTGGTGGGCTTCGGCTCCATCGGCCAGAGCGCCACCAGCCTGCTGCTCGATCTGCTCGGGCCCCCGGCCCGCCTGCGGGTGTGCGATCTCCCGGCCCGCCTGGCGCTTCTGGGACCGGAGCTGGCGGAGCTCGAGCAGCGGCTCCCCGGCCGCGTGGAGCTGGCCGCGGGACAGGCCGAGGGCCTGCCCGACGCGCTCTACGCCTGCGATCTGCTGATCGGGGCCTCGGCCGTGGGCGGCCTGCTCGCGATCGACAGGCTCAGACCCGGAACGCTGGTGGCCGACGACTCCTTCCCGCCCCTCGGCGACCACGCAGCCGCCATCCGCCGCATGGAGCAGGCTGGTGACGTCCTGGTCGCGGCCGCGGGCTGCCTCGACCTGGGCCCCCACCAGCGCGAGCCCGGCCCCGGCCTGCCTCCCCCGCTCCTCGCGCGGGCCGCCTCCCTCGCCGAGGCCCTCGGTCACACGGGCGTGCCCGGCTGCCGCGCCGAGTCCATGCTGGTCGCCGCCGGGGTCGGCCTCGCCCCGGTCCACGGGTTGGTGAGCCCGGCCACCGCCCGCCGCGTGCACGAGCTGGTCCGCCGCCTCGGGGGGCGGGGGGCGCGCCTGCATCTGGGGAGCTATGTCTTCCCGGACGATCGCTTCCCGGGCTGAGCCGCGACGGCAGGCTTAGATCCTCGCGGCGCGGCGCTCGACAGACCGCGCGGGAATCCCGGAGGGTGGCGCGCTCGCGGCGGCATCGACCCCGCCAGCCCCGAGACCGCCCGCCTCCCCCTCGGCGATCCGGCCTCGTGGACAGCGCGTCCTGGACGCCAGGCCGGTCCGGCCCGGCGAGCGCCGGCTCAGCGCAGCGACACCTGCTCCACCACCACCCCCGCCGCGGGGTCGCGCGAATCCCCCGTCACCAGGAGGAAGTGCGGGCCGACGTCATCGAAGGCCTCCTCGCCGGTGGCCCCCGTGATGTGGACGGGCAGCCCGCCGTAGTCGGTCGCCGTGTAGGAGAGCAGCCGGCCCGCGAACAGGGCGCTGACCCCGTGCTCGAGGAGCAGGGCGACCAGCCGGCTCGCCTCCCGGTGGCTGGTGAAGCCCCGGTCCCGGAGCCCGGCGGGATCGAAGGGGGGCGTGCTGGTGAACAGCAGGCTGGCGAGCTGTCCCTGGGCCAGCTCCGCGGCGAGCCAGTCGAGCTGGGTGGTGACGAGGACCGCGTCGGCCGAGTCGAGGAGCAGGAAGCGGACCTGCTTGTGCACAAACGCGACGTCGGTCGGCCCGAACAGCTCCCGGAAGACCCGATCCCCGCCATCCGCGACGTCCTCGTAGCCGACGGTGGCGTAGTACGGCACGGGCAGGGTGTCGAGGATGCGGGCCATCCGGGCGAGCTCGCCCCGGGGGTCCTGGCCCGAGGCGAGATTGCCGAGCAGCAGGAGGAACTCGCTGGGCGTCAGGCTGACCTCCTCGACGAGCCGGTAGAGCAGGTCGGTGTCGCCGAGCAGATCGCCGGCCACCGCGAAGGTGTAGGGCCCCGGGTCCTGGCCCGCGGCCGGACGGAGGACGAGGGCTGGTGGGCCGGCGAGGCCCTCGGGGCAGCTCTGGCCCGAGGGGACGTCGGTGCGGTACACGAACTCGGTGGGCGCCCCCGCGGGCAGGCCTTCGAGCCGCCCGGCGACGGTGCACGCCGCGTCCGGGCCCCGCACACAGTCGAGGACCAGGTCCGCCGGGAGGTTCGCGAGCTGGAGGGTCAGGGGGAGGGCCTGCCGCGAGGTGTTCGTGGCACAGAACGTCAGCCGGGGACCGCTGGCGTGCAGGGTCACGACCTCCCCGGCGACGGTCGCCGCCGCGGCCGGGTCGACCTGCAGGCTCAGGGTGCCGCTGACCTCGACCGTGCGCAGCTCCTCGTTGGCCACGGCCCGGCTCTCCGGGTCGGCGCGGCAGCCCGCCGCGAGCGCGGCCAGCAGCAGGGCCCCGCCCAGCAGGGTGGCCGGCCGCACGCCCATCAGTAGTAGCGGTACGCCAGGCCGAGCCATCCATCGAACCCCATGCCCAGGTTGAAGGAGAGCAGCAGGTCCATCGGACCGCCGATCTGGAACGCGAAGCCGGCGTGATAGGGGGCCCGGCCCGGCTGGCCGGCCAGGATCAGCCGATCGTTGAGCAGCCGCCAGCGCAGATCGAGGCGGCTGGTCCCCGTGAGGGGCAGGCTGAGCCCAACCTCGCCGATGGTGATGGGCCGGCGGTCGCCCTGCAGGTCGAACGCGTAGCTCGAGGCGAGGAAGTGGGTGACCTCGAGGCCGTACCCCCAGCGGGCGAGGAGCAGCACCTGGCGAAACCGGGAGAGGGCCTGCCCGAGGTTGTACCGCACCTCGAGGGAGCAGGCCGGGGTGCTGACCCCGTAACCCTGGCTGGCGCGCAGCTCCTCGGACCACTCCAGATCGAGGACGACCCGGCTGGCGAGCTGCGCCGGCCCGCCCACCAGCCGCAGGCTGACGACGCCGCCCAGCAGCAGGGGCAGGGAGGAGTCGAAGGGATCCCAGGAGCCATGGGCCGCGAGCTCGACGCGAGAGAGGGGCCGGGCGATGCGGCCGAGGGGTACGCGTAGCCCGAGGGAGAAGAGGTTGAGGTGGTTCTGGACGGGATCGGACCAGAGCGCGTAGTAGACGCTGCCGGTCAACGGCTCGGGCGGGAGCTCCTGGTAGCGAGCCGTACCGGCCTGGCCGGTGAAGGTGCCCAGCAGGTCGAGCTCCCAGGAGGTGACGAACGCGGCCAGCCCCAGGGCGGCGACCGGACGCGTGAAGGGGGCGAGCCGGCGAGACTCGCCGCTGAGGGAGTCCGTGAGCTCGGCCGCGCCGACCAGCAGCAGCCCGGCGGCCTCGGTCGCGAGGAGGAGCAGGGCCGCCTCCCGCTCGCCGGCGAGGTAATGGCCCGTGCCGTGCAGCACGAAGCCGACGGTGAGCGCCCAGAACGCATTGCTCGCGCTGCCCGCGGCGACGTCGGCCGCGATGGTCCGGTACGGCTCCTCCCCGGCCGGGGTGGCCGGGGGACTGGCTGGCGGGGGACGTAGCCCGCCCGGCTCGGGGAGGGAAGGGAGGGCGGGGAGGACGGCGGGCCCGGGGTCCGGGGCCGCCGCCGGCGCGACCGCCGGACGCGTCTCGAGGTCCGGGACGCTGGTCGTGACGTCGGGCCGCGGGCGGGGTGCGGGCAGGGTCTCCGCCCGGACCCCGGCCGGGCCGAGCACGAGGAGCAGACCGCACCCCAGCAAGGCCGCGCGAGGCCATCCCATACCGGCAGCAGCCGCTCTCACCCGCCTACCCTACCACAACCGCACCTCGCCGCGGCGACGGGGCGGACGGTCACGCGAGCTGGCGGTTGTCGATCAGCCGGGTGGAGCCGACGAACACGGCTCCCGCGACCACCGCGGGCCGCTCGAGGAGGGTGACCGCGCCGAGGTCCCCGGCGTCGCGCACCTCGAGGTAGTCCACCCGCAGCCCCGGCTCCGCCGCCAGCAAGGCGAGCGCGAGTCCTTCCAGCCGGCGCGCGTCCCGCTCCCCCGCGACGAAGGCCTCCTCCACCCGGACCAGGGCGCGCGGCAGGGTCAGCGCGCTCGCCCGCTGCGCGGGCGTCAGGAAGACGTTGCGGCTGGAGAGGGCCAGACCGTCCGGGTCGCGGACGATGGGCACGCCCACCACCTCGAGGTCGAGGTCGAGATCCCGCACCATCCGGCGCAGGGTGACGAGCTGCTGGTAGTCCTTCTCGCCGAACAGGGCCACGTGGGGCTGCAGCAGGTTGAACAGCTTGAGCACCACGGTGGCCACGCCCGTGAAGTGACCGGGCCGCCGGAGGCCGCAGAGGGGCTCGCTGACCCCGCCAACCGTGACCGAAGTACTAAAACCGGGCGGATAGACCTCAGCGACCTCGGGTGCGTACAGCAGGTCGACCCCACAGCTCGCGCAGAGCTCCTGGTCCCGGGCGAGGTCGCGCGGGTAGCGGGCGAGATCCTCCTGCGGGCCGAACTGCAGCGGGTTGACGAAGAGGGTGGCCACGAGCAGGTCGCCCCGGCGGCGCCCCTCCCGCAGCAAGGCGAGGTGCCCCGCGTGCAGGTAGCCCATGGTGGGGACGAGCGCGATCCGCTGGCCGGCGCGCCGGGCCGCCTGGATGGCTGCCAGCGCCTGCTCCTTGCGGGTGAGGGTCTCCATGGTCGACTGCTCCCGGGGACGCTAGAACGAGTGCTCGGGACCGGGGAAGAGCCCCTGGCGGACCTCGTCCCGGTAGCACTCGACCGCCGCGGTGATGCGGGTGCTGAGCTGATCGTAGACCTTGACGAAGCGGGGGGTGAAGGACGGATCGAGCCCCAGCAGGTCGTTGATCACCAGGACCTGCCCGTCGCAGTCGACCCCCGCGCCGATGCCGATGGTCGGGATGCTCAGGGAGCGAGTGATCTCCCCGGCCAGGGCCGCGGGGATCGCCTCCAGCACGAGCGCGTAGGCGCCCGCCTCCTGGAGCAGGAGGGCCGCGTCCCGGAGCTCGGCCGCATCCTGCTCGCCGCGCCCCTGGACCCGGTAGCCGCCGAAGCGGTGGATCGACTGGGGCGTCAGGCCGATGTGGGCCATCACCGGCACGCCGGCCTCGACGATCCGGCGGACCAGCTCCACCTGGCTGCGCCCGCCCTCGAGCTTGACCGCGCCGACGCCGCCCTCCTTGACCAGGCGGGCGACGGCCTGCATCCCTTGCTCGAGGCTCGGCTGATAGCTGCCGAAGGGGAGATCGCCGATCACCTGGGCCCGCTTCGTCCCGCGGACGACCATCCGGCAGTGGTAGATCATCTCGTCGAGGGTCACCGGCAGGGTCGTCTCGTGCCCCTGGACGACCATCCCCAGGGAGTCGCCGACGAGCAGCAGGTCGATCCCCGCCGCGTCGAGCAGCCGGGCGCAGATCGCATCATAGGCGGTGAGCAAGGCGATCTTCTCGCCCTGCTCCTTCATGCGGCGCAAGGTGCGAACCGTGACCTTGGGGGCGCGGTCCCGCGGGGGGGCGGCGGGTTGGGTGGTCGCAGTCATGGGGCCTCCCTGTCCCGGTCAGCA
>JAVEVO010000121.1:0-20363 GCA_034005005.1 Myxococcota bacterium
CGCAACGGGCGCGACGCCCTGACCACTTTCCAGGTCGAGCAGGCGACCAAGTCCTCCTACGCCATGGGCAAGGTCTGCGAGCTGCCCGGCCGGGTCGCTGACCTGGAGGCGCTGAAGCTGGCCCTCGCGGGCCAGCGCTTGTCGGTGGGCTACGTGCGCCACACCGGGGCCAGCGCGGACACCGAGACCGTCACCATCAACGGCCGGGTCTACGAGTACGACACCGGCGGCGCCATCACCGGTGACGTGGCGGTGGACATCTCCGGCGGCAACTCCGCGGCCCAGTCGGCCACGGCCTTGGCGTTGGCCATCAACACCGACACCGGGGCGGACGTCGACGCGCTGGTCGCGACCGACGGCACCACCGTCATCCTCGTCGGCCGGACCGCGGCGACCGCGTTCAGCCTGGCCGAGACCCTGGGCAACGGCTCCGTCTCCGCGGCGATGATGATCGCCGGTCTGGACGCGGCGGACCGCCTGGTGGTCTTCGGCCGCTACGTCGTCACCGCGGCCGACGTGGCCCAGCTCGCGACGGGCGGCGAGATCGTCGTCGGCTGCCTCGAGGACCCGGGCAGCACCCCGGAGCTGGTGAACCTGCTCGCGGCGGATGCGGCGGGCAGCTTCTACAGCGTCGCCAACCTGGGCTTCCGCCTCGCCCGGGTGAACACCAACAACTACGCCCTGTTGCTCCGGGACCCGGGTGCGGTGCTCGCCGCCACCGATCAGGTCCGCTTCGCCCTGGGCGCCTGAGCCCGCTGACCCGGGGGGGTCGGCAAGGAGAGTGAGATGCCCGGAATCAAGGATTCGCAGCTCGCCAGCCCCATCGCCAAGGACCTCGGCGACCTCGGGGTGGGCTACTTCCGCTTCGACGCGGCCGCGGATGTCGCCGACGCCATCACCATCGGCACCGGGGCGACCCTGGAGACCTGGACCGCGAGCGCCGGCGGCGCGGGTGCTGGCGAGTTCGACCAGTCCGGCGGGACCGCGGCGCTCTGCGCGGCGAGCCTGGCGGCCAAGATCAACGCCCTGCCCGCGTCCCAGGTCCGGGCGATCGTCCGGGACACCACGGTGCACGTCTTCGCCAAGACCGCGGCAGCGGGCAACCTCGACCTGGCGGTGACGGTCGGCGGCGCCCGGATCACGGCCTCCGCCGCGGCGATGGTCGGCAGCGCCGTCTCCGACGTGAGCCAGCGCTCCATCGGCCAGTACGCCCTCACCGCCGAGGACGTGACCACGATGGCGCCGGCCCCCGGCGCGGCCCAGGAGATCGTCATCGGCGCGTTCGCCACGACCACCGAGCCCAAGCTGCTCGGGGCCAGCTTCCGCACGGCCGCGGGCGAGTTCTACTCCCCGGCGACCCTGCAGCTCGCGCTGGTGCAGTCCGGCGCCAATGAGTGGGCCCTCACCCTCGCCGAGAAGGGCGCGGCGGCCGTGCTGTCCGCGACCGACGTCGTCACCTTCGAGGTCGGCTTCTAGTTTCAACCCCCTCTGGACGGGTCTCTGACGTGACCGAGCGTAGCACCGGGAGGACACAGTGAGCGAGACCTCGGACCGCTACAACCAGGTCGTGAGCCCGGGGACGATCCTCACCCGGCTGCTGGACCGGCTGCACCTGGCCTGGGTGACCCGGCCGGCCCGCGGCGACCAGGTCGTCGACAGCGTGGTCACGGTCTCCAACGTGGCGGACACGGTCATCGCCGCCCGGACCGGCCGGCTGCTGCTCAGCGTGCAGGTGCAGGGCGTCGCTTCCGGGATCCGGGTCGCGGCGGGGATCACCACCACGGGGGGGACCCTCGGCGAGATCCTCAACGCCGCGGCCGGAGCCGACCAGGGAGGTGGCTACTGGTCCGAGACCCTCTCGGCCGGCGCCTTCGCCCTGCGGGCGATCACCGCGCCGGTCGACGTGCACGTCCGGGAGATCTACTGATGCCCGGCGCCCGGTCGCCGGCCCGGGGATGACCCGATGGCGCTGCCGCTCACCAAGGACTGGCTCGTCAAGCGTTACCTGACGGGGGTCGACCTCACCGACGACGCGGGCACGCCCTACCCCGACGAGCTGTTCTCCCACGCCCTCGCAGCCGCAGTCCAGTGGGCCGCCCGGGTCCTCGATCTGGAGATCGAGCAGCGCACGGTCACCGAGCGGCACGACTGGGACCCCCGGCAGTGGGCGCAGTGGGCCTGGATCTCCCTTGCCCGGCGGCCGATCATCAACATCGACAGCATGCGGCTGAAGTACGCCAACCAGCCCCTGCTGACCGTGCCGCCCGAGTGGATCGTCCAGACCGTGCCCGAGGCGGGGGCGGTGCAGCTCATCCCCCTGTCGAGCGTGTCGGGGATGGCGGTCACCGGCTTCGGGGTCGTGCCCTGGCTCGGTCCGGGGCTCGGCAACGGGGCCCGCACCCTGCCCGGCTACTACGAGGTGACCTACCGGGCCGGCTTCCCCACCCGCTCGGCGTCCGGCCTGCCCGTGGGCGCCTGGACGCCCACCGACGACGACTTCGGGGGGCTGGTGGCCTTCGCCTTGGACGCGACCGCGCCCACGGGCGGGACCCGCTTCACTCTCCTCGGCGACGCCAGCGACGGCGCGGTCGTCGAGACGGTGACGATCCCCGAGGGGACCACCGGGCCGGTCATCGCCAGCAAGAGCTGGACGACCCTCACCCGGGTGACGTCGGCCAACCTGCCCCCGGGAGGCACCTGGACGATCCGCACTGCCCGCATCGCGGACGACGTGCTGCACCTCATCGGCATGTACGCGAGCTGCTTCCCCCTGAACACCGCGGGCGACCTGGTCGCGGGCGCTGGTGTCGCCTCTCGCAGCATCGGCATCGACGGGCTGACCAGCGCCGTCTCCACGACCGCCAGCGCGACCAACGCGGGCTACGGCGCCCGTATCCTTCAGTACCAAAACGACATCAAGCGCTTGCTGCCGGTAGTGCGAAACTACTACCATGGCATCGAGCTGAGGGCCGGCTGATGACGCTGCCTGCCCTGCAGCCGGTCTATCCGCCCAAGGTCCGGGCCGGCGCGGACGGCAATCCCGACGACTGGCTGGGCGAGATCTCGATCCATGGGTTGCGTGCGCTCTGGGAGCAGGCCAGTCCGTGCCCCTGTCAGGAGAACTCCGACACGGAGGAGGGGCGCTTCGACTGCCCGGTCTGCGGCGGCACCGGCTGGGAGTACGACGCAGGGCTGGAGGTCAAGACGGTCGTCACCTCGGTCACGCTGCGCCATGCTCCCTACGAGCTCTTCGGCCGGTTCGGCTTCGGGCTGGTCTACTTCTCCCTGGCGCCGGAGCAGACGCCCGGGTTCCGGGACCGTCTGACGTTGCTCGACAGCGCGGTGGTGGTGCAGGACCTGGTGAAGCGGACCGGCACCCTCGACCGGCTGCGCTGGCCGGTCGCGAGCCGCAGTCTGCTCCTCTCGGTCTCCGGCACGCCGACGCCGGTGAGCTGCTCAGTGCTGCGGCTGCGCCGGCAAGCCAGCGATGGTACCGCCGGCGCGTTGCTCGAGCTCGGCACGGACTTCGTGGTGGACGCTCAGGGACGGATCGACTGGACCCCGGGTGACCTCGCGGGAACCGCACCGCCGGTGGGCGGCAGCTACTCGGTGCGCTACTTCGCCCACCCGCGCTACCTCGTGATGGAGCAACCGCACGCGCTGCGGGACACGACGACGGTGTTCCTGTCCAACAACCGCAAGGCCGTGCCCCGGCAGTACTCCCCGCTCCCGGTGCGGGCCCTGGCCAAGCTCGACTGGGAGCGGAGGACCTGATGGCCATCCCCTTCGCCGAGCTCGCCCGGGAGCTGCCCGTCCGCCTGGGAGTAGACCAGGCGGGCCTGCGCGCCAAGGTGGCGACCCTGGCCGCGCTCTGCCGGGCCCGCTGGATCGCCCTGGCCGGCGAGCGGCTACGCTCCACCGCCCGGGACTACAAGCAGGGGATCACGCCGGTGCGCTGGCCGGGCCGGACCACCGCACAGATCGCCCTCGTCGGCGTCTGGCCCAACGCGCTGGAGCACGGCAAGGCTTCCTGGGACCTCCGGGAGACCCTGCTCGTCATGGGCAAGGTCAAGGCGGTCAAGCGCTCCAAGGAGGGCTACCTCTACCTGGCCGTGCCCTTCCGGCACCTGCTCGGCGGCGGGGACCGGCGGAGCATGGGCCAGGCGTACAAGCCCGTGCTCGGCGACTACGTCCAGACCCTGCGGCGACAGCTCGCCGAGCGCGCCCGGCAGCTCGAGGCCACCCGCACCGCGCCCCTCGGCGACGTCCGCACGAGCTGGGGCGACTGGCTCGACACCACCGATTTCAAGCTGCCCAAGCTCCGGGAGCACCACACGACCGACATCTACGCGGGGATGGTGCGGCAGGAGAAGACCTACCGGAAGGCGACGCAGAGCCAGTACACCACCTGGCGGATGATCTCCGACAACCCGGCGACCATCCGCAGCACCGTCTCGGGCGGCAACAGTTGGACGCACCCGGGCGTCCCGGCGGCCCGCCTCCTGCCGGACGTCAAGCGCTACCTCGCCGAGGAGGCGCCCGCGGTGCTGGGCACCGGCAGCCACGGGGGGGAGGGCTGATGGCCACGCCCCTGTCCGCGGACCGGCTGGTGATCCTCGCGCTCGAGGCCGGGGTGCAGAGCCTGCTGGCCGATGCGACGCTGTTCTCCCGGATGCTGGCCAGCTACCCCGCCGCGGAGCGGGCCCGGATGCGCACCCGCTTCGTCGGCCGCCGGCCCACGGTGCGGCCGGCCTTCGCCCGGGCCGACGACCTCTGGCCGATCTGGGCGGTGACGCTGGGCGACGAGCAGGTGGAGCAGGAGCTGCTGGGCAACCTGCTGAGCATCGACCCCGCGCTGGGCGCACACGGGTCCCGGGAGATCGGCGCGCTCGAGCGGCAGAGCGTCGGGGTCTACCTCCACTGCGAGCACCCCGAGGAGACCCGGGCCCACCACCAGCTCGCCAAAGCCATTCTCCGGGGCTCCGTGCCCTGGCTGCTGCAGCAGGGAGTGGTCGCCGTCTCCTACGGCGGCGGTCGCGACCTGCGGCCCAACGAGAGCTACCTGCCCGAGTCGATCTTCGTCCGGATGCAGGTCTGGGAGCTGGTGCTGCCCAGCGTCGGCTACGAGGTGCTGCCGACGCCCCGCTCCCAGGTCTACGCGCACCTCACTGGCATCACGGTGTCCGGCCACGCCGGGCACGTCGCGCCCGAAGGCGAGTAGGAGAGGCCCATGCCCGCGTCCTCCATCCTGGTCAACGGTCAGCAGACCCGCCGGCCCGGCGTCTATGGCATGCTCGACACCAGCGGCCTCGCCTCGGGGGGCGCGCTCGCCCGGGGCGTCGTTGCCCTGGTGGGCGAGTTCGAGCAGCTCGAGCCCAACGTCGCCACCGTCGCGGCCACCGCCAACGCGCTCAAGCGGCTGCTCCCCGACCGGGGACCGCAGCTCGCCTCCCTGCTGTTCGCGCCGTCCCGGGACAGCCGGGTGCCCGCGGGCGCACAGCAGGTGGTCTTGGTCCGGGTCGACTGCGCGCTGGACCCCGTGGCCCAGGGGGCCCTCACCCTACCCGACGCGACGGCGGCACCGTCGGTGACCCTGTCGGCCCGGCAGTGGGGTGCGGGCGGCAACCGGATCACCGTGGCGAAGGCCGCGGGCACCGTGGCGAGCACGCACAAGCTCACGATCGTCGGCGACGGCATCACGGAGGTCCACGACAACCTCGGCGGGGTCACGGCCTTCACGGTCCGCTACACCGGGGCCGAGGCCACCACCATGACCCTGCTGGTGAACCCCGTCGCGGACCCCCGGGTGCTGGTGGCCTACACCAAGACGGGCCTGGGCGCGGGCGCCTACGTCCCGGACAAGATGGCCTTCGACGGGGCCATCGTCTTCACCCTCGCCGGCGGCGTCGCCCCGGTCGGCGACACCACCTTCACCATCGCGGGCACCGCGACCGACGGCTCCACCTCCGAGGTGGTGACCATCGCCGCGGGGGGGAATACGGCCACCAGCGTGAAGCTCTGGACCGCGGTCACCTCCATCACCCCGGCCAACCTCCCGGGCGGCGGGGCGACCTGGGGCCTCGCCGGCCCGGCCTTCAGCCTCGCCCGGGCGAGCTACGGCACGCTCCAGCGGGTCGTGGACCGCATCAACGCCAAGAGCGCGGCCGGCTTCGCCGCGACGGTGGTCACCACCCTCAACCCGGTGACCTTCGACGTCGCGGATCTCGACAGCCTCGCCCCGGCGACGGACGTCGTCGCGGCCGCGGCCGGGCCGAAGCACGACGTCTACTCCATCGTCACCGCGCTCGAGCGCGACAGCGACCTGGTGGAGGCGGACCGGGCGACGGGTGCGACCCAGCCCCCCGCGACCCTGGGCACCACCAACCTGGCCGGGGGCAGCGACGGCGGCACGCCGGCCTCCTCCGACTGGGGCAACTCCCTGGACGTGCTGCGCAGCCAGTTCGTCAACGCGGTCTGGCTCGACTCGGACGACGCCGCGGTGCACGAGCAGCTCCGGCTGCACCTGGTGCACATGTGGGGCCTCGGTCGGGACGAGCGGCTGGGCTACGTCGGCCTGCCCGCGAGCACGACCAAGACCAACGTGAAGAGCAAGCTGGCCGCGCTCAACTGCCAGTACCTCGCCGCGGTGGCCCAGGAGGTGCAGGTCTACGACCCCACGGGGCTGGCCACCTGGCTCGACCCGAAGTACGCCGCGCTGCTGGCCGCGGCCATGAAGGCCGGGACCGCGGTGGGCGTGCCCTTGACCTGGAAGTACCCCAACGTCCTCGACGTCCGGCAGGACAGCACCTGGAACCCCGTGGACGACGGCGAGGAGCTGCTCGCCGCGGGGCTGCTCTTCCTTGGGCGCGATCACCTGGGCCAGCGCTGGGAGCGGTCGCTCACGACCTACCTCCAGGCCGATAACCCGATCCTCACCGAGCTCACCGCGATGGAGAGCTGCGGCGAGTCGATCAAGGACCTGCGACGGCACCTCGAGCAGGTCATCGGCAGCGCCAACGCGGACGTCTCCGCGGCCTCGCTGGCCGGGCTGGCCTCGGCCCGGCTGGACCGCCAGAAGAGCCGCCAGGACCTCGGGCTCATCCGGGACTGGCGCAACCTCTCCGTGGAGGACCTCGGGGACGCCTACGACGTCTCCTACGAGGTGGCGCCCATCGAGCCGGTGAACTTTGTGCGCTTCACGGCCCACGCGGTCCGCATCCCGACCACGGTCTGAGCCGCCGGGCCCGCTGGGGCCGGCTGAGAGGTGAGGCAGATGTCCCAGGTGTTCTCCGGCTGCAGAGCCATCCTGAAGGTGGGCGACAAGACCATGGGCTGGGCCACCGGGGTCTCCGGGACCCGGGAGGATCAGCAGGTCCCCATCGAGGTCCTCGGCCAGGTGGACGTCGCGGAGTACGTTACCACCGGGCGTCGGGTCTCCGGGAACATGAGCTACGTCCGGCTCGTGGACGAGGACCTGGTCTCCCAGGGGCTGCTCCCCGCCGGCGGAGCCACCGACGCGGCCACGGTGGTCGACTTCCCCACCATGACGATGCAGGTCGAGGACGCCATCACCCAGCACGTCCTCTTCCAGCTCGAGGGGCTGAAGATCTCCTCCGCGACCTGGAGCGTCGACCCCCGGGGCATCGTGGGCACCAACTGCTCCTTCGTCGCCCTGAAGATGAAGTTCGGCTCCGAGCTCGGCGGCTGAGGAGGTGAGCCATGAGCGAGCCCCGCACCCTGGAGGAGATCCGCCGGCTCGGCGAGGCCGATCCCGGGCCGACCGCGGCCGAGGGCCCCGCCGCGCCCATGGAGCGCGATCACGTGTTCGTGCTGCGGGTGCGCACCTTCGACGGCCAGCAGCTCGAGGGCACCTGCACCAGCCGGATCCTCGGCACGGAGGACCGGCTGCGGCTCGGCCGGGCACGGGCCCGGCTGGCCGGCGGGCTGCCCTGGGAGAGCCTCGACCCCGAGACCCGGGTGCTCATCGACGCCCAGGTCGCGGTGGCCTTCGGCCTGGTGGACCGGCCGGACTGGCTGCCGCGGGTGCTCGAGGAGCGCACCGACGTGCTGCTGGAGGTCTACGGGGAGGTGGCGCGGCACGAAGCCGAGTTTTTTCGACGGCATCTTTCTCCGGGTGCAGGCCCGGCGCAGCCTCCCCTGGTTCAGGTGGTGCCGGTCCCAGGGGCTGCCCAGCCGCCCGACGGCCAGCGCTGGGAGCTGCGGCTCCCCGTCCGGCCCGGGTCCGCAGCCCTGGGAGCAGATCGAGGAGGTGCTGCTCGACCTCCCCGATGAGGCCTGGGTCCGGCTGCAGGCCTACGCCCAGCCGCCGGTCCAGCACCACGGCGGGCCGGCCACGACCGGCGACCCGGTGATCGACGAGCTGGAGCGCCAGCTCTTCGCGGAGGGCAGCGGTGGCTGAGAGCCGCGAGAAGACCGTCCTCGAGATCGGCTACGACGAGGCCACCCTCGATCGCCTCAAGGCCAAGCTGCAGGAGCTGGCGCAGGTCGCCCGGCCCATCCGGGACCTCACCGGGACCGGCGGCGGGGGGAGGGGAGGGGGCGGCGGAGCGAGTGGCGGGGGCGGTGCCGGCACGGGTGGCGGTGGCGGATCGGGTGGTGGGGGAGGGGGTGGCGCTGGCGGTGGTGTGGGTGGAGGGAGAGGTGGTGAGTGGGGACGCTCGCTGGGAAGGGCTGCTGGTAGCGCCATCGGTGTGGCCGGCTCTGGCTCTCCGGCCGCGCTACTCGCCGGCGGCAGCGGCGGTCTGGGATCGCTCCTCGGCAACGCCGGCTCCGCCGTGGGAGCGGCCAGCCCTGGCGTGGGTGCTGCTCTCCAGGTTGGCGCTGTCGCTCTGGGTTCCGCCGGCGCGGCGATGGCGGGCGGCTATCTCGCCCGACAGGCGGCTTTCAAAGAGTACAGCGCCACCCGGGCAGCGATGGCGCCGCTGGCTGCAGTGGGCGGCCGAGGCATGGCCGAGGACCTGCTCACCTGGGGTCCGTCCAAGTCCTTCGGCTACTCGCCCCAGGAGGCGTCCTCGGCCCTCCAGAACTACCTCCGGGCCTCTGGGAGTTCAGGCAGCGCGGCAGAGGGACGCAGTGTCCTGAACCTCATGCGCTACTACGGGATCGGGCCGGGGACTACCGGGCAGGTGGCAAGCCTGCTGCAGCCCGGCGGCGGGCTCGCCGGCAGCAGCTTCGGCCCCGCAGGCCTCGCCCAACTCTTCGGCGGATTCGCCAGCCGCCTGGGGATCGGTCCGGGGCGGACCGAGGAGTTCCTGGCACGCATCGCCGGCAACACCGCTCGCCTGGCCGAGCGAGGGATCCAGGGGAACGAGATCGGCCTCGGCACGGACCTGCTCGCGTTGCGGGGCATCGACAAGCAGGCCTTCGGCGGCTTCCAGGGCTTGGCGGCCCAGGAACGGCTGCAGAGCACCGTGCAGGGTGCAGGGCAGGGCTTCGGGCTCGGGCTGTTCCCGAAGCAGGCGCAGAGCGGGCTCCTGCTGGCCTACGCCATGCGTCAGCCGGGCGTGACGAACATCATGGAGGCGGCCGAGTGGCTCGAGCAGGCCAGCTCCCGTCCGGAGGGGAGCCTCGCGGTACTCCGGGGGGCGGCTGACCAGGCCGGGCTCCGCGGGGTCGTGCGCGAAGGCTACTTCTCGGCTGCAGCCGGCAACGTTCGTCAGGGGAGGCTGCTGGCCAACGGCGAGTGGAGAGTCCCTGAAAGGGAAGAGGTGAGCCGCGGCGCGATGGGCAGGCCCACCGGCCAGATCTCCTCCTACATCGACGGCCGTTCGCTCGAGCTGGACTACGAGGGCCGGAGGTACGCCCGGGCCGCAAATGCCATGGCGGAAGACCACGGCGCCTACATCCGGATGCTCGACAGCCAGGACAAGATGGAAGGGGTGTTGTTCTCGTTCGGTGAAGCCGCGTCGACGATGATCGAGGAGACCATCAACATGACGCAGGCGCTGGGCAAGGCGGCAGAAGATATCCGGAAAATCTTTCAGGAGCCGACACGGCCGAAGGGCCCCCAGGGGAGGCGCAAGCCCGGCTCCGGGAGCATGGTGGAGGACTTCAGCGGAGCCTTCAGGAGCCTCTTCTGATGTCCGGCTACCGCTCGATCGTCCAGGCCAAGCGCTCGTCCTCGGCCCGTTCGGTGTCCCCCTGGCTGCGGCTGCTGGTCCACCGGCACGACCAGGTGGAGCCCTGGGACCTCTCCGACAGCCTGCTCGGCTACCAGCAGGCCGACCGGCAGGGGCCGCCCTTCAGCTCCTGGGGCGCCACCCTCAAGCTCCCATCGAGGTCCCGTCTCCTCGCGGCGCTCGAGGGCCTGTCCGATGACGACTGGGTCGAGGTGAGCGTCTCCCTCGGCGGCCCCCAGGGAGACTTCCTGCCGCTGCAGCTCGGCCCCCTGGACTCGATCCGGGCGAAGATGCAGGTGGCCGGCGGCACCGAGGAGTGGGTGCTCTCGCTGAGGGGGCGCAGCTGGGCCAAGGTGCTCACCGACACCACGGTCTCCACCTGGCAGCGACTCTCCAGTGCGGGCCTCGACGCAGGGTCCATCTTCAGCCCGGAGGAGGCCAACGAGATCTCCAGCCGGCTCGCCGCGGTCGCCAGCAGCGGAGAACGTACCGCTGATCTGCTGGCCGACCTGCTGACATACATCCTGCGATTCCAGTGGGCGCTCCCCCCGAGCTTGCTGGCCCGGGGGTTCGGTACGGGACGGACCCTGGCCGACGTGATGTGGTTCCTGGGACCGCCGGCGGTGAGCACGGGCGGGGCCAGCGAGGTGGACGGCGTGGTGTGGCGCGGCCTCTCGATGATCGGTGGGGTGCGCGGGACCCTCTGGCAGCTCCTCAGCAGCTTCCAGAACGACCCGGCCCTGGTCGAGCTCTGGCCAGGCTGGACCCTGGAGGAGGCCAGCTGCCGACTGCGGCCGGTGTTGATCTTCCGGAAGCGACCGTTCTCCGCCGAGGACTGGGGCAACCTGAGTCGCCAGCAGATCGCACTGGACCGGGTCTCGGCTCTCGACCTCGGCAAGGGCGGGCTCGAGCGTTTCAACGTGGCCCTGGTCTCGCCGGCCATCGCGGGGGCCGACTTTGAGAGTGCAGTTCTGGCTACCGCTGATGGCCCCTGCTTCGTGAGCACCGAGGAGCAGCGTGGCATCCTCCGGCATGGCACCCGGGGGTGGTTCCTGACGGACAGCCAGTCGCCGCCGGATCTCGACCCCCTGGAGCAGGCGCAGCGGCTCACCAGATGGTTGGTCGCTGCCTACCTCGAGACCCCGGACTTGCTCAACGGGAGCATCGAGGTCGTGGGCCAGGCGCTGCCCCCCACGGTCCTCGGCAACCGAGTCGCGCTGCGAGACACCAGCGGCAGGGACCTGCTCGAGTTCTACTGCGAGGGCCTCGACACCAGCTTCGAGGTCGGTGACGACGGCGAGCGCACCTGGCAGCAGGTCCTCTCGGTCACTCGCGGCCGAGCACTGGAGAACGCGTGATGCCTCACCTCTCCGACGGCACCGTGCTCTCCGCCTCGACCTCGACCCAGCGTGGCGGCGCCCCCCGTCGCACCTGCCCCTCCCTGGCCCGGGGCATCGTGGTCCGCTACCAGGCGGCCGATGAGTCGCCGCTGCGCGTGCCCACGGTGGACCTGCTGCTGCCCCGCTTCGGCCTGCTCTGCCAGGCGGTGCCCGTGAACAACTCGGGCGCCGCGGGCAACGGCACCGCCTGGACGCCCTCGCCGTGCACCGACTTCGACCTGTCGCGCTGGGACAGCTACTCCCCCGAGCAGCTCGACGGCGACCGGGTGCTCGTCGGCTTCGTCGATGACGACCCGGCCCTGCCCGTCGTGCTCGGCCCCCTGCCGTCGCAGGCGGCCTCCTGGCTGCCCACCGCGGCCGACAGCGCGGTGCGGGTGCTGCGGCACCAGGGCACCGAGGTCCGGCTCGACCGGCTCGGCAACCTCACCGTGGACACCACCGACGCCCCCCGGGACAACGGCGGCCGGGCCCTGGACCCGGGGGGCCAGCCCGCGGGCCGGATCCTGCTCAACGTCGGCGCCTCGACCACCCTCGAGGTCCAGGTGGCCGGCTCCCGGCGGCTGCTGGTCCAGGACGGCCGGGTCTCCCTGGTTGCGGACGAGGTGCACCTGGGCGAAGACGGGCTGCTCCCCGGCCACGGCGGCCTGCCCGGCGTGCCTGGCGTGGTCACCGGCCAGTGCACCTGTGCCTTCACCGGCGCGCCGCACCCGATCGTCTCCTCCGTCGTCAAGGCCGAGAAGGGGGTCTGACATGGCGCTCACCGCAGCCAGCCTCGCCGCCCGGGTCGGCGTCAGCGCGCTGGCCACCCAGATCGGCGCCAGCCTCGCCGCTGCCTACAGCGCCGCACCCGCGGGGAGCAAGCCCACGGGCAAGGACAACCTCGAGTTGTTCCTCCAGCCGGTCGTCGACGCGCTCGCCGCGGCCGTGGTCGCGGAGCTGCAGCAGAACGCGGTCGTCGCCGGCGACGTGGTCGTGGCCTCCGTCTCCGCGGTGACCGTCGGCGCCGGGGTCTCCGGCCCCGGGACTGGCACCCTCGCGGCCGGGAGGATCCTCTGATGGGGAGCTGGACGAGCACCCTGCGCTCCACGGTGGGCAACGCGGTGGGCGGCGCGCTCTCCGCCCCCTTCCTGCTGCTCGAGCTGCGGCAGGTGCGATCGGCCGCGTCGGCTGCTGCGACGAATCCTGTCGCAGCCGGCTCCCCCTCGGGGCTCCTCGCCGCGTTCCGGCTCCCCCTGCCGCCCACGGACGCGCGGCTGGAGCTCGACCCCTCCACGGTGATCACCCGCACCCAGGGTGGCGTGGTCCGGGAGCACTCCGGCCCCCGGGTGCGCCGCATCACCTTCCAGGGGGAGGTCGGGCGCGTGTCCCGGGTCGGCACCACCGCAGCCGGCGAGACCCGCTTCCTGCCCTCCCGGCAGCTCTTCGAGGAGCTGCACCGGTTCCTCGAGGACTACCTCCGGCGCGCGGCCCGCTCGCCGCTCGCCGGGGCCCAGACCGGCCAGGAGGTGGAGCTCGTCCTGCGCTACTTCGACCGGGACCTGCACTACGTCGTCGAGCCGCAGCGCTTCACCGCGATCCAGGACCCGCAGCACCGCACGACCTTCCGCTACGAGCTGGCCTTCGAGACCGTGGCCGAGGCGGACCGGCCCGAGAAGGCGACCGGCTTCTTCGGCGAGGTGATCTCCCGCACCGCGGGCGCCCTGCAGCATGCCAACGACCTCAGCGAGTCCTTCGCCCTCGCGTCGGCTCTCCTGGCGGACCTCACCGGGCAGGCGGCGACGCTCGTGCGCCTCTTCACCGAGCCGCTCCGGATCTTCCGGGCGGCCACCCAGCAGATCCTCCAGGCCTCGACGGACCTCACGGCTCTGCGCCGGCTGCCCGCGGACCTGGTCCTCGAGGCGTTTCGGGCGGCGGAGAACCTCCGCCTCGCGGTCGCGGAGCAGGTGGCCTTCCTGACGCAGGCCGCGCGGGAACCCGTGGCCGCGACCCTCTCCAACCTGCAGATCGCGCTCGACTCCCAGCAGCAGGCCGCCGAGCGGCTCTACCTCGCCTTGCGCTCGACCGTGCTCCCCGTGGGCGTTACGGGCACGGCCGTGGGTTACCAGACCCACCTGGTGCGAGCCGGCGAGAGCCTCGAGGCCATCGCCTCCCGGCGGCTGGCCGACCCAGGCCGGGCCGGGGAGATCGCCGAGCTCAACGGGCTCGCGCCCCCCTACCTCAGCAACAGCGGCCTGCCGGGCACCGTGCGGCCGGGCGGCTGGCTGCTGCTCCCCGAAGACGCGGGCCCCGACGCGGACGGCACCGCCGCGGGCACGAGCTGGGGCAGCGACGCCGCGCTCTACGGGGTCGACCTGCAGCTCGCCGGCGACGACCTGGTCGCGGTCTCCCGGGGCGGCGCGGAGCTGGACGACCTCGCCCTGCGGGCCGGCCAGGACAACGTCACCGACGCCCTGCAGCGGCGGATCGCCACGCCCCTGGGGGGCCACGCCCTGTTCCCCGGGCTCGGCATCCCGCCGCTCGTGGGCGAGGACAGCACCACCCTCGGCGCCTGGCTGCTCTCGTGGACCGTGGAGCAGGTGCAGCGGGATCCCCGGGTGGCCGACGTCACCTCGCCCATCCTGACCGACGCCGGGGACCAGGCCGACGTCGAGCTCACCGTCCAGCTCGTGGGCGGCCAGCAGACGACGCTTTCCGGGAGCACCCCCTGAGGAGGAGGCCGTGTCGTTCACTCCCCGTACCGAGACCGAGATCCGCCAGTCCCTGCTGGCCCGGGCCCTCGCCTACACCGAGCTCACCGACCTCTACGAGGGCGGCGTCCTGGTCGAGCTGCTGTGTTCCGTGGCCCGCAGCCTGGCCCGGGCGGAGCAGGGGATGCAGCAGGTGGCCAACCTCGGCGACCTCGACCGCTGCGTCGGCGAGGACCTCGACGAGCGAGCCGCGGAGGCGCTCCCCGACAGCCTCGCCCGGCAGGCTGCGACACAGGCTGTCGCTACTGCGCGCTTCTCCCGGGCCGCGGGCGACACCGTGGGGGCGACGGTGGTCCCCGTGGGGCAGATCGTCGCCCGGGCCAGCGACGGGGCGCTGTACGCCACCACGGCCGCGGCCACGGTGCCGGACGGGAGCCTGACCTCGAACACGGTGGCGGTGGTCGCCCAGACCGCGGGGGCCGCGGGCAACTGCGGCGTCGGTACCCTGACGGTGCTCAAGAGCCCCCCGCCCCGGATCGTCGCGGTGACCAACCCGACGCCGGCCACCGGCGGCCTCGACCAGGAGAGCGACGCGTCCCTGCGCAACCGGGTGCGGCAGCGGTGCCGCTCCCTGGCCCGCTGCAACCCCGCGGCCCTGGACACCCTGGTCCGGGCTTACACCAACCCCGCCGGGCAGCAGGCCCGCTTCCTGAAGCTCGTGGAGACCCCGCCCCGGGCCGATCTGTGGCTCGACGACGGCACCGGCGAGCTCGACGTGTCCACCCTCGTGCCGGCTGGCGAACTGCTGCTGGAGTCCGCGCCCGCGGGGGAGACCGTGCTCTACCTGGCGCACACCGCGATCCGGGACGTGCCGACGAGCCTCTTCCTCGTGCCGGCCTTCGGGCTGCCGAGTACCCTGCTGCTGGCAGCGGGTGACTACGTGGTGGAGCCGGCCTGGGGGCAGATCCGGCTCGCCGTACCGCTCGCCGCGGGCGACCACGTCCATGCGGGCGGCTACACCTACTACACCGGCCTGGTCGCGGACGTGCAGCGGCTGCTCGACGGCGACCCCTACGACCTCACCACGACGCCCGGTTGCCGGGCTGCGGGCACGGTGGTCCGGGCCCTGCCCGCGGTCGACCAGGACATCCCCCTGCAGCTCGACGTCACCTGGCAGGGCGGCCTGAGCGACGCGGACCTCGCGGCCGCGGCCGACGAGCTGACCACCGCCCTGCTCGGCGTGGTCAACGGCCTCGACATCGGCCAGCCCCTGTACGTCGCCCGGCTCGTGGACGCGGCCATGAAGGTCGCGGCCGTGGTGAACGTGCGGCTGGTGACGCCCGCGGCCGACGTCTACGTGCCCGTCAACCGGGTTCTGCGCTCGAGCGCGACCCTCGTGACGCTGCTGTAAGGAGCCCTCGATGAACAAGACCAAGCTGTACCGCGGCCTGCGGGTCGACCAGAAGCACTTCGAGGCCATCCAGGGCCACGCGGAGGACGGCCTGCAGCTCGACGCCCTGGCCGCGTTGCGCCGCACTGACTCCCCCGCGCTCCCCGGGGCAGCGGCCGGCGCGCTCTCGGGCTTCACGCCGACCTACGATCCGGGCACGACCTCCCTCGTGCTCGCGGGCAGCGTCGGCGTCACCCGCAGCCTCGCGCTGGACCCGGACGGCACCCTGCTCGAGCTGCTCACCGACTCCGACCCCATCGACCTCGCGGTCTTCGCCCCCGCTGCCCCCTTCGTGATCTGGGCGCAGAAGGCGACGTTGGCCACCGACGTCGACAACGTCGTCATCTACACCCCTGGGGTGGGCGAGACGATCCAGGCCAAGGAGATGGTGGACCGGGACACCCTGACCTACCTGGCCCTCGCCCCCGGCGCTGCGCCGCCCGACGCCACCTGGTTCCCGGTGCGACGGTGCAGCTCCTGGAGCGCGGGCGTCCCGGTGACCGTGCTCTGCGGCCCCCTGCGGGACCAGACCGCCCACTCCGTGGCGCTGGACCTGCAGAAGCCCGTGAGCCTGCTCGAGCTCGTCAAGCAGCGGGGTGACGCGTTCGACGTGGAGCACGAGGGGCCGGGGAGCACGAACCCGGGGCGGCACACCCTGATCCAGCCCTGGACGGTGCAGATCCTCGACCTGCTCGGCGTGGCCCACTGGGCGCTGTCGGCCTTCGGCGGTGACCTCAACATCAACGGCGGCGCCGGCCTCGACCTGGTCGTCCAGATCGGCGGGACCGAGGCCGCGCGCCTGTCCGCCGCCGGCGAGCTGTCGACCCTCGGGGAGTACACCTACCAGAGCCGCAAGACCTTCACCGAAGCCGTGCCGACCATGACGTGGCGGCATGACACCTACGGCCTCTCCGGGGACGAGCTGTGGGACTACTACGCGGCCAACGGCATGGACGTGTTCCCGATGTGGTTTCCCGGCGGCAACACCACGACCCATGGCGCCCTGCTGATCCCCCTGCGCGTGCCCACCGGTAGCCGGCTGCTCTCCTTCGCAGTGCTCGTCCACCTCGTCGCGCCGAATCCGGTGGCCGCCAGCCTCGAATTCAAGCTGTTCCACCTCGCCGCTCCCGGGGCCGACGCCACCGAGATCCCGGTCAACGAGGCGACCCTCCTGAGCATCACCGCGAGCACCTACGACGGCTGGTGCACCATCAATGTGACCGCGCCCTTCGAGTTGGCCGCAGGCGAGGAGATCTTCGCCAAGCTCGACATCAGCGGGGACTACACCGGTACCTACCTCTCCGGTGCCCAGCAGACCATCGACTGCCTCCACGTCCGGCCGTGACCTCCCCGGCCTCTCCCCTGACCCTCCCCGATGTCGCGTCCCAGCTCCGGGCTGGCGCCCAGGCGCTCTCCCCCGGGGCGAGCGGCCTGTCCGGCTGGCTCCGGGAGCGAGCTGCCGCGCTGGACGAGACCTCGGCCGTGCTGGCCAGGGCCCTGGCCGACCACCGGGCGCTGCCGACCGCCATGGACCAGGAGGCCCTCCGGCTGCTGGCCATGGTCCGGAGCTACCGGGTGGCGGTCGCCAGCGACGCGATCCTCGCGGTCGCCGACGAGCTCGAGGAGCTGGCCCGGGCGCTGCTGGCGGACGGTGACGCCGCGACCGCGCGGGCCTTCTGCGCGGTCGCCGACCGGATCGACGCGGAGCTCGAGCGGCTGGAGAAGGCCCATCCGGGCCTGACCCTGCTGCCGTCGAAGAAGGACCCCAGGGTGGACCGCTGGCAGCGGGTGACAGCGATCAACGCCAGCGACAGCCAGAGCGTCTCCCCCCGCGTCGACGTCGAGGCGGACTGGGCGCTGCGCAACCGGCCCGGGCTGCACGAGCTCGATGCCCACCTCGACGAAGGTCTGGCCAGGGTCCAGCCCACACCGCTGGATGTGCGCCACCGGCACGGCGCCGGAGGTTACGAGGGCGGGTCGGAGCCCACCAGCCTGAGCGAGTACCGGGATCGGTGGGGAGCGATCTTCCGGCGCGGACTGGGTGCATGTGCAGCGGCAGCGCTCGCTCGCCGGCAGCGAGAGGTCTTCCTCTCCATGCTGATCCCCGACAGCGGTAACGGCACGGCCAAGTGGTGGGCCAGAGCGCTCGCCTGGATGCACCGCGCCATGTCGCCGGTGCCGATGCTCTCCGTGCTCTACCCGGCAGGCAAGACGAATGAGGTGCTCCACGCGATCGACGCTTGGGTCAAAGCCGGCAACAAGTTACCCGACGGAACCATTGTCGAGGCTTCGAGGGGACGCCTCGAGGTGCGATTCCTGATCTTTGGCACTGGCAGCGACATCAAGAGTCTCCTCACAACGGTCGAGAAGAAGATACCGCTCGAGTCCCTGCGGACAGGTTGGGCCATCTCCCGCCGGTCGGGTTCGGATGAGGACGATCTCGCCGCGGCAGCGGCTCACTGGCGAGTGTGCCTCGCTCACGGCTACTCCGAGAAGGAGGTGGCAAGGCTCGCCGGGAGGGGCTACTCTGCAAAGGAGGTGCAGGAGATTCGGCTGCGCGTCGAGCGGAGGTGACGCCATGCTTCTTCCGATCCCAGACGATATCCGTGAGCACATCGCCGATCGGAGATGGCTGGAGCGCCAGGGCGAAGAAGCGATGGACCGGTACATCGGCATGCACGAGAAGAGCTCCCAGGAACTCGCTGGCAACCGGTTCGTCAAGGTCATGTTCTGGGACCCAGACAGCGGGATGATGATGGCCCATGTCCCGAAGTGGTGGAAGAAGCGGAACGAGCAGTACTGGAAGCAGTTCCAGGAGGAGCTCGCAGCGTTTCATCCTGGGTTCAAGGACGCCTGGAAGAACCACCCCTGGGACGACCTCGAGCCCCTCGACCCGCCGACCCGGGACGACCTCGACCCCTCCGGCCCCGCTCCCGTGGTCACCGTGGAGACCCGGGGGGGAGGCGCCTCGGGGAAGTAGCAGGCCAGATCTGGGATCTGGATCCTTGCTGCTCCCACCTGGATCTCCCTTCGCTCGATCGTTGGCTTCGTTGAAGGTATTTTGAGATGCACGAGGGTATCTGAACGGAAACGAGCGATCTCCACGCTGCTCGTCCGCATCTCCGAACACGCTTCGTTGATCTCGATCTCACGCTTCCACTTGTTTCTTTGTGAGAAATCGATCCCACAGAGCTTGACGTCCCTGATCGGTTTCCTTAGATCCCTATTCACAGCAGACATGGTGCACCTACATGAGGTGGCCATGCATGTAGGGCTGCTTCAGAGGCAGAGCGAATAGACAAGTGGCTAACTAGACAATTCAGGCAAAGGAGGCAAATGCAGAATTGAACGACCCCAGACGCGGAACGGGCCGGCATTTCGCCAGCCCGTCACCGGCCGCCCACCTGACGGGGATCAGGAGAAACGGACACTCCGACATCAGCAATCGGAATGTCCTACTTCTCTTGATCCCCGTCAAGTCCGCGTTGCAGGGCGGCCGGATAGGAGGCTGCCATGTGTGAGGCAGCTCGAGGGCAGAGGCCTGCGCCGTCAGGGTTCCGTTGGATCTTCGTGAAGTCGTTCCGCCACTGGCGGAGCGGCAAGCTGATCCAGGCGGAGGACTACGGGCGGCAGGCCTTCTGCTTCCTCGTCCGCTCCCGGTAGCGGATCGGGCCCCGTCGACTTCCGGGTCGGCGGGGCCTCTCTCCCCCCTTGCGCCCTCGCCCTCGCCCTCGCCCTCGCCCTCACCCTCGCCCTCGCCCGCTTGCTCCTCCCGGAGCTTGTGCGGCGCATCGAGACCGATAGCGCTGCCAGCGGATTTAGTCCTTCAAGATGCCCCTGCTCCGCAGCAGAGCCTGGTAGTCATCTGCCGAGAGAGGACACGAGATCAGATCATCGAGTTCTGAACGGATCAGGTGAAGCTGCTTGGCCATACAGGATAGCAGCGAATCCCCATAGTCCTTGGCCCCATGACTGATTCGCGTCCGGATGGATGTCTTCTTCCCGCCAACATAGAGCCAGAACATCTCATGATGAGTCTGATCGACCCGGAACCCCTTTTTCGTCAGGCTGTTATGGATCTTGTGCGCAGAAAACGGGCTCAAGGAGAACTCCGCAGCATGCCGCGATGAACCGTCTCAGCCGATCGCTTGAACGAGGTCGACTAGCTGCTGTCGCAGTTCCTGCGCATCACGGGTGAGATCGGCATCCGGAACATCGGCCAGACCGTCCCAGACGGCAACGAATTCTTCACCGAAAGACTGGATCGCGCTGGGCGGGCTCTCCCCGTGCCCGAGGATCTGGAATTCTTCGCACCA
The DNA here is from genome assembly GCA_034005005.1 of Myxococcota bacterium. Classification (GTDB taxonomy): domain Bacteria; phylum Myxococcota_A; class JAVEVO01; order JAVEVO01; family JAVEVO01; genus JAVEVO01. The sequence continues at coordinate 19,993 of JAVEVO010000121.1, forward strand.
TGCTACCCAGAGGGAACCGTCTGCCGTTAACTGGACCCGGATCGGCCGGGAGAGATGGAAGATTCCCTGCGGGGTGCGAACCTCGTTCCAGCCCTCGATGTAGGGGGCGTAGACCTCCGCACGAGCTTCGCCAGGCCCTTCCTGCCGCGGCGCAGACTCCATCCAGGAAGCCATGCAGGCAGCGGCGACCACGCCCAGGAGCACTTGACGCAGCGCGGTCTTCTTGACGATCGACCTACTTGCTCGCACTGGAGGCACACGCCGGGTGATCCCGGAACGCTGCCAGGAACGAGGGTCTTCGTTTGCGAACCCCTCCATCGCTCTCCTCTCTACGGTTTCTGGCTGGCCAACTCGGCGACGCTCTCGATCAA
>JAVEVO010000010.1:0-82508 GCA_034005005.1 Myxococcota bacterium
CACGGCTCGCGGGCAGGACGAGCACGGCCCCGCGCCACGACCCCGCGCCGACCCCGCGCTCGACACCCTGGCAACCTCCGGGCTATCTTGACCGGGTAGCGAAAGGGCCTTGAAAGATCCTATGCGCAGCGTAGGACCCTCTGCCTGGGCCTCTGGCTCGAGCGGCCTCCGGTCCGCAATATCGGGGATGGGGTCGGCGTCTTCGGCCCTACCGAGGTGCTCCGTTGCCTCGGCGGCGAGGTCGCGAGCCAGGGGTAGCTGCTCGAGCCAAAGAGCCGTCTGTCCGGTCGCTGGCAGCGAAGTGCCAAACGGCGGACAGGTTTCGGTCCGCAGCTGCGGACCCCTCGGGCAGGGATGGAGCGGGGGCGGAGGGGCGATTTCAGGAGGTCTGGAACCGCGCACATCCCGCCCTGCGTGTCCCCGACTCTGGTGCCGACTCAAGGCACGAGCTGGTACTCCCGCTCGATGACCAGGGCGAGGTCGGGACCCTTCCAGTACGGCTCGATCCACCGCAGGCGCTGGTCCTTGTACTTCGGCGCGGCACGACGCCAGTGGCCCCGCACCAGGTAGCGGTGCATCAGGCTCCCGCCCCCGGGGCCGCGCTCGACCGACTGGAGCTGGCGGAGCCGGGAGATGGGGATGCGCCCGGGCAGCCGGTAGACGTGTTCGGACGGCGGCGCGGCGACCGTCGGCTTCCTCCCGGCCCGGGGCTCCTCCCGGCCCCCTCTTTCCGCGGCCACGCCCGGGCTGGTGGCGTAGAGGATCGCGTTGATCACGAGGTGCACGAGCCGGCGCAGGCGCGGCGAGGTGAAGAACGGGTCCCCCGGGGCCTGCTCCGCGTCGGGCGCCCGGCTCTCCAGGATGGCGTCGAGCCGCGCGCCGGGCTCGAGCCAGAGGTCGCGGCCGACCAGATAGGGTCGCTGCCCATCTCGGGCGTCGAAGGTGAAGGCCAGCCGGAGGATCCGCCCGTCCGGCCGTGGGACCTGCGTGACGTGCGCGGTCAGCACCTTCAGCATCCGGCCGCGGTGCGTCCCGGGCTCCTGGCCCAGCAGCCGCTCGCCGAGGCCGAGGGTGTAGCGGTCGTCGAAGACGATGGCGAACGCGGCGAAGGGCGGGCGCAAGGCGTCCGCCTCGATGTCGAGCGTGGTGTGGTCGAGCTGCCAGGCCAGCGACTCCTCGACCCAGAAGGTCTGGCGGTGGTGGAGCTCCCAGTTGACGATGGCGGCGAGGTGCTCGCCGAGCAGGTTGGCGTCGGCGACGGCGTCTTCCGGCGGCACGCCGCGACGGGCCTCGGCCTCGGCCCGGCCGCGCAGGAAGCGCTGCACCGCCAGATCACGGGAAAGCTCCTCGGGGCCGACGACGGTCGCCAGGTCGAAATCGGCTCTGGCTCGGACCCGCGTGGCGAGCGCCACCGCGAGATCCCCGAGCTCGGGCAGGAGCCGGAGCATCGCCTCGGCGCCGACAGGCAGCGGGCCAGGCTCCCGGCTGGGTGCATCCGGCTCCCCGGCGATTCCGAGCTCCTCCCAGAGCGGCGTCGGATCGTAGCCCGGCGCGTCCATGCCCAGCGCCCGCTGGTAGGCCAGCTCGAACTCTTTGAGCAGCGCGACGAGCCGGGGGCGCAGCGTGCTCGACCGCGCCGCGACGCGGGGCGTGGCTCCGTCGAGCGCGGGGACCGGTTCGTCGACCCAGCGGCGGTAGTAGGCCTCCAGGTGGGCGGCGGTGAACTGATCCAGCGCGTCGTCGTGCGGGACAGGTTTCGGCACAGGCCGATCTGCCTGCTCGAGCGCCGCCTGCCACGGATCCCGGAGCTGGGTGGCGCGGTGGCGCACCGCCCCTGGGGCGATCTGCTCCAGGAGCTGCTGGGCCCGGGCCGCGCGCTCCCGGGAGAGCCCTTCGTACAGCAGGAGCTCGCCTTGTAGGCGGAAGGTACCCCACAAGACGGTCGTCCCGTCGGGTCGGAGCGGCGCGCTCCAGCGATAGCTCTCCCCGTCCTCCTGCCGCTCGAGGCCGTCCGCCGCCTCGAGCGCCGCCACGAGCCGGTCCCGGTCGAGCACGGCGAACCGGCTCACGGCGAGGACCATCTCCTCGCCGTCGGTGGTCTGGAGCTGCGGGCGGTGAGTCAGCGGCCGGGTCCACTCGCCGTAGAAGCGGGGCGGCATCGTCGCCCAGAACTCGCTCTCCGCCAGGTCCGGATGGTCCTGGCGCCACTCGCCGAGCCCGTGGCGCAACGCCATCGCCAGTCCCGGCGCACCGTCCTGCGGGGACAAGGGGAACAGGCCGCCGTCCAGCTCTGGCCCTCCCGAGGGGCCGAGCGGGTTGACCCGTGCCGCCAGGATTGCGAACCGCCGCAGCGACTGTGACCCTGTGCGCTCCCGGACCGTCACCGTGCCGCCGTCGAGGATCTCGCGCAAGGTCACCGACTCGCCGGGGCGCACCGCGACGACCTCGTAGGCCCGCATCCGTGCGGAGGCCAGGCGCTGCAGGTAGGTGCGCTCGCCCGGGCCCAGGGCCGACCCGGCGAGCAGGTGGTCCACCGGCCGCCAGCCGTCGAGCAGCCGCCAGTCGAAGGCGAGCCAGGCCTGGAACGCGTCGTCGGCCATCTCCGCCATCCCGGGGGTGGGGAGGTCGGCCAGCCCGGGGCCCTCGGCGAAGAAGACGCCCTCCGCCTCCGCGCGCTTGCTGGCCCATCCCGGTGCGTCGAGGAGACTCCGGACCGCCTCCCAGGCCCTGGTCCGGTCCCCCGGCGAGATGGCCGCGCCGCTCGCGGTCGGTCCGCAGCACTTCTTGTACTTCCGGCCGCTTCCACACGGGCAAGGGTCGTTTCGGCCGATGCGCGACATACCTCTCCTCGTGCGGCGATCCACCCGTGCCGGCGACTCCAGGAGGACTCGGATGGTCTCGATGGAGGCGGGTGATGCGCCGGGGCGGTGTTCCGGCTCGCCAGCAGCCACCGGGGTGACGCGCACTCCGAGCGTGTGTGCCTCAGAGCTGCCCTCGGGAGCACCCCGGAGCTGCTCGAACTCTACCATGGCCCGGGCCTGGTCGTCATCGTCGTGGACCGGCCAGGTCGGCACCGTTCACCTTCCTGCCTGCGGCCCCTGTGATGTCTCCAGCAACTTTGCCGCTGGACCGTGGCGTAGCGCTCGACCCCGTGGCCGTCGAGGCCCCGGGCCGCGTCGTGTCGAATCCTTCGAATGGCCGGCGACCCGCCCTGCTCAGTTCCCGGCTGGCCCCCTCTCCTCGTTGTCCCCCCAACACCCCCCAGGCACCCCGTAGAACCCCCAGGGACCCGGTCGTTGGCAAGCGCAACGTGCTGATTTCCTTTGTTTCTCTTCTACCTACGTCCCCTAAAGTCCGCGCTTAAAATCCTCCGCCGCAAGGCATGCGGGTTCGAGTCCCGCTCCGGGTACCGCTGATTCGGTAGAGTTTCTGAATGGTTACGAGATTCTGTGGATTCGGTTCGCAATCGGCCGACGCTGGCCAGGGGCGGTTGTTGGCAGCCCTGATTGCCACCCCGGGCCTTCCACCCGAGTCTCGGGCTGACAGCGAGCGGCTGAGCTGAAGAGCTCCGAGCCTCCCCCTGGCCTGCACATCTTCGCGTTCAGAAGTCAGAAGTGGGTCTTCGAGATCGTGGCCGGGCCCCTTGCGTCCGGCCCGCCCGCCCCGCTCGGCACGGACCTGTCATTTCGGCCGCAGGCCGTGGCCCGGAGACAGCTTGGTCGTGCCGGGTGAGCGTGCGCGTGCCCGTGCTCGTGGGAGCGTGTGTCGTGGGCACATGGGGCGCAGGAGCGTGGCCCTCGTCCCCGGGGGCTGCTCGGCTGCCGTCCGGGCACTCGGCGCCAATTATGTCTTTACGACATAATGTTTCTGCGACATGATCTCTTCTGGATGCTGCCGGAGGTGCCGGGATGAAGCTGCCGTTTCTGGACCGTGAGGCCGAGTCCGCCCGCCTGCGGCGCTTCTTTGGCCGGCCAGAGGCGTCCCTGGCCGCGGTCTACGGTCGTCGCCGCACCGGTAAGTCCCGCCTGCTGCGCGAGGTGCTGCCTGCGGAGCGCACCGTGTACTACGTGGCCGACGACCGGGACGCGTCGCTGCAACGGGTCGGGCTGGCGCAGGAGATCGACCGCGAGCTGCCGGGCTTTGGGCGGGTGCTGTATCCCGACTGGGACGCGCTGCTCCAGCGCTGGTGGTACCAGGCGCCGGCCGGGTCCGTGCTGGCCATCGACGAGTTCCCCGCGCTGGTCGCGCAGGCGCCGGAGCTGCCGAGCCTGCTGCAGAAGCGGCTCGACCGCCAGGACACGGCCGGGCCGCACCTGGTGCTCACCGGATCGTCGCAGCGCATGATGCTCGGCCTGGTCCTGGACCGGAGCGCGCCGCTGTTCGGCCGGGCCGCGGAGATCCTCCGCCTCCTGCCGCTCGAGGCCGGCTGGCTCCGGCGCGCGCTCGCCCTGGAGGACGACGCCCGGGTCATCGAGTCCTGGGCGGTGTGGGGCGGCATTCCCCGGTACTGGGAGCTGGCAGCCGACTTCCCCGACCTGACCAGGGCCGTGCGGGAGCTGATCCTCAGCCCCCTGGGCGTGCTGCACGAGGAGCCGGCGACGCTCCTGCTCGACGATCTGCGCGAGACCACCCAGGCTGCGTCCATCCTCAGCCTGGTCGGCCGCGGCTGCCACCGGCTGTCCGAGATCGCCGGTCGCCTGGGCAAGCCCGCCACGTCGCTGTCCCGGCCGATGCAGCGCCTCCTCGAGCTGGGCTTGGTGCGGCGGGACCTGCCCTGGGGCACCTCGACCCGGGACGCCAAGCGCACGCTGTACCGCATCGCCGACCCCTTCCTCCGCTTCTGGTTCGCGTTCGTCGAGCCGGAGCGCTCCCGGCTGGAGGCGGGGCAGGTGGACGCGGTGGCCCTGAAGATTTGGGGCAGCTTCTCGCACCACGTGGCGAGCCACTGGGAGGAGCTCGTGCGGGCGAGCATCCCCCGCGGCGAGTGGCTCGGTCGGCGCTGGAAGCCTGCGGCGTCCTGGTGGGGTGCGGGCACCGACGGCAAGCCGGTCGAGTTCGACGTGGTCGCCGAGAGCGAGGACGAGACAGCCCTGCTCGTCGGCGAGGTCAAGTGGGGCATGAAGGCAGACGTCGCGCGGCTGACCGCCGAGCTGCGTGCGCGGGCCGCGCGCCTGCCCACGACGGCCGGGCGGACCCTCTGCCTGGGGCTCTGGCTCGAGCGGCCTCCCGCCCGCAGCACCGGGGACGGGGTCGGCGTCTTCAGCCCTACCGAGGTACTCGGCTACCTCGGCGGCGATGTCGCGAGCCGGGAGTAGCGACTCGCTGCTCCGCCTCGGGGCTGCCCGGGGGAGTTCCCCAGAGGCGCTCGACCTCTGCCATCGTCCGACCGTGGTAGAATGCGTTCCGACGATCAGCAGGGCGAGGGCCACCGCGGAGGCCGCGGCCACGGTGGCCACTCCCACGATGCGGAGCAGCGGGAGCAGCCATTCCCAGACCTGGAGTTTCCCACCGGCCGCGACCTCGCGCTCGATGCGGCCGCGCAAGAACAGCAAAGCCACCTCCACGAAGAGCGCGGTCGCGGTCAGGCAGACCACCGCGTTCAGCACGAAGTTGGCTTCGGGCAGCAGTGTGCAGAACGCGAGCAGGCCCAGCGCCAGCAGGCTGCTCAGGGCGAGCCACTGGCCGAGCATCAGCCGGCTGGTCAGCCGACGCGCCGGGGAGAACCAGCCCAGCGGCTCCCGGAGCAGCGCATAGCGCAGGATGATCATCGCGATCACGGCCAGCAGGATCGGCACGATGGGCAAGAACCCCGTCAGCCCCGTGGCGAGCGCGACCGCTCCTGGATGCCCGTCGAGGGAGGCGGGGGCCCCGTGACGCCGCTGGCGGGGATGCAGCGGCGACCGAATGCCAAGGCAATTTCGGACAGGGTCCTACGCCCACCAGCGTCGCCGCTGCCACTCGTCGAGCAGCGCCTGACCGATGGAGGCCGCGTCCGTGACCCGGGGCCAGTCCAGGCCTCCTCCGCACTCGGGGCAGGCCGCGTGGCGCAGCAGCAGGGGTGCAGGTACCCGCTCGGCACAGTGGGGGCAGCGTCGCCGCAGCATCAGGGCCCGCTGGTGCGCCTGCCGACTCCAGGGTGCGGGGGCAGCCAGCCGTGGGGCAGGCAAGGCAGTGACGTGCTGGTCGCCGGTGCTCGAGGGCGTCCTCCTGGGAACCCCTCAATCCACCATCCAGACGTGCCGAGGGGGAACGCTCGGGCCCGGATGCATCTCCCGGAGCCGGACCAGCCCTCCGAGTAGCTCACCTCGGGTCCTGCCGCACCTTCTGCAAGACGCTCCTCCGGAGCCACTCCCACGGCGGTTCGCCATGCCAGGAGCGCGTCCCGTAGCGCATGAGGGTCACGCGGACCTGCGTGGCCACCCGGAGCGGGCCCGGGAAGCGGCGGAGCACCTTCGGGGTGAGCTGCTGAGCGGGAGGACGCCATGAACAAGCCGACCACGGCCGTCGGCTACGACGCCGGCCTGGCAGCCGAGGCCCGCCGGCTGTGCATCTATACAGGAGCGGACGGCCGCACGCACAGCTCGAGCTGGCGAAGCCTTGTCTCCAGCTCCTGATCCGTCAACAGCCCCGCTGAGCCGCGCACATCCCGCCCTGCGTGTCCCCGACTCTGGTGCCGACTCAAGGCACGAGCTGGTACTCCCGCTCGATGACCAGGGCGAGGTCGGGACCCTTCCAGTACGGCTCGATCCACCGCAGGCGCTGGTCCTTGTACTTCGGCGCGGCACGACGCCAGTGGCCCCGCACCAGGTAGCGGTGCATCAGGCTCCCGCCCCCGGGGCCGCGCTCGACCGACTGGAGCTGGCGGAGCCGGGAGATGGGGATGCGCCCGGGCAGCCGGTAGACGTGTTCGGACGGCGGCGCGGCGACCGTCGGCTTCCTCCCGGCCCGGGGCTCCTCCCGGCCCCCTCTTTCCGCGGCCACGCCCGGGCTGGTGGCGTAGAGGATCGCGTTGATCACGAGGTGCACGAGCCGGCGCAGGCGCGGCGAGGTGAAGAACGGGTCCCCCGGGGCCTGCTCCGCGTCGGGCGCCCGGCTCTCCAGGATGGCGTCGAGCCGCGCGCCGGGCTCGAGCCAGAGGTCGCGGCCGACCAGATAGGGTCGCTGCCCATCTCGGGCGTCGAAGGTGAAGGCCAGCCGGAGGATCCGCCCGTCCGGCCGTGGGACCTGCGTGACGTGCGCGGTCAGCACCTTCAGCATCCGGCCGCGGTGCGTCCCGGGCTCCTGGCCCAGCAGCCGCTCGCCGAGGCCGAGGGTGTAGCGGTCGTCGAAGACGATGGCGAACGCGGCGAAGGGCGGGCGCAAGGCGTCCGCCTCGATGTCGAGCGTGGTGTGGTCGAGCTGCCAGGCCAGCGACTCCTCGACCCAGAAGGTCTGGCGGTGGTGGAGCTCCCAGTTGACGATGGCGGCGAGGTGCTCGCCGAGCAGGTTGGCGTCGGCGACGGCGTCTTCCGGCGGCACGCCGCGACGGGCCTCGGCCTCGGCCCGGCCGCGCAGGAAGCGCTGCACCGCCAGATCACGGGAAAGCTCCTCGGGGCCGACGACGGTCGCCAGGTCGAAATCGGCTCTGGCTCGGACCCGCGTGGCGAGCGCCACCGCGAGATCCCCGAGCTCGGGCAGGAGCCGGAGCATCGCCTCGGCGCCGACAGGCAGCGGGCCAGGCTCCCGGCTGGGTGCATCCGGCTCCCCGGCGATTCCGAGCTCCTCCCAGAGCGGCGTCGGATCGTAGCCCGGCGCGTCCATGCCCAGCGCCCGCTGGTAGGCCAGCTCGAACTCTTTGAGCAGCGCGACGAGCCGGGGGCGCAGCGTGCTCGACCGCGCCGCGACGCGGGGCGTGGCTCCGTCGAGCGCGGGGACCGGTTCGTCGACCCAGCGGCGGTAGTAGGCCTCCAGGTGGGCGGCGGTGAACTGATCCAGCGCGTCGTCGTGCGGGACAGGTTTCGGCACAGGCCGATCTGCCTGCTCGAGCGCCGCCTGCCACGGATCCCGGAGCTGGGTGGCGCGGTGGCGCACCGCCCCTGGGGCGATCTGCTCCAGGAGCTGCTGGGCCCGGGCCGCGCGCTCCCGGGAGAGCCCTTCGTACAGCAGGAGCTCGCCTTGTAGGCGGAAGGTACCCCACAAGACGGTCGTCCCGTCGGGTCGGAGCGGCGCGCTCCAGCGATAGCTCTCCCCGTCCTCCTGCCGCTCGAGGCCGTCCGCCGCCTCGAGCGCCGCCACGAGCCGGTCCCGGTCGAGCACGGCGAACCGGCTCACGGCGAGGACCATCTCCTCGCCGTCGGTGGTCTGGAGCTGCGGGCGGTGAGTCAGCGGCCGGGTCCACTCGCCGTAGAAGCGGGGCGGCATCGTCGCCCAGAACTCGCTCTCCGCCAGGTCCGGATGGTCCTGGCGCCACTCGCCGAGCCCGTGGCGCAACGCCATCGCCAGTCCCGGCGCACCGTCCTGCGGGGACAAGGGGAACAGGCCGCCGTCCAGCTCTGGCCCTCCCGAGGGGCCGAGCGGGTTGACCCGTGCCGCCAGGATTGCGAACCGCCGCAGCGACTGTGACCCTGTGCGCTCCCGGACCGTCACCGTGCCGCCGTCGAGGATCTCGCGCAAGGTCACCGACTCGCCGGGGCGCACCGCGACGACCTCGTAGGCCCGCATGCGTGCGGAGGCCAGGCGCTGCAGGTAGGTGCGCTCGCCCGGGCCCAGGGCCGACCCGGCGAGCAGGTGGTCCACCGGCCGCCAGCCGTCGAGCAGCCGCCAGTCGAACGCGAGCCAGGCCTGGAACGCGTCGTCGGCCATCTCCGCCATCCCGGGGGTGGGGAGGTCGGCCAGCCCGGGGCCCTCGGCGAAGAAGACGCCCTCCGCCTCCGCGTGCCTGCTGGCCCATCCCGGTGCGTCGAGGAGACTCCGGATTGCCTCCCAGGCCCTGGTCCGGTCCCCCGGCGAGATGGCCGCGCCGCTCGCGGTCGGTCCGCAGCACTTCTTGTACTTCCGACCGCTTCCACACGGGCAAGGGTCGTTTCGGCCGATGCGCGACATGCCTCTCCTCGTGCGGCGATCCACCCGTGCCGGCGACTCCAGGAGGACTCGGATGGTCTCGATGGAGGCGGGTGATGCGCCGGGGCGGTGTTCCGGCTCGCCGGCAGCCACCGGGGTCACGCGCACTCCGAGCGTGTGTGCCTCAGAGCTGCCCTCGGGAGCACCCCGGAGTTGCTCGAACTCTACCATGGCCCGGGCCTGGTCGTCATCGTCGTGGACCGGCCAGGTCGGCACCGTGCACCTTCCTGCCTGCGGCCCCCGTGATGTCTCCAGCAACTTTGCCGCTGGACCGTGGCGTCGCGCTCGACCCCGTGGCCATCGAGGCCTCGGGCCGCGTCGTGTCGAATCCTTCGAATGGCCGGCGACCCGCCCTGCACAGTTTCGTGCGGATCCCCCTCTCCTCTGTTGGCCCCCCAACTCCCCCCAGGCACCCCGTAGAACCCCCAGGGACCCGGTCGTTGGCAAGCACAACGTGCTGATTTCCTTTGTTTCTCGACTACCTATGATCCATTCCGTTCGCGCTTAAAATCCTCCGCCGCAAGGCATGCGGGTTCGAGTCCCGCTCCGGGTACCGCCGACCTCTACACGGGCGCCACACGCGAGGGCAGACGTCCTGGCGTCGGCCCGCTATACTCTCCCTCCGGCCCCGACGGCTCGCGGGCCCCTGAGCGGGCTCGCGAGTAGTTCGAACGTCAGGGAAGAGTGTTCTCGTCCAGGAGGAAGGTCATGATCCGAAGATTCGTGCTGGGCGCGGTGACGTCCGCCTCGCTGCTGCTGCTCGCCTGCAATCCGGCGGCCCCGCCGCCACCCGCCCCGACCACCGGGAGCACCCCGCCGGCCGTCACCCCGGCTGCGCCCAGCGCGCCCACCGCGGCCCCGACGCCCACCGCGGCCCCGGCCCCGGCGTACGATCGGATCGAGCGGCTGCGCCTCAACCAGCTCGCCATCCGGCTGAACCTGCCCCTGTACTGGGTGCAGGACACGGACGGGGACCGGGCGGTCGATCCCGCCGAGGTGGTGACCCTGCGCTTCTACCCCCGTGCTCCCCAGTGGACCGTGGGCGACCAGTTCACCCCCGCCTTCGCGGAGGCCTACGCGCAGCTCGTCGCGGCCGACGCCGCGCCCGCCGCCGCCGCCGACCTGCCCCCCGCGGAGCAGGAGCGGCGCCGGCTGGTGGTCGAGGAGCTCGACCAGGGCCGCCCGGCCCTGGTGCGCAACGACCTGCGTGGGCTGTCGGCCGATGAGCAGAAGATGGTCCGCCTCCTGCTCGATGCAGGGGACCTCATCGACCAGCTCTACGCCCGGTCCACGGGCAGTCCCGCCCTCGCGGCCCAGGTGCCTGCCGACGACCTCGCCAGCCAGAGCCTCTTCCGGCGCAACTGGGGCCCGGGCTGCGTCTTTCCCAAGACCGAGGCCAACCCGGCCTGCAGCGCCATCCCGGGCGCGCCGAAGCCCAAGGTCGACGTCTACCCGGCCACGCTGGTCGACGACCGGGGCGCGTTCTGCAAGACTCTGGAAGCTCACCCCGACGCCAAGGCCCTGCTCTCGCCCTTCACGGTGGTGCGCCAGGTCGGTGAGCAGCTTCAGGCGGTGCCCTACACCGAGGCCTACGCCGAGCTCATGCAGGGAGTCGCGGCGAAGCTGCGCGAGGCCGCCGCGGCCGTGACCAGCCCGGACGAGGCCGCCTTGCAGGCCTATCTGCTCGCCACGGCCCAGGCCTTCACCGACAACCGCTGGGAGCCCGCAGACGAGGCCTGGGCCAAGATGAACGCGGTCAACTCCAAGTGGTACCTGCGGATCGGCCCCGACGAGACCTACTGGGAGCCGTGCAACCAGAAGGCCGGCTTCCACATGACCCTCGCCCGGATCAACAAGGACTCCCTCGGCTGGCAGCAGAAGCTGACCCCCTTGCAGCAGGAGATGGAGCAGCGCCTGGCTGCCCGGGCCGGCAAGCCCTACCAGGCCCGTGTGGTGACCTTCCACCTCCCCGATTTCATCGACATCGTCGTGAACTGCGGCGACGACCGCGACCCCATGGGCGCGACCATCGGTCAGAGCCTACCCAATTGGGGCCCAGTGGCCAACGAGGGCCGCGGTCGCACGGTGGCCATGACCAACCTCTACACCGACCCGGACAGCCGGGCCGAGCGGCGGCGACAGGCCGAGAGCCTGCTGGCCGCGGCCGGGATGGAGAATTACGGCGGCGGGGACATGCCCGGTCTGCTCAACACGATCCTCCACGAGGCCACCCACAACTTCGGGCCCAGCCACGAGTACAAGGTCCAGGGCAAGACCGACGATCAGGTCTTCGGCGGGTCTCTGGCCACCTTGATGGAGGAGCTCAAGGCCCAGACCGGCGCGCTCTGGTACATCGCCTTCCTCGCCGAGAAGGGCGTGCTGACCCCGGCCGAGGCTCGCCAGACCTACACCGACGCGTTCCTGTGGAGCTTGGGGCACATCTCCCGGGGGATGTACACCGAGAGCGGGCAGCGCAAGCCGTACAGCCAGCTCTCTGCGATCCAGGTCGGCTTCCTCCTCGACAAGGGCGCGATCCGCTTCGATCCGGCCGTGAAGGCCGCCAACGGTACGGACGAGGGGGCCTTCGTGCTCGAACACGACAAGCTGCCCGCGGCCATCGACGAGCTGATGGGGCAGGTCGCCGGGATCAAGGCCCGGGGCGACAAGGCGGCAGCCGAGGCCCTGGCTGCCAAGTACGTCGATGGGAGCGTGGTCCCGGTCGCCCTGATCGGCGCGCGCCTCCTGCGCTACCCCAAGGTCAACTTCGTCTACAGCCTCGATCTCTGACGCCGGGGGAGCGCCAAGCCGCTCGCGACCAGACCCCGAACGGGTCGGCGTCACGACACAGACCTCGCAGCAACGCTCGGTGAGGCTCCGCGATCTCCGGGGCCAACGCCCCTTCCTCCTCCTCTCCGGATGGCTGCCGGTCGGACCCGTCGCCAGACCAGGCGGTTCGATCCCTTCAGTCCAGCAGCCAGGAGGCGTCGGTCCCGCCTCCGACACCCCCTCACATTTCTGAGGGCCTCCCCGTCCTGGAGGCTGCTGCGTCCCGGTGTCCTCTCGCCGCGAGATCCCCGATCCCTGGCCAGAATCGGGCACATCTCACCCCGCCTCGGCGCTCCTCGTCCGGTGTGGTGGGCGTTGGCCCGGGAGATGCAATCCCCCTCGCTGCCCGGGCTGCCGGCAGGCTGGCATCCGCGTTGCCGCCGGGCGGCAGCCGCAGGCCAGGGAGGTTGGCGATGGACGCTGGGAACCAGAGCCGTCCACGATCGGGGAGGGGAACTGTGGCGAGCAGCCGGCGTGCCTTTCCGCGCACCCGGCAGGTCGGCCGGCGGGCCCTCGGGCTGCTGCTGGCCCTGTCGCTGTTCGGGTCTGGCGCGGCGGCCGGTGCCTGGCCCAAGGCCGAGGCGCCAGAAGCCCCGGAAGCCCCGGAGGCCCCCGCGGCGCGCTCCTCCCGGCCAGCTCCCGCGGCGGCGCGCTCGCTCCCGGCCCCTTCCGCGGCCCCCTTCGTCCCCACGGTCCCTCCCGCGGCCCCCTTCGTCCCCGCGGTCCCTCCCGCGGCCCCCGCCGTCCCCACGGCCCCCGTTGCCCTCGCCGCCCCCCTGGCCCCTCCCGCGCCGCCCACCACCGTCGGCCTCTCCCTGGAGATCGAGGAGCCCGCCGGCGTCCACCGGCCACGGGGCTCCCTGCTCGGCCCCGACGCGCTCGCGGGGTTCGTCGCCGCGGACCTCGCGCAGCCGTTGACGGTCAGTCGCCCGCTGCCCCCGGCGCCCGATCTGCCCCCCGACCGGGGGCGGCGGCTCGGGGGGCACCTCTTCCTCCCGTCGGAGCAGGTCCCCGGCCCCTTCGTCCTCACGGGCTTCGGCTCCCGGACCGGCGCGGCGCTCCAATCTCTGAGCTATGCGCAGGGCGACGGCACCCCCGGCGACCTCTCGGCGTTCTCCCTGTCGCAGGGCTTCGCGCTCGGTCTCGCCCTGCTCCCGCGCTGGGGGGTGGAGTTCGCCGGAGGCGGTGGCTTCTTCTCGGCGCAGGACAGCGCCGCGGCCTTCCAGAGCGGTCTCGAGGGCAGCTACCAGCTCGAGGGTTCGACCCGGCTGGTGGTCCTGGACGGCAGGCGGCTGCGCGTCGCCCTGCAGGCCTGGGTCGGTGGGGGTAAGGACTACGCGGTGGACATCGGCCCGGCGCTGAACGACGTCGAGCAAGCCACCCACGAAGAGGTCCAGCGCCTGCTCGAGGAGATCCGCGCCGGCCGGCTGGACGTGAACTCCCCGACGGTGCGGGAGCAGCTTCGCCAGCGGCTCATGGCGCCCGTGAACGAGGGGCTCCAGGAGCGCGACCTGCTCGTCAGCCGCCAGCACCGCGTCCTCGGCGGTGGCCTGCAACTGGCAGCGGCCCCGGCCCGTCTCCTCGGCCTGGTCGGCAGCCTCGACCTCGCCCACCTCCGGCAGGAGTGCGAGCCGGCAGACTCCCGGGATACCCCGACAGAGCTCAGCGGGGCGCAGCTTCGGGCCGGGCTGCTGCTCAGCCTCGATCTGCAGCCCGTGTCGCCCCTGCCCCTCGGGCTGTCGTTGCTGTATCAACACCGCCGACTGCTGCAGGGAGAAGCAGGGGCCGGGAGCTCCCGCTCCGGCGACACCTGGGGCGGCGGTCTCGCCTACACCGGCCGGGAGAACCTCGGCCTGGGGCTGGAGACCACCGCCTTGCTCGAAGAGGGCTCCTCGTCGCTGAACGGGACCCTGCGTCTTTGGTACTACTGGTAGCTCAGACCCTGGCCAGCAGCTCCCGGACCTCCTCGATCCGGTAGGGCTTGGCCAGGATGCCGGCGAGCCCGTATCGCTGGTGCTCGGCGAGCACGGGGGCGTTGGCATACCCGCTGGAGACGACGACCGGCACCGTGGGATCGAGCTGCCGCAGCTCCTCCAGGCACTCCAGCCCGCCCATCCCGCCAGGCACGGTCAGATCGAGGATCACCAGCTCGAACGGCCGCTGTCCGGCGCGTGCCTCCTGGAGGAGCCGCAGGGCCTCCCGGCCCTCCCGGGCGCAGGCCACCTCCTGGCCGAGGAGCGTCAGGATCTGCTCGGCGACGCTCCGCACCCCCTCGTCGTCGTCCATGACCAGGATCCGTCGCTGGCGGGGTGGCTGCACGGGGCTGCTCGCCGGCGCGGGGGGGGCGAGGGGGAGCGCCGACGCGGGCAAAGCGACGTGGAAAGAGGTGCCGCGGCCGGGCGTCGACTCGACGCTGATCCGGCCGGCGTGCTTGCGGACGATGGAGTAGCAGACCGCGAGCCCCAGACCGCTGCCCCCTTCCTTCGTCGTGAAGTAGGGATCGAAGATCCGGGCCTGGTCCTCCGGGGGGATGCCGCAGCCCCGGTCGCGGACCGTGAGGCGGACGTAGCGGCCCGGGGGGAGGGGGTCCAGGGGCGGTGGGTGGTGCTCGAGGTTGGCCGCGAGGATGCTCACCAGGCCGCCACCGGCCATGGCCTGGGACGCGTTGATGACCAGGTTCTGGACGACCTGGCCGATCTGGCTGCGGTCCATCTCCACGGGCCAGAGGTCGGCGGGGAGCTGGAGCTCCAGGGCCGTCTCCGAGCCCCGCAGGCTGAAGACCGCGGCCTCCTGGACCAGATCGGCCAGGGAGGCGACGAGCCGCACCGGCGCACCGCCCCGGGCGAAGGTCAATAGCTGCTGGGTCAGCTCGCGCGCCCGCATGGCCGCCCGCTCCGTCTCACCGAGGAGCCGCTGGAGCTCCGGGTCGGCCCCGGCGCGGCGCCGGGCGAGGGAGGCGTGACCCGTGATGCCCGTGAGGATGTTGTTGAAATCGTGGGCGATTCCGCCAGCGAGCAGCCCGACGGACTCCAGGCGCTCCGCTCGCTGGATCTCGGCCTCGCGGGCTCGTTGCGCGGTGACGTCGCGGAAGCTGCCCAGCAGGAGACGCTCGCCCCCGATGGTCACCGGCGAGGCGAGGATGTCCGCGTAGAAGACGGCGCCGTCGCGGCGGCAGACCGGGACGTCGGTGCTCAGGGGCTGATCGCCGCTGATCTGGCGGGCGAAGTTCTCGAGGACCTGGGGGAGGTCCTCCGGCGGGTGGATGTCGTCGACGCGCAGGGTCGGCAAGTCCTCCATGCTGCAACCCAGCAGCTCGCACATCCGCCGGTTGCCCGAGTGGAACCGGCGCGTCCCGGCGTAAGCCAGCAAGAACCCGTCCTGGGCGTTGTCGAAGACGATGCGCAGCATCGCGGCGGTGGAGCGGAGCTGCTCCTCGGCCTGCCGCCGCTCCGAGAGGTCCCGCACGATGGCCCAGTGGCCCGAGGTGCTGCCATCGGGCCCCAGGGCCCGGTAGACCGTCGTCTCCACGGGGAAGACCGTGCCGTCCCGGCGCACCAGCTCCTTCTCGAAGGGGGCAGCGCGCCCGTGACGATGTAGCTGCTCGCGCAGGGTCGCCCGCTCCAGCTCGTGCCAGCGAGGTGGCGTGATCTCCCAGAACGTCAGCCGGACGAGCTCCTCCTCGTCGTAGCCGAGCATCCGTCGCAGGGCGTGGTTGGAGCCCCGGAAGCGGCCGTGGAGATCGACGTCGCAGACGCCGTCCTGGAGGCTCTCGAGCAGGTCTTTGTAGCGGGCCTCGATCTTGATCCGGGCGAGCGCACCGCCGATCTGGGAGACGATCGCCTCGAGGGCCCGACGCGAGTCGGCCGGGATCGACTCGTGGGTGTGGGAGGCGACGTTCAGGCTGCCGATCAGCTCGCCCTGGTGGAGGACCGGCAGGGAGCAGAAGGCCCGGAGCCCTTCGACAAAATAGGGCAACTCGGGCTTGGCCCTGACGAGGGCCTGGAGCTCGGAGAAGTGGATGTAGACCGGCTCCCCCTGCATCACGATCCGGCCGTTCTTGCTGTCCAGGGGGTAGCGGGTGGTCGCGGCGACGAACGCCGCGGACAGCCCCCGCTGCTGGGCGAGCCGCAGCTCCTTCGCGCGGCGGTCGATGAGGTAGACCCCGCCGCAATCGATCCCCTCCGTGGCGCAGGCCGCGGCCAGCACCGCCCTCAGGGAGCCGTCGAGGTCCGCGGAGCTGCCCAGCTCGATGGCCAGGTCCCGCTGGATCCGCAGCAGGCGCTCCGAGCTCTCCTCGGTCGACTCCGGCCCAGCGTCCGAGGGTTCGGCAGCGCCTGGCGAGCTGGGTTGCACGGACTCGACTCCCGCTGCCGCGCGGCCCCACATTGCCAACAAGGCACGAGGGCGATGGCGACAGATTTTGACCGAGCATACGCCCATCCGCGGCTCGAGCCAAGACCCCGACTGACGGCGCCGGCCGATTTCGCTACACTGGAGACCCGCGGTCCCGGGGAGTGGCCGAGGAGGCGACGATGACGGCGAGCACGACGGTCCTCTGGCGCCGAGCCTTCCCGGCGTTGCTGCTGCCCTTGCTCGGGAACCTCTCCTGCCTCGGGGGGGACGATGAGGCGACCCTCACCGAGACCGGCGGACACGCGGACGCCGACGCCGGGGGAGGGGAGGGGCCGGCCGATGTGGGGGACCAGGTCGGAAAGGACCAGGGCGAGCAGCGGAGGGACCAGGGCGAGCTGGAGCCGGATCTCTCCGAGGATCCTCGCGATCTCGGCGGAGGTGGCGTCGATCTCGCCATGGACACGGGCCCCCCTGCCGACACCGACCCCCCGGCCGACTCGGGCTCCACCACCGACCTCGGCGGGGAGGTGGATTCGGGCGAGCCCTTCCTCGACGAGGACGGGGACCAGGTCCCCGACTGGCGCGACAACTGTCCGACGACCGCCAACCCTGACCAGCTCGACGGCGACGGCGACCGGGTCGGCGACCTCTGCGCGCTCCAGGACGGCACGCCCGAGCATCCCCTGCTCCTCCCCCTCGCGCCGGCGACCCCCTCGTTCGTCGACGTCCGCAACACGTCGGCCGCCCCGTCGGATCGCTTCGACCGCTATCCGGGGGCCGACCAGGACGAGTCGGGGCCCGAGTACGTCTACCGCCTGACCGCGGTCCAGCCGACGCGCCTCGTCGCGGTGCTGACCCGTCCCGAGCCGGCCGGGGTCGACGTCGACCTGCACCTGCTCTCCTCCCTGGATCCGCCGGTCCTCCTCGCTCGCAGTGACTCCCGGCTCACCTACCTGCTGCAACCTGGTACTTATTATCTGATCGCCGACAGCTATGCTGGACGGGTTGGTCGCTACGAGCTACGCGTCGGCTCCCGGGTCGCGCCGGCGGGAGGCGAGCCGCTCTTCGACGAGTGGATCCTCGCGGCCGTGGACCATCTGGCCACCCACTGGCGGCTGCTCGGCTATGCCGACGAGGCGCTCACCCACGACCTGCCGTACGGTGACCTCGGCGTCGTCTCCGCGAGCGCGCCGCCCCATACCATGTGCGTGGCCGCGGTGCTCGAGGTGATCCTCACCGCGTTCGACCTGTACGCGCAGCAGACGGGCGACTCCACGATCTTCGACCATCTGCCCCTCCGGAGCTGGCAGCGGCTGGGGACCAACGACATCCGGGCCCACATCTGGGTGAACTACGAGCTGAACTCCCTCGGCACGGCCGACGCCCTGTCGCAGTACGGGATCGGCGAGAACGTCCCCTTCGAGCTCCTCGCCCCGGGCGAGTTCGTCAACATCAACCGGACCACGGGCACGGGCCACGCGGTCGTCTTCCTCTCCTTCATCGACGAGGAGGGGAACGAGTACGACGTCTACAACGACCGGGTCATCGGCTTCCGGTACTTCTCCTCCCAGGGCGGCTACGCGGCCGGCGCGGGGGGCCTCGACTACCGCTATGCGATCTTCGCGACCGACGAGTACGAGGCCGGCGGCTACCCTCCCATGCCGTACAACCGGGACATCCACATCATCCGCAGCTCCAGCCAGCGGCTCCTCAACACCGGGCGGATGTTCGCCCGCAGCCACTGGGTCCCGGTGCCGGCCCCGGCGGGTGCGCCCGGCAAGGAGCCCGCAGGGGATCGCTACACCTTCGACAGCCGCACCTTCGACGGGGTCACCGTGGACGACGTGCCCGGCCCCGCGCTTGTCCTGGAGCAGGAAAACCGCTAGCGTCTGAGAGTTTGCATCAGGAGCTGGGCAGGGTGGCCCCGGGGCTCGAGGAGAGACGATGACCACGATCCGCCGCACGTTGCTCGCCGGCCTGGGGCTGGCCCTCTTGCTGCCCGCGACCGCGCCGGCCCAGGTGGGACCGGCCTCGGCCAACCCGGCCCCGATGGCCCTCCCCGGCGCGGCTGCGCCGACGGTCGCCCCGGCCACGCCGGCTCCCGGCGCTCCCGGGGCGCCGGCGGCCGTGCCCGCCGAGGGGGTGGTCCCGAAGAACGAGGCCGGGACCGCGCCGGCCGACCCGGGCGCGGGGAAGCCCGTGGCCCGCACCAAGCGCCTGGTGCCCGACGACCCGAAGAAGGTCTACCTCTTCCTCGATCCGGTGAGCGTGCAGCCTCCCGAGGGGGACCTGGGCGGGGACCTGGCTGCGGTGCTGACCCGCCTCGCCCGGGTCCGCATCAACCTGCTGGAGAGCGTGCGGCTGAAGACCTATCAGGAGATGCCCGAGGTCCCCGAGGTGATGGCCCGCTTCGGCGACCTCGAGAAGCTGGACCGGGTCTCCCTGATCGCGATCAAGAACCTCACGGGCTTCGACGGGCTGGTCCGCATGACCTATGGCTACGAGGGGGACCAGGTCCACCTCCGGTTGACCTGCTTCGACTTCCGCAACGGCCAGATCGCGCGCAAGCGGGAGCTGACCGGACCCCTCGGCGCGGACCTGTTCAGCGTCGTCGAGGGGGACCTCACGGAGTTCGCCACCCTGGTGCGGCGCAGCTACCGGGTGACCCTCGAGGTGAAGTCCTCGCCGGAGGGGGCCACGGTCCGGGTGAACCAGCGCGTGGTGGGCAAGACGCCGCTCGTCCATGAGCTGCAGAGCGGGGAGTACACGATCAAGGTGGAGCAGGAAGGCTTCAAGCCCTTCGAGGAGCGCTACCAGCTCAGCGACTCCGACCGGCTGCACCTCGACGTGACGCTGTACAACCCGCTGGCGGCTCGTTTCCTCAATGCCGAGCCGGGCTTCCGCATCGACTCCCGGGAGCTGGACCTGGGCTACCAGTACGTCTTCCTCGACCTGGATCGCCCCGGCGTGACCGCGGTGCACTCGTACACCATGGCCTGGCTGCTGCGCTTCCTCGACTGGGACGTGGGCGTGAGCTGGGCGACGAGCCTCGGCACCGAGGGGGAGAACCGGCTGGACACGTTTCTGGGCGAGGAGGAAGGGCTGCAGCACTACGACATCAACCTGCAGCGCTTCCTGGCCGTCGTGAAGTACTCCTTGCTCGAGAAGTACTCCTTCGCCTCGCTGCGGCTCGGGGCCAGCGGCGGGATGGCCTATGCCTCCACCGACGACGGGGACCGTACCCTCACCCGGTGGACGCCGTCGGCCAGCCTCTTCCTCGAGCTGGTCTCCCAGCTCGTCCGGGGCGGCAACTTCAGCCTCGAGGCGCAGCTCGACCTCGGCGCGGCCTACCTGGGCCAGCTCCCCTACACCGAGCGGACCTTCAGCCTCTTCGGCGCGGCTCCGGCCGAGGAGCAGACCCGGGCCATGTTCGGGCCGATGGCCGCGATCGCCTTGCGCCTCGTGTTCTGGAACGGGATCTTCTGAGGGAGGGGCCGATGCGCACCGTGACCCGTTCGCTCCAGCCACGCTCCCCGAGCTTTGGGGCGGGCTCGCCTCGTCGGCTCGTCCTGGCCTGCGCCGCGTGTCTCGGCCCGTTGCTGCTCGGCGGGAGCCTGGCTCTCCTGCTCGGTGGCTGCTCGGATGCGGGGGTCTCCGCCATGGAGGGCGGCAGCGAGTTCATCTACGAGAACACGATCTTCCCCGGGACGCAGCTCGTCACCGCCACGGCGCAGGTCAGCGACGACGCGGGGATGCCCCGCTTCTCGTGGGTCGCGACCAGCTACCGGCACGTGGTCTGCGCGATCTTCGACGAGCGGGTGGGCGTGACCGACGGTCTGATCACCAACCCGCACCGGATGCGCTGGATCTGGCACAGCGGGCTGTCCACCGGCCGGGAGGGGAACGTGCTCTTCGAGCACGGCGTCTCCGATCCCCAGACCCTCGCCCCGGCGCGCACCTTGGCCGCCGGGACCTACTACTGGGCCGTCTGGGCGCTCGACGCCCAGGGGTTCCCGGTCGCCTCGAGCAAGGAGTACACCCTCGCGCTGCCGTTGTCGGTGACCCCGGTCGAGGAGCAGTGAGCCGGGCGGAGGCCAGGGGCCTCCCCGGAGGAGAGCGACGATGAACCTGCGAGCCTCCGTGTTGTGGAGCATGAGTTCTAAAATCAGAGGCAGTCTGGTCCTTTGGTCCTTGCTGGCCTCCCTGCTGCTCATCGCCTGCGGCGGCGACGAGGCCGACAACTCGGCCGCGAGCGAAGATTTCATCTACAACAACGCCATCTTCCAGGGCGTCTCGGTGATGCAGGCCGCGGCGTCCGGCACGAGCCAGCAGCCCGATTTCTCCTGGCCCGCGACCACCCAGAAGCACGTCGCCTGTGCGGTCTTCCAGAAGCGGATCAGCGTGCGCCAGAACCTCATCTCCAATCCGCAGGACGTCGTCTGGTTGTGGCATTCGGGACTCGGGCGAGGACGGGACGGGAACGTCCTGTACGAGCACGGGGTGGGCAACGCGGACCTCGCCCCGCGGCCCGCCTCCCTGTCTCCCGGCACCTACTATTGGGCCGTCTGGGCCCTCGACGAGGAGGGGCTCCCCGTGGCGGCGACGCGCGAGTACACCCTCGACGTCTACTGAGCCGCGTTCCGGCAGTCGGCCTCAGTCGGTCTCGTCGACGCAGTAGAAGGCCGCGTGGGGGACCGAGAAGCCGCAGCGCTGGCCGCAGTCCGCGCAGCGGCGCCGCTGGACGGTCTCGTCGGCACACCAGACCGCATCGTCGCCGTCGCAGCGCCCCGTGAGGGTCTCCCCCTGGCAGGGGTCGGGCAGGCACCGGCGCGCGCTGGTGGAGTCGACCGCGCAGCGCTCACGGCCCACCTCGCACTCTTCGACTCGCACCTGCTCGGCCTCGCACCAGATCGCCGTGTTGCCCGCGCAGCGGCCCAGCAGCGTCTCGCCCTGACAGGGGTCGGGCCGGCACCGGTGCTCGCCGTGGCGATCCGCCTCGCAGATCTCGTCGGGGGATTGGCACGGCTGCCGCTGGATCGTCCCCTCCTCGCACCAGACCGCGTCCTGGCCGTCGCAGCGCCCCGCGAAGGTCTCCGCCCCGCACGGGTCGGGCTGGCAGCGCTGGCGGCCCTGGGCGTCCGGGAGGCAGCGCGCGTCCCTGGTGGCGCAGTCATCGTGGTGGATCACACCCTGCGCGCACCAGATCGCCACCGGCCCCTCGCAGCGGCCGGCGAGGGTCTCGTCGCCGCAAGGATCGGGGATGCAGGCCTGGCGGCCCAGGCCGTCGGCGCCGCAACGCTGGCCCGAGGTGGCGCAGTCCTCGCGGATCAGCCGCTCGCCCTCGCAGCGCAAGGCCATGGTCCCTTCGCACCGTCCCGTGGCGGGGATCTCCGCGCAGAGGGGCACGTGTCCATCGAGGAACGCGCACTCCCGATCGACCCGCACGTAGTGGTCGCGGCCCGCGCAGAGCGTCTGCCCCCAGGACAGGGTGCCGATGACCTTGACGATCCCGTCGACGGGCCAGAGGCTCGGGCCGCCGGAGTCCCCGTAGCACACGCCGGTCTCGTAGTGGCCGTTGACCGTGAAGTCGACCTCGCTCAGGGCGCTGACCTCCTGCACGGCCCAGAGCTGCAGGGAGTTGGCCTGCCGGCCCCGCAGATCGGTGGCACCGTAGCCGACGTTCTGGACCTGCCCGTCGAGCAGGGGCTGGCGCCCGATATCCTGGCAGTTGTAGGGGATCGGCTCCACTCCCGGTGCCTGCGCGCTGGCGGGCTCCGTGAGCTCGAGCACCGCGATGTCGTGGGCCGCGGTCGCGGCGTCGGGGTCGTACTCGGGGTGGACATGGAGCTTGGCGAGCCGGTATCGGGCCACGGGCCGGCTGACGTCGGGGCCGATCCCGAAGCGGTAGTCCGTGGCCGGTCGGGCCTTGCCTCGCTCGTCGACGACGCAGTGGGCTGCGGTCACCACCCGGGTCGGCGAGACGAGGGTGCCGGTGCAGATGTTGGTGAAGCGGCCGCCGCCGAGGGAGGTCAGCAGGGCCCCGATGGCCAGGGCCTGCCCCTGGCTGAGGGCGACCACTTCCGGGTCCCAGGTGGGCTCGCCGTTGACCACGGCCGCCGAGATCTCGGCCACGGTCGGCCGCTCGTCGCCGCACACCAGGGGGAGCGGCGCGGGCGGCGGTGCGGTCTCGGGCTCCGCGAAGCAGGCGCCCAGGAGGGTGCTCGCGCCGAGGAGGCCCAGGCCGATCAGCAGTCGTCTCCAGCTCATCTCGCCCCTGCTCGCCAGCGACTGGCGGTCACGCGTCTCGGGGGGGAGCTGGCCAGCCCGGTAGCCAGGCCCACCCCACCTCGTGGCGATCATGCAGGAATCATGCCCCGCAATGGCTCCCGGCGCGGGGAGCAGCTCGTCGGGACCTCCGCCCGGGGCGTGGTCCCCGCGGCGCGGTGGCGCTGGCGGAGCTGGTCGAGGAGGATCGCCAGGTGCTCGGGTGCCAGCCGCGACGCCGACGGGGGCCGGACCAGCCGGCCGCATCCCTCCGCGGCGGTCGGCGGCGCCACCAGCCCGGCGAGTCCGGCCTCGGCCACGAGGGCCGCCAGCTCGCCGGGGTCGACCTCGGGGTGCAGCCGCCCGTCCGGCGTCACCTCGCCCGAGAAGACCAGCCCCTTCGCCGACGCCGGCGGGAGCTCGCCGCAGAGCAGCAGCAGCCCCACCGTGGCCGCGAGCTCGCATCCCGGCGGGAGTTCCGCTGCTCCTGCTCGCCGCTGCCCCGGCTCCCGCCCGCCCGCCCGCCCCGGCACCTGCCGGATCCGGGCCACCGGCGCGCCGCCGACCTGGCTCAGCTCCAGCAAGGCGAGCGCGGCCCGTCCCTGCGCGTCCCGACACCCGGCCAGCACCTCGACCTCGTCCCGTGCGTGCATCGTCGTCCTCCTTGCTCTCCCGGAGTCGGATGCGAGGGCCGTGCCAGATCAAAAGCCTAATGATTTCATGTAATTGCTGGTGGGGTGTCCGTCCGCCAGCCCGGATCGTCCGGCTGGCCGGACGCGAACGTCCGGCTGGCCGGACGACCCTGCCGGGCGGGGCCGCGGGCGACCGGGCCACGGCGCGGGAGTCGTGGGGTCAGGTCCCCTCGGCTGCGGTCGGCGAGACCTCCGCCGGCGGGAAGACGAAGTGCCAGGGCCTCGTGACCAGGCGCACGAGCAGCAGGCGCAGCAACGTCCACGTCTCGCGGAAGCCCACCTGTCGGGACTCCACGGCCATGGCCAGGGCCAGCCCGAAGCTGACGCCGAAGTTGACGAACCCGATGACCGCGACGCCGCCGAGGACCTCCAGCAAGAAGGTCAGCGGGATCCCCGGGCCGAGCACCTGCACCCCGACGCCCACGTGGGCCGCGGAGAAGGCGATGTGCCGGATGTCGAAGGGGAGGCCGAGGATCGTGCCCAGGGTGCCCGTGGAGCCGAGGCAGATCCCGAGGAACACGTTGCCCGCGACCGCGCCGAGCTGCGCGTCGACGCGTTGCGCCAGCCGCTGCGTCAGGGCCGGGCCGAGCAGGGAGTTGAGCCCGGGATGGGCGGCGAGGCGGTCCGCGATCCGGGCGTACAGGTTGCGGTTGTCGAAGTAGCCGGAGATCAGCCCGGTGCAGAAGAGGTAGACCCCGGCGACCCCGGCGTAGAAGGCCGCCCCGCTGGCCCAGGGGTGCTGGGCCGCGAGCAGGTACTCCGCCTTGGCGGGGGTCGCGGGCGCCAGGCCCGACAGGCCGAGCAGGTAGGAGAGCAGCCAGGCGATGGGGAAGGCCGCGGCGAGGTTGCCGACGAAGGAGACGAACTGGCTGCGCGCGACGCACACGATCAGCTCGGCGAGCGCGGGGACGTCGTGGCCACCGTCCCGGCGGTCCAGCGACCGGGCGATGGTGCTCGCGGTCATCGCCGGCTGTTTGGTCGCGAGGGCCGCACCGGTAGCCTGGATCAGCAGGAACGCGAGGGCGTAGTTCAGGCTGAACAGGATGGCGTCGCCCGCGAGGGAGAGGTCCAGCCCGTCGACGATCAGCTTGGCGATGGCGAAGAGGCCGACGATCAGGCCGCCGCCGAGGCTCGCGCGGAAGAAGGCGAGGTACTCCGGGCGGCTGGTGGTGATGTACTTGCTCCCGCGCCGGGCGGCGTGCTCGACCACCTGGTAGGAGAGCAGGTCGGCTCGCTGGCGGAGGTGGGCCCGCAGGCTGTTGCGGGTGTTCTCGGCCTGCACCAGGTCCCGGATCAGCTCGATGAGCGCGTCGTGGAACTGGTCGTCGGCCTCGGCGCGTGTCGTCTCCTCCCGGTCGTGGGTGCGCAGGATACGTCCGGTCATCCGCAGCAGGATGCCGAGGCGGTCGATCTGCTGCAGCAGCCGGAAGGAGAGGGAGGTGAGCTGCAGGCTGGTGCCGACCCGCTGCTTGCGCGCGCGGAGCTGCTCGACCGCCTGCTGGCACTCGCGCAGCGTCGCCTGGAGCGTGCCGAGCGCGGTCGACTCCGTGCAGGCCGTCGCGTCGGTGAGGCAGCGCGCATAGGACTGGGCCTCGTCGGTCAGCCGCATGAACGGTGAGCTCAGCTCGTCGAGCTCGGGCATCCGGTCGGTGATCTCGGGGGCGAGGCCGAGGCTGGCGATGTTGAGCGCCAGCAGCCGGATGGAGCCGATGAGCTCGCTGCACAAGATGTCGCCGGAGGTGGCGCCGAGCACGCGCAGGAGGCGTCGCCAGGTCAGCTTGCCGATCAGGGCGACCCACTCGTGATCGTGGCGGGAGGGGAAGAGGCGGCGGATGACGGTGCGCAGGTCGCGCGGTGGGTCGACTTCGGGCAGCAGGGTGTGGGAGAGGCGACGCGCGGCCTCATCGAAGAAGCCTCGATCGGAGGTGATGCCGGACTCGGTGAACGCCGGCATCACCCGCACCCCGCAGAGCGCGTGGCAGAAGGCGGCGCTGAGCCGTTGCCGGCGCTCCTCGTCGGCCTCGAGCACCTCGCAGAGCTCGACCATCGCGTCGTCGAGCCGGCTGGGCGGCTGACGACGCAGCAGCTCGACCAGCCTCCCGAGCCCCGTGAGGAGATCGTCGGGGTCGGCGTCGAGCTGATCGAGGACGGCCTCGAACTCCGCTCGCAGGCTTCGCTTTTCGACCATCGACCCCACCCCGGTCCGCCGTGGCGACGCGCACCGCCCCCGGTCTGGCCTACCTGGCTGGCGGCTCGTCCCGCGGGCCGCGTGGGTGCAAGATACGTCAGCCGGGGGCTCTCGCCAAGCGGCAGGCCGTCGGCATCCGGCGAGGGGATCCGCGCGGGATCTCCCACCCGAGGGGGCTTGGCTCCGGGCGGGCGAGCCGGTATCGTGCCGCGACCTCGTCGTGCTGGAGGAGCCATGCGTCTCGCCCTCGCCGATCTGCACCGCCACCTCGACGGCTCCTTGCGGCCGTCGACCCTCCGGGAGCTCGCGGCGCGGCACGGCCGCCCGGTTCCCGGGGACCTCCTCTTCTTCCCGGGGATGGGGCTCGCCGAGGCCCTGGACCGCTTCTCCTTCACCCTCTCCTTGCTCCAGGAGCCCGAGGTCGTCTGCCGGGTCGCGGCCGAGATCTGCGAGGACGCGGCCCAGGAGGGCGTGACGACCCTGGAGATCCGCTTCGCTCCCCAGTTGCACCGGGGCGCCGATCCCGCGTCGATCGTCGACGCCGCGCTCGCCGGAGTGGTCGGGCGTGCCGGCCTGGTCCTCTGCGGGCTCTACGGGGAGCCGCCGGCGGTCTTGCACGGGCTGGTGCGGCTGGCCGCGGACCGGCCCGGGGTCGTGGGCCTCGACCTCGCGGGTGGTCCAACGGGTGGTCCGGGCTGGTCCATGTGCGACTATGGTCCTGCATTTCGCGAGGCTGCTGCCCTCGGGCTGGGTCGAACGGTCCACGCGGGCGAAGGACGTCCACCTGCGGAGATCCGCACCGCGGTCGAGGAGCTCGGCGCCCAGCGCATCGGCCATGGCACGACCTTGCTGCAGGACCCGTCCGTGCGCGATCTGCTCGTCGAGCGGCAGATCACCGTGGAGGCCTGCGTCACCTCCAACTGGCACGTCGGGGCCATCCCGGCGCCGGACGCGCATCCGCTTCCGGCCTGGCTGAAGGCCGGGGTGCGGGCCGGCGTCTGCACCGACAACACCTTGCTGTCCGCGGTGGACGCCGTCGAGGAGCATCGGCGGGTCGCGGCGCTCCCCGGCATGACCCCCGAGCTGCTGGCCCGGGCCGTGAGCTGGGGGCACGCGGGCGCCTTTCGCCGGGAGCTGCGCTAGGCTCCCGGGGTCTCGGCCGGGGGCGGCGCCTCGGCCGGGGGCGGCGGCGGCGCCGGGGGCAGCGGATCGAAGCGCACGCCCAGGTCGACCCCACGCGGTCGAGTCCGGGCGCCACCGGGACCAAAGGCCTGGATCACCTCGCCGAGCTGGTCCGGTGCGAGCTGCGGCTGCAACTCCCGCTGCCGTCGGACGTCCTCTTCCTGCTGCTCCTGGACGTGCACGGTCTGGGTCGGGAACGCGAACTCCACGCCCAGGTCCTGGGCCAGGCGCAGGATCTCCAGGTTGAGGTGGGTGCGGGTGCGCAGCTCCTCCTCCCAGTTGGGCGCCACCATGAAGCAGTAGACCAGGATGTCGAGCTGGGACGCGCCGAAGCCCTGGAACTCCACCATGTAGGAATCCTGGCGCATCCCGGGCACCGCCCGGATGATCGCCCGCACCCCCTCGCAGAAGGCCTGGACCTTCTCGGGGGGGGTGTCGTAGGTGAGGCCGAGGGTGGTGGAGTAGCGGCGGTACTGGCGGGCCCCGAGGTTGTCCACCGAGGCGTCGGCGACCTTGGCGTTGGGCAGGGTGATCAGGGAGTTGTACAGGGTGCGCAGCCGGGTCGAGCGGAACCCGACCTCCTCCACCGTCCCCTCGACGCCGCCGTCCAGCTTGACCATGTCCCCGATCTGGAAGGGCTTGTCGATGAAGATCATCACCGAGCCGAAGAGGTTGGCCACCGTGTCCTTGGCGGCCATCGCGAAGGCCAGGCCGCCCAGCCCGAGGCCGGCGAGCAGGGAGGCGACGTCGACGGACAGGTTCTGCAGGATGAACAGGCCGCCAATCAAGATCACCACGACCTTCAGGGACTTGCGAACCAGCGGGACGAGCTGATCGTCCATCTTGGTGGTGCTGCGCGCCGCCTTCTCGGCCATCCGATCGCCGAGGAGATCGACGAGGCGGTAGGCCAGCCAGACCACGCTGAACGCGGCCAGCAGCCCGATGGCCGTCGAGGCGATCCGGTTGACCCCGATGGGGAACTGCAGGATCGGGAAGCCGATGGCGAGCACGAGGGCCGAGGCCAGCCCGCCCAGGGGGGCCGAGACGACCTGGCTGACCTGCTGGATCAGCCGGACGTTGAGCCGGCCGAAGAGACGCTTCAGGTAGTTCCCCAGGGCCACCACGACGACCTTCTGCAGGGCATACGAGACGAGGAGCAGCAACAGCACGCCCGCCAGTTGCCAGAGCTCCACCCCGAGCAGGCCGACCCGCAGCCAGGCGGGCATCACCTCGTGCAGGTCGTCGTGTCCCAGGGGGTAGGCCTCCCGGTAGAGCCGGGGGATCTGCTCCACCGTCGCGGCGGGGAAGACCCAGCGCCCGCCCTTGGCCACCAGCTCGACCTCCTTCAGGGTCCGCGGGAGGGGCTGGACGCGGGCGCGGCCCTGCTCGTCCTGGTAGTCGGCGTCTGCGGGGAGCTCGTCGGGCGACAGCTCCAGGCCGCGCGCATCGAGCACCTTCTTGAGCTGCTCGGCCAGGACCGGCGGCGTGCCCAGCTTCGCCTCCACGCGCTCGAAGCAGGACGCGGCTCGCACGGGGGAGTAGGAGTCCGGCTCCAGGTTGTCGACGAAGGTCTGCACCGCAGCCTGGGGCGAGCGGCAGAGCCTGGCCGCAGCCGAGCTCCGCTTGGGGGCCGGCTTCCCGCTCGTCGCGGCCGGGGGCTGAGCCGGCGAGCCCGGCGGGCTGGTGGTCGCCGGCGTGGGCGCCGGGGGAGGCTGATCCGCCGCCGGGGGCGTCTGGGACGCGGCCACCGGCAGCAGCAGCACGGACAAGAGCACGATCACGGGCGATTGCCAGAGGACTCGTCGGGTCAAGAGCGCCTCCTCGAGCGGCGGACCCTCGCCGCCAGGCCTGGGACGTGAGCGCACGGCGGCCCCCGGGGCCGTCGCGGTGCGAGCGGGGGCAGCCTATCACAACCCGGGGGAGTTCTCTTCCGTGGTCGCCGGCGCGACGATGGGGCCACACACGGCGACTCGTCGGAGGAGGAGAGATGAGCTCACGCGTTCCCGGGCAGGCCCCGGCGACCGACCAGACCCTCGTCGATGGCGGTCCGGTGAGCAGTCCTGCGCCAGCGCTCGCGCAGACCCTCTCGCCCTCGCCGGGGGAAGGGCGCCGGACCCTCGTCTCGGCGCAGCGCCTGGCCGGCTCGGGCGCGTGGACCGCGGGGACCCTGGTCTCGGGGCGCTACCGGCTCCTGCAGACCCTCGGCCGCGGCGGGATGGGTGACGTGCTGTTGGCCGACGACCTGTTCCTGCGACGCAAGGTGGCGATCAAGACCTTGCACAAGGACATGGCCGCGGACCCGCAGGCTGCCGAGTGCTTCCGGGCCGAGGTGGCCATGGCCCACACCCTCAGCCACCCGGGCCTGGCCCGCACCTACGACCTCGGCGAGGAGGCTGGCGTCACCTACTTGACGATGGAGTACCTGGACGGGGTCACCCTGGCCCAGCGCCTCGAGGAGGAGGGACCGCTGGCCATCGATGAGGTCGTCCGGGTGGCCCTGCAGGCGGCCGCGGCCCTCGACGCAGCTCACCAGGCGGGGATCATCCACCGCGACATCAAGCCCTCGAACATCATGCTCGTGCCGGGCCGGGGGGCGGTGATCCTCGACTTCGGGGTCGCCGCGGCTGCGGACGAGGCGACCGGGGCGAATGGCGTCCACCTGTCGGGGAGCCACTCCGAGCTGATCCGATCCACCAGCTCGGCGGCCGGGACCCCGAAGTACATGGCCCCCGAACAGTGGCGGGGCGAGCCGCAGGGCGTCGCGACCGACATCTATGCCTTCGGCGGCGTGCTCTTCGAGGCCCTGACGGGGCGTGCCCCCTTCCTGGCCACGAACCGACAGGCCATGATGTGCGCGCACCTCGAGGAGAAGCCTCCGGCCTTGCGCACGCTCCGCCCGGAAGTGCCGGCGCGGCTCGAGCGGCTCGTGGCCGATTGCCTGGAGAAGGATCCGGCTCGCCGGCCGGCCTCCCTGGTCGAGGTGGGCCGCCGGCTGGTGGTGCGCCGGCTGAGCGAACGGCTGGCCACCGCGGGGCTGGCCCTCGCCTGTCTGGTGGCCTGTCTGGCCGCGGCCGGTGCGCTCTGGGGGGTCGGGTCGTCCCTGCTCTTGCGAGAGATGCGCCCGGCCGTGCAGCGGCTGGCCGAGAACCTGGCCATGCGCATCGACGGGGCGGCCCTCGCCGCGGTGAAGGGGCCCGCGGACCTGAAGAGCGAGGCCTTCGAGAAGGTGCTCGTGCCGATGCGGCAGACCCGGCAGGACAACCCGGAGGTCGCCTACATCTATGCGATGCGCCTGGAGACCCCGCCGACGGGCTGGATCCAGTTGGTGGACATCGACTACGAGGAGTTCGACCAGAACGGGGACGGGGTGATCCAGGAGAACGAGCAAGGCGTCACTCCCGGCGATCCCTGGGACTCCACCGGCTACCCCCGTCTCTTCGAGGCCTACAAGACCAACCACCCGCAGGCCGACGACGAGTTCGCCGACACGATCTGGGGGTTGCTGCTGGCCGGCTATGCGCCCGTCGCGACGCCGGACGAGGAGCACTTCTACGTGGTCGGGATCGACGTGCGCAACGGCCCGCTGCTGACCCTGCGCAACACCCTGTTCGGCGTCTTCCTGGTGCTCGGCCTCGGTGGTGCGGTCCTCGTGCTCGTCGTCCGTCGGCGCGCCGCGCAGACGTTGCCGGGGTTCATCCGGTCGGTCTAGTATCCATGGGCGACAAGGACCTGGTGGTGGGCAGGAGATAGGGCCGAAGGACTAGCGCGGGGAGCCGGTCAGGTCGAAGGTCGAGGTCGTGGAGTAGCCCCGGACCATGACGTGCAGGACGGCCGGGCTGGTCAGCTCGACGGTGCAGCTCTCCTTGGAGCCGGAGCGGTACGGGCGGCAGTCGTACAGCTCGGCGGTCGGCGCGCTGCCGATGCGCACGTAGAGGTCGGCGTCGCCGGTGCCGGTCATCTCGAAGGCGTAGCCGCCCACGGGCAGCACCGGCGTCTCGGTCCGCCACTCGGCGCCCGCCGAGAGGGAGCCGGCCTGGCTCAGCCCCGCCCAGGGGGTCGTCGGCTCCACGGGCTCCTCGCCGCCCTCCTCGTAGCCGGGCACGTAGACGTTGTCGTGTTCGCCGGTGACCAGCACCACCTGGTGGGAGTCGATGTCGCGGAACATCATCTCGTAGGTCCGGGGCGTGTCGTAGGCGAGCAGCCCGTCGACCAGGGCCATGGTCGCCTCGGAGTCCGAGTGGAAGTAGGCGGGCATCGCGTTGGTGACGAAGTCGAGGTAGCGGCTGCCCTCCGGATCGTCGGGGTTGAGCGCGGCCCGGGTCTGGGCGAGGGAGCCGTCCACGTACGCGAACGTGTCGCAGCCGTTCATGAACAGGATCAGGTACTGGCCGGAGACCCAGCTCCCCTTCCGGGCCAGGGCGCGCACGTTCTGACCCAGCCCGGCATGGCCGTTGTAGGCGATGAGGTCCGCGCGGGTGGAGAGACCCTCGTAGCGGGCGTAGAAGTCGGGGGTGGCCGAGGCGACGTTGTCGACCAGCAGGGCGTTCACCTGCACCGTCCGGCCGTTGGCCAGCTTGGCGCGGAACTCGATGTCGGGCTCCGCGACGCCGGGGGAGGAGGGCACCGTGGCGGGGGTCGTCTCCAGCCCGAGGTTGCGCAGCCGCCCCTTCACCGTGGCGACGAACTCGTTGTAGGCCGCGATGCCCGCGTCGCCGGCCGTGGTGGCGCCGTCCTCGTACTTGCCGAAGACCGAGACCACGTGCAGGACGTCGTCTTCCCAGACCTTGTGATATTCCGGGTACTTCCCCGTGGTGTTCGCGGTCGAGACGACCGCCGAGGCGGTGATCTTGATGACGTCGGCGCCGGCCAGGGAGCAGCCACGCTGGTTCGGGCGGTAGTAGTACCACATGCTCCCCGAGTCCACGTCGTGCGCGTTCCAGTCGACGCAGCTATCCTTGTACTTCTTGGTGAAGGCCTCCTGGCCCGCGTAGCTGATGTCCAGCGGCAGGGTCAGCGCGTAGGAGGTGGGCAGGTTGGTCTTGCTGCCCCAGGCCACCGGCATCTTGGCGTGGTAGTTCACGCGGGTCTTGCCGTCCTCCTGGGCGGTGGTGATGTCGGAGAGCTCCAGCTTGTCCAGCCGGCCCACCGAGTTGTTCCCGTTGAGGTGGCCGATGGTGTACAGCAACTGGTCCTGGACCACCCGGCGGGTGTCCCAGGCCGAGTCGGTGAGCAGGGTCCCATCGAACTCGAAGTCGAGCACCGTGGCGATGATGCTGCTGTCCTCCTTGCCCGGCTCGGCCTTGACCGTCTCGTCGGTGGCGACCGTCTCGGGGGGGGGCGTCTCCTCGCCGCAGCCCGCGAGGCCGAGGAGCGAGAAGAGGGACAGCAGCACGATGGTGCGTGACGACAGGCGCATGTGCGTTCCTCCGCTGGGGGTGACCCGGCCGGTGGTCGGTCGGCTCCCCCGGAGTGGGGAGCGTCGCTACCGGCAAGTGGTCGGAATGCTAGCGGGCGGACCGGTCGAGGTCAAGGAGCCTGGCGGGCTCGTCGGCGGACCGCAGCCTCGGGAGGCTCTCCGGGGCGAAGCATTGACTTCCCCTGGCGACCTCTCAAGATAGGAGCCGATCTCACCGTGCGCGAAGAGGAGGACGACCATGCGCAAGCCATCGCTCCTGGTGCCGGCACTCGTGCTGGCCAGCTTCCTGGTGCTGGGCAGCGGCTGCCGTGAGGACGGCGCCGGCAGTGAAGGGGAAGGCGAGGGGGAGGGCGCCGAGGGCGAGGGGAGCGAGGGTGAAGGGGAGGGCGCCGAGGGCGAGGGCGCCGAGGGCGAGGGGAGCGAGGGTGAAGGGGAGGGCGCCGAGGGCGAGGGTGAGGGCGCCACCGGCTTCGGGGCCTGCTGTCTCCTGGAGACGGGCAACGGCCCCTGCGGCGATCGCGTGGACAACGACGGGGACGGCAAGACCGATTGCGAGGACTTCGACTGCACCAACAACCCGGCGGTGACGGTCTGCGGCCCCCAGGAGAACAGCGACGACCTCTGCAGCGACGGGCGGGACAACAACAACAACCGCTACGTCGACTGCAACGACAACGGCTGCTTGCTCAGCAAGTGGGTGACGGTCTGCCCGGATAGCGAGAACACCGACGCTCGCTGCTCCGACGGGATCGACAACGACGAGAACGGCTACGAGGACTGCCGCGATTATAGCTGTTCCCGCAATCCTTTCGTCACGGTCTGCGGCGATCCCTGCGACAACCCGGCAGGCAAGTGCACGGGCTACGCACCCGCCGAGGGCGAGGGCGAGGGCAGCGAGGGCGAGGGCGAGGGGAGCGAGGGCGAGGGCGAGGGGAGCGAGGGCGAGGGTGAGGGGAGCGAGGGTGAGGGCGAGGGCAGCGAGGGTGAGGGCGAGGGCAGCGAGGGGGAGGGCGAGGGGAGCGAGGGGGAGGGCGAGGGCAGCGGGACGCCCTGCGTCTCGGTCTGCGACTGCGATGCGGGGGAAGCCTGCGTCCTCGGTGAGTGCATCACCCCCGACTGGGAGAGCGGCGTCGAGATCCCCTACTGTTGCGAGGGGTTCGAGTGTCCCGAGGGGTCACCTTGCGAGCACGAGGCGGACGGCAGCCCCGGTTTCTGCGGGGACGACGAGCCGCGGGGCTGCGAGAACGGCCAGCTCTGCCTGGACTTCGCCTTCTGCGAGCGGCCGGTGGGCGAGTGCGACGCCGACGGGGTCTGCACGCCCAAGCCCGAGGACTGCCTCCAGGTCTACGAGCCCGTCTGCGGTTGCGACGACGAGACCTACGGCAACGACTGCCTGCGCCAGGCCGCCGGCATCTCGAAGAAGGCCGACGGTCCTTGCTGCATCCCGGAGGGCGAGACCGGCCCGGTGATCCCCGACGCGCCGGAGTGCTGCGGTGATCTGGTCAAGATCTCCTGCGACAAGCCTGCGGAGGATGGTCAGTGCCAGGGCTGCGACGGGGCCTTCGTCTGCGCGCGCTGCGGCGACGGCCTCTGCGGCCTCGGCGAGAACGCGTGCAACTGCCCTGCGGACTGCG
The DNA here is from genome assembly GCA_034005005.1 of Myxococcota bacterium. Classification (GTDB taxonomy): domain Bacteria; phylum Myxococcota_A; class JAVEVO01; order JAVEVO01; family JAVEVO01; genus JAVEVO01. Next base: position 33,655 of record JAVEVO010000010.1, read on the forward strand.
CGACCGTGAACGACTGCAAGGCCGAGGGCGAGAGCATCCCGGTGATCCCCAACCCGCCGCAGTGCTGCCAGGGTCTCACGCCCATCTCCTGCGAGCAGCCCATCGGCGGCGAGTGCCAGTCTCCGCTCGGCTGCGGCTCGCTCTGCACCCACTGTGGCGACGACCACTGCGGAACGGGCGAGAACTACTGCAACTGCCCGGCCGACTGTCCCGCACCCTGACGCACCCCTACTCGCCCATCCTCCCCCCCTCGTCGTGGTGGGCCGCGATCGACCGGAGACCGCGGTTCTGCGCGATCCAGCCGGGGTGACCGCACTCGATCCCCTCGAGAGCCGCGACCGAACTTCGTGAGCGAAGAGCGCGCAGTCTCGTTCGTACTGCGCGGCGATTTTCGATGAAAGCCGTCCATTTTTTTGTGTGAGATCCATATTGTTTTTTTTGAAATTGTTGATTTTATATCTAGACAGGTGCAGGAAAAGGCGCGAAAAAATCTATATTTGTTTTTTAGGGTCTTCGATATCTTGAACTACGCAGGAAGAGGTGCGAAAGGGCCTTGATTCTTCATGCAGATATCCTATTATATGAAAGACGAATGGCTTTTGATTTCTTGGGTCGATATTCTGCTCGGGGAGCGGAAATTCTTCCAAGGGAACGCTGAGAAACCAGCGAGGAGCAGGGCGCTGAGGAGCCCGCGGCGCCGTGACCGGAGAGGGCCTGGAGGGTGGCATCGGCTTGGCTTCTTCGTCGCACTCCATCGGGACATCAGCAGGAGGTAAGTCTCAGTGAAAAAGATCTTAATGGTTCTTTCGTTTGGGATCAGTACCACCTTGGTGGCTGGCTGCTGCAGCTTCGGCGGCTCCAACGTCAAGCTCGACACGGGCAAGATCGAAGGGCTACGCAAAGTGGCACTGGTCGGAGTCTGCCTGCAGAAGGACGTGAGCACCATCGCCGGGACCCAGAATACCGGGACCATCCGGGATGGCGGGAAGCTGCTCCTCGGGCCCCTGACCGAGAGCCTCAACGCCGCCCTGCCGACGCTCTGGACGGGCGTCGAGGTCGTGCCGCTCGGACCGGGCATCGAGGCCGCCGGGCGGACGGTCGGCGAGACGCGGGTCTGCGCCAACGACCACGACCCGATGCAGGCCGGGGGGTTCGTGGGGGCGCCGGACAAGGCCTATCTGGGCACGCTCGCGACCCGGCTGAACGTCGACGCGGTGCTCGTCATCTCTGGATATCCGGTGGTCCGGTTCTGGGACGGCAAGGGCGCCAAGCTCTATGTGGCCTCCGTCGGCGACGGCTTCCAGACGACGCTGGTGAACCGCCTCGGTGAGGAGACGGCGTCCATCCAGTTGCGCGACTTCGAGACCGCCTACTCTCCGGAGATCGCCAGCGCCAACAACTTCGTCGACGTGAAGCCCATGGGGGAATCCCTGGGCAAGCTGGTCGCCGAGGGGTTCGTGGCCAACGTGCAGTCCCGCGAGTGGAACCCGCCCTCCCGTCCCGGCCTGAGCGGTCTCTGAGCAGACCATCGGTCGACGGTCTGCTGCGGCTGTCGACTACCGTTGCTTCCGGGCGTGTGGGCAGCCGCCCGCGGCGTCGGGGGGCGCTACCTTGGAGCTCGTCGCCGCGCCGCCGCAGGGCTTGCCGTCGGCTCCCGGGCCGTGGGGACAGGCGCAGGGCTTGCCGTCGGCTCCCGGGCCGTGGGGACAGGCGCAGGGCTTGCCGTCGGCTCCCGGGCCGTGGGGACAGGCGCAGGGCTTGCCGTCGGCTCCCGGGCCGTGGGGACAGGCGCAGGGTTTGCCGTCGGCTCCCGGGCCGTGGGGACAGGCGCAGGGTTTGCCGTCTCCGTGTCCGGCGCAAGGGCAGGCCTGGCCGTCCACGCCCCGGCAGTGCGGGCAGGGGCAATCCTCGGGGCATCCGCAGGGCTCGCCGTCGGCGTCCGGCGCGTCGGCCACCGCGGCTGCCCCGGACCCGTGGCCGCCCGCGGCCACCGCGGGGGGGGCCGCGAAGGCTTGACCGGCGAACAGCAACCAGGCGCAGGCTGCACCGAGTCCGGCCAGCGCGAGCGTTCCTCTCTTCCTCGACATCGTCTCCTCCTGTGCCGGCGCGTCGGCCGGGTGCTCTCCCGTGGGGCCAGGGCTCGGGGATCCACTCCCCGCTGGCCTGGTGGCCCGGTGGCTCTCTCTGGATAGAGGATCGTTGGTCAGAAAGTCAATAGGATTTGTGGTCTATCCTCGGAGGCCCGGTCCGGGCGGGCGCGCGTGGCCACGCGGTCCGCCGGGGCCGTGGGGCTCCTCCGCCTCGCCGGGCCCGAGCGGTCTGCCGGGGTCACGGGGTTCCCCCGCCTCGCCGGGCCCGAGCGGTCCGATGGGGCCACCGGCGGCGTTGTCACCCTGGTGATCTGCGCTGGTCGCGACTCTCCGTCCTCGGCGTGGTGCGGCTTTGGTCCTCGTGCGACCTGGTCTGTCGCAAGTCGGGGCTAGGTTCGAGGAGGAGCTGGCCACCAGGATTCGGCGTCATCGCCCTGGTCGGCGCTGGAGGAGAGATGCCCGAGCTCGCAGCGACAGACCCCTCCCCGCTCCAGCGCTTCTTCGCTGGCTTGCCGCCTGGTGTGCCGCAGCTCCGGGCCCACCGGATCCGCGTGGGGACGAATGCCAGCCCCGGCTCGACGGAGGCGCGGGAGGTGCTGGTGGTCATTGGCGTGGTCGAGGAGCAGCACAAGGTGGCCATCTACCAGGCTGCGTGGGCTGCGGGCTTCGCCGAGGTGCTGCTGGCCCTGCGGGGAGGTCCGGGCGCCGCACGCTGAGCGCGGACCACGGACCGGGCGGCGCTGCTACCGGGGGCGAGCGCAACGGAAGCCGGCCGCGGGGAAGTCGGGGTCCTCCCAGCCACGCAGGCGCGCGTCGAGGGACTGGGCGACGTCACTGAACTTCCCGCCCCGCTGGACCTTGGAGAAGCAGATCCCGCCCCAGCTCGAGCCGTCCGCGGGGGCACCGTCATAGCCCTCGTGCCAGCAGTCCGCGACCCACTCGGCCGCGTTGCCGAGCAGGTCGCAGAGCCCCTGGGGGCTGTTGCCGGCTGGTCGGGAGCAGACGGGCTGGGGCGCAAGGACGCAGCCCGAGCCGCCGCTGTGGACCGCCCGCTCGCAGCTCGGGGGGGTGGCGCCCCAGGGGTAGGCCTCGTGGCGACCCGCGCCGCGGGCCGCATACTCCCACTGGGCCTCCGTGGGGAGCGTGCCGCCCGCGAGCTGGCAGAAGGAGTTGGCCGCGAACCAGGTGATCCGGTCCACGGGCAGCTCGGCCCGGGCGGGATCGCCGTCGTCCGAGGCCAGCGTGCCCTCGGTCGGGCGGGCGCAGGCGCCCGCCGCGATGCACCGCCGGAGCTGGCCGATCGTCACCTCCGTGCGGGTCAAGGCGAAGGGGGCCAGGCTCACGGGATGGACCGGGGAGGCTGTCGGCCGGTCGGCCTGCCCCATGAGGAAGCTGCCGCCCGGCAAGGAGACCCAGACAAGCCCGTACTGCCCCTCCTCCACCTCGGGCGAGTCGGTGCCCTGGTCTGCCGGGGATTCGTGACCTTGGTCATGGTCGGCGGCTCCATCCACCGGGGATCCAGTCCCCAGGTCACCCTGGGCCACGGTGCCGCAGCCGCCGAGCAGGCTGCCGGAGGCCAGGAGCAACAGCAGGAGGAGGAGCGGGAGCAGGGGCCGTCGTCGCAGGGGGGATCGCTGGATCATGGGGCCTCCAGGGCGTTGACCGTGGCAACATAGCCCATCTCGCGACCGTCGTCAGGGGCGGGAGGCGGGCCGGGCCCTGCCGGTCGCGGCTTGACGGGCCAGGCGCGCTCCCCTATGCAGCGCCAGACGGAGCACCGGCATCGCCCCGCACCCGCCCAGACGCCTCTGGCGCGGTGCGCGAGCGCTGCTGCGAGTGTGCGAGGAGCGTTCGTCCCATGCCAGAATCCCTGCTGGAGTCCTACGGGTGGACACCTTTCTTGGCCCAACGCTTCGCACCGCTCGAGGCGCAGGGCCTGCTCCCTGGCCGGATCTGCTCCCAGGCGTCGAACCAGCTCTTCCGGGTGGTGACCGCGGCGGGCGAGGTCCCCACGTCGCGCGCCGGCGTGGTGCGCGACCTCGACGGTGAGCCGAGCGGCCCGCCCGCTGTCGGGGACTGGGTCGGGGTGGAGCCGGTGCCGGGCCAGGACGAGGTCCGGCTGCGGAGGTTGCTGCCGCGCACCTCGGCGTTCGTGCGCCAGGCGGCCGGCCTCGCCAGCCGGGAGCAGGTCGTCGCGGCGAACGTCGACACCCTCTTCCTGCTCATGGGCGCGGACACGGACTACAACCTGCGGCGGCTCGAGCGCTACCTGACCCTCGCCTGGGAGAGCGGTGCCGCTCCCGTGGTGCTGCTGAACAAGCTCGATCTGCTCCCCGCGGCCGCTCCCCTGCTGGCCGAGGTGGCGCGCTGCGCGCCCGGCGTGCCGATCCACGGGGTCAGCGCGGTGACCGGGGAGGGGCTCGAGCTCCTGGAGCCCTACCTGCTGCCGGGGTGCACCGTGGCCCTGCTCGGCTCCTCGGGGGTGGGCAAGTCGACCCTCGTCAACCGTCTGCTCGGCAGCGCGCGGCAGGCGACCGCCGGCTTGCGGCCGGGAGACGGGCGGGGCCGCCACACCACGACCTCCCGGGAGCTGGTGCGGCTGCCGGGGGGAGCCATCCTGCTGGACACGCCGGGGATGCGCGAGCTGCAGTTGCTCGGCGAGGGGGAGGGCCTGGACCAGACCTTCGCGGAGATCGTCGCGCTCGCCGCGGGCTGTCGCTTCCCCGATTGCCGCCACGAGGACGAGCCCGGCTGCGCCGTCCTGGAGGCGGTCGCGGCCGGGGAGGTCCCGGCAGAGCGGCTCGCGGCCTACCAGAAGCTGCAGCGGGAGCTGGTCGGGAACGAGCTGCGCCACTCGGCCGCGCGCCGGGAGGAGGAGAAGCGGATGGGGCGGCGGATGGGCAAGATGATCAAAGAGATCAAGCAGTTCAACCCCAAGTGGCATTGACCGGGGCGCGGCTCACCGGGCCGTCGGGCGGGAGCTACTCGCAGCTCCATTCAGCGGAGTAGCCGCGCCTGTTGCTCACGTTGTAGGACATGGAGCGGCTGCAACAGGTCGCCGGGTCGTTCCCCCAGCATTCGGTGTAGGGGAACTGGCTGCAGCTACTGTCGGTGCCGTAGAAGGTCATGCCGCGGCACACCAGACCGAACCGGGCGCAGTAGTCGTCGCCGCGCTCGTTCCAGTATTCCTCCGTCGGCAGGATGCAGGTCGGCCAGGCCGGCGAGGGCGTGCAGATCGTGCCGTCGCCGGAGAGCCCGGCTCGGCAAGTGCAGAGGTAGCCTCCCACGGTGTTGGTGCAGATCGCCTCGTCCGCACAGTCGTCCCGTCCGCGGGTGCATTCGTCGACGTCCTGGCACTGCCCGTTCGCCCCCACCTCGCTGCCCGCGGGGCAGTCGGCCGCACAGGTCCATTCGGCCGAGCCGCTGTCCGCGACCTTGTACTGCATCGGAGTGGAGCAGCAGTAGAGGGCGTTGCTGCCCCAGCACCCCTCGTACGGGGCGGCCTCCGTGCAGCCCGCGCTGCCGTGCCAGGCGACGCCGATGCAGTGCAGGTGGGCCGCGTGGCAGTACGCTTCGCCGGAGAGGTCCCAGGCCGGGGTGCCGGGCTCGATGCAGCCCGGGCAGCCCACCAGCGGGGTGTCGTCGTCGCAGTCGACGAGCTCGTCGCAGTCGTTGTCCAGGCCATCGAGCAGCTCCTCGGCTCCCGGGTGGACGGTGCGGTGCCCGTCGTCGCAGTCGTCGGCCGGCTGCCGGCAGGAGCCGGGCGCGTAGTGGCCATCGCCGTCCGCGTCCGTGGACAGCCCCTCGTCGACCTGGCCGTCGCAGTCGTTGTCCTGGCCGTCGCAGCGCGACTCCGTGACCTCGTAGGACGCTCCATAGGAGCAGGTCCAGTCGCCGGACCGGCACACGGGCTCGGTGCCGGCGCAGACGCCGCGGCTCAGGCAGGCGTCCGCGGGCGTGGGCTGCACGCTCGCGGCCTCGTCGATCCCGCCATCGCAGTCGTTGTCCTCGCCGTCGCACGTGCGCTCGACCTGCTCGTAGCTGGCGGGCAGCTCACACTGCCAGCCGTCGGCGCCGGCGCAGAAGGGGCGGCCGCGGCTGCAGACGCCGGCCATGGGGCAGACGCCGTTGGGTGTGTCGAGCCCTTCGTCGGTCTGCCCGTCGCAGTCGTTGTCCAGGCCGTCGCAGGAGCGCTCCGTCTCTTCGTACCCCGCGATCAGGCTGTAGTCGGGCTCCTGCCAGCCGTCCCGTCCTGCGCAGGTCTGGTGGGCCCCCTGGCAGACCCCGGCCTCGGCCCGCGCACCGAGGGGAGGAGCCAGGTCGGCGTCGATCCGCCCGTCGCAGTCGTTGTCCAGGCCGTCGCAGAGGGTCTCCACGCGCTCGAAGGGCGCGGGCGGCAAGGGCTCGCAGACCCAACCGCGCCCGGGCTCGCAGCGAGGCAGGGCCGAGGTGCAGACCCCCAGGGTCCAGTCGCAGTCGGCGAAGGCCTGCGGTCCGCAGTCCGCGCCCTCGCCCTCGGCGCCCTCGCCCTCGCCCTCGGCGCCCTCGCCCTCGCCCTCGGCGCCCTCGCCCTCGCCCTCGGCGCCCTCGCCCTCGCCCTCGGCGCCCTCGCCCTCCCCCTCGGCGCCCTCGCCCTCGGCGCCCTCGCCCTCGCCCTCGGCGCCTTCGCCCTCGCCCTCGCCCTCGCCGCCCCCGCCGCCGCCCCCGCGTCGTCGGTCCTCCTGACACCCGGGGCCGAGCAGCAGCACCGTCCCGAGCACGAGAGCCACGAGCATCCTGGTGTGCTTCATCCCTGTTCGCCTCCTGCTCGACGCTCAGTCCACCCACACCCCGACCCGCTCCGGGTAGCGGCCCGCCTGGACACGGACCAGGCCCTGGTCGGTGATCTTCAGCTCCGGGATCACGGGCAGCCCCATGAAGGAGAGGGCGGCAGCCAGACGCTTCATGGAGGAGCCGAGGGCCTCCTGACAGAAGTCGTGCAAGGCCTGCTCCTCGAGGACGACGGATTCGAAGGTACCGTCGCTCATCAGGCCGGCGACCGGCAGGGGCAGCACGCGCTCCGCGGGGCCGGCCACGGCCACCTGCCCGCCGTGGAAGGCGGTGATCCGTTCGGCCGCGCGCCGGATGGACTCGTCGTCCATGCCCGCGACGATGATGTTGTGCGAGTCGTGGCAGACGGAGCTGCCCACCGCGCCCCGCTTCAACCCCAGGCCCTGGATGAAGCCCACGCCGAAGGCCCCGCTGTTGCGGTGTCGCTCGAAGACGCAGATCTTGGCGAGGTCCTGCGCCGGGTCGGGCTGCGCCCAGCCGTCGACGAGCCGTGGGCTCACCGTCGCTTCCCCGGTGAGGATCTGGCCGGGCTGGGCCGTGATGCAGCGCAGCTTCCGTCCGGCGACCGCGCGCACGGCGAGGGCCTCCACCGGTGGCAGGTCCGCGTTCATGGTGGAGCGGAGGTGGCTGCGCAGGGGGCGCCCCGCGGGGAGCTCCACCCCGTCCCGGATCACGAAGCGGCCGCTGCGCATCACCGCGGTGGGCCGGAACTCGGTCAGATCGGGCGCCACCACCAGGTCGGCCAGGGCGCCGGGGAAGATGGCCCCGTGGCGGCTCAGCCGGAAGTAGGTGGCGACGTTGATCGTCGCCATCTGCAGGGCCCGGATCGCCGGGACGCCATTGGCCACGCAGATCCGCAGCATGTGGTCCAGGTGGCCCCGCTCGGCCAGGTCGATGGGGTCGAGGTCGTCGGAGGCCAGCAGGATCCGGGAGGAGTTGTGCTCGTTGACCAGGGGCAGGAGGTCCTGCAGGTTCGACTCGGTGCTGCCTTCGCGCAGCATCAGGTACATCCCCCGGTCGAGCTTCTCCTGGGCCTCCGCGACGCCGGTGCTCTCATGGTCGGAGGAGATGCCGAGGTAGATGTAGGCGTTGAGCGGCTTGCCGGACAGCAGCGGCGCATGGCCGTCGGCACGCAGGCCCCGGGCCTCGATGTCCGTCAGCTTCTGCAGCACCTTGGGGTCGCCGTAGATCGCCCCGGGCATGTTCATCATCTCGCCGAGGGAGACGAACCAGGGGTTGTTGAAGAACGTCCGCAGCTTGGTCGGCCCCATGTAGGAGGCGAAGGTCTCGAGCTCCGGGTCGGGGATGGCCGGTACGCAAGAGGGAATGCTGAAGTAGACGCTGAGTCTTTCGTTATGAGAAGCGGTATCTAGCTGGTACGAAACGCCCTCGAGAGACGCGACGTTGGCGATCTCGTGGGGATCGGCGAAGACCGCGGTCGTGCCGCAGCGGCTCATGGCCCGTCCGCACTCGGGGATCGTCAGCTTGCTCGACTCGAGGTGGATGTGCGCATCCATGAGGCCCGGATAGACGTACTGCCCCTGCAGGTCGATCCGCTCCGCACCCTCGTACTCCGTGCCGATGCCGACGACGTGGTTGCCCGCGATCGCGATGCTGACCCCTTCCTCGATGCGCCCGGACAGGACGTTGACCAGCCGGCAGTTGGCCAGCAGCAGGTCGGCCGGGCGACTGCCCAGCGCAGCTTCTCGGTGGGGGAAGTTGTCGGCCATCCGTCCTCTCCTCGGCGCTCGATCCGCGAAGAGTCATACCCGATCGCCCGCAGGGGCAGGAGGGGCTTTCTTGGGCGCGGCGTCCCGAGGCCGTTCGCTGCGTGGCACCGGCCCGCGGCCGGGTGGCGACCGACCTCCGCGTCGGTCGCTGCGCCCCTGCCGACCACCAGCGCCGGGACCCGCGAGGGTGTCACGGCCGGTGCCGGTCCGGCTTCCGGCGCCTGGGCGGCCAGGCAGCCAGCCCCCCCTGAGGGTGACCCGTGGAGGTGTTCCTGGTAGGATGCCCAGGTCGTGGTGTCCGTGGCGAGGTGTCACGCGTGATCCCAGGCCCCGAGCAGGTGAGCGGTCCGCCAGCCCGTGCGGCGCGCCTGCGTCCTCGGCTGCGCGTGCGGTGGACGCCGTGCTCGCTGGGCCTGCTGGTCGCGGTCACCCTGCTGGTCGCGGTCGCTCCGCGCGCTGGCCGCGCCGGCCTCCCTGGCGAAGGCGCCTCCCCGGACGTCCTGCCCGCACTACCAGGCGCCCCGGCAGCGCTCGACCCGCCCCCGCCGTCCCCGCCGCCCCTGGCACCGGACCCCGCGGTCGAGCGGGGTGTGGACGGTGACACGGCGGCCCCGCGGGTCTCCCTCGATTTCTTGCTCGGCGGCCGGGGTCGGCTCAGCGCCGCGAGCCTCGTCCCCGGGCCCCGCGGGCAGGGGCTGATCCTCGCCGATCTGCAGGCGGCCGTGCCCGGGTGGGCCCTCTCGGGCGGGGCCGAGCGGGTCGAGGTCCCGGCCGGGGCGGCCGGGCCGGCGGTCCCGGCAGACGCGCCCGCGGAGGAGCCGGTGCGTCTGCTCCGCCCCCACCTCACCCTGGATCTCACCGGCAGCGGCCCCACCTCCGCAACGCGCCCGCCCGCTCTGGCCGGCCCGTCCTCGCCCGGCCCCTCCTCCTCGTCGCCTCCCCCTCTTGCGGCGGCCCGGCGGGCGCGTGCCGCGACCGTGGATGGGAGCCGGCTGGCTGGCGAGCGTGCCCGGATGCTCCTCGAACACCTGCTCCAGATCACGTCGCCCGCTCCACCCGCCTGGCTGCACCTGCTCCCCCCGCTCCAGCTCGTGCAGGGGAGCTTGCAGGTGGTGCTGCCCGGGGCACGGCTGCGCCTGGAGGAGTTGAGCGGGAGCCTGACGCCTCAGGGGTCCTTGCTGCTCGCGGGCCGGCTGACGGGGCCCGGCGCCAGCCGGGGGGAGCTCAACCTGGAGCTGGCCTGGCCCCGGCGCACGGAGCAGGGGGAGCTGCTGCTCGCCGGCCGGGTCACGCTCCGTGATGGGCAGCTCTCCTCCCCGGCCATCGCCGCGCAGCCGCTGACCGGGCTGCACGGCGACGCGACCTGGTCCCTGGTCTACGACCCCGGCCGGGCCACGGCCGTGATCGAGGTGGCGCCCTTGCTGCTGCAGGGGCTGCGGACCAAGCTGACCCTCACGGTGCGGCGGCTCGGCCAGGCTCCCCTGGCCATCGGCGTGGCCCTCGACCTGCTGCCCCAGCCCTGCCAGGCCCTCGTTCGCACCCTGCCGCCCGCCTTCGCCCCCCGGCTGCAGGGACTGCAGTTGACCGGAGAGCTGCGGGGACGGCTGCTGCTGGACCTCGACCTGCGCCAGCGCACGGAGCCCATCACCCGCCTCGATCTGCGGGGCCCCGGCTTCTGGAGCCGTTGCCAGGTCGGTCCCCTCGGCCCCGAGCTCGCGGTGGAGCGGCTGACCACCTCCTTCGTGCAGACGGTCCGGCCGCCCCGCCCGGAGCTGGCCGAGGTGCGGATCGGTCCGGGGACCTCGGGCTACGTGCCCACCGCGGACCTCCCCGCCCACGTGCTGCAGAGCATGCTGCTGACGGAGAACAGCTCGTTCTTCAAGCACGGTCCCCTCGCCTTTGGCCTGATCCGCAAGGCGCTCAACATCGACCTGCGGCAGGGCCGCTACGTCTACGGTGGCAGCACGATCACCCAGCAGCTCGCCAAGAATCTCTTCCTCGACGGTCGCAAGACCCTGGAGCGCAAGGTCGAGGAGCTCTTCGTCGCCTGGCGGATGGAGCAGCTCCTCGCCAAGGAGCGGATCCTCGAGCTGTACGTCAACTGCATCGAGTTCGCGCCCGGGATCTACGGGATCGAGGCCGCGGCTCAATATTACTTTGGTCATGGCGCACGGCTGTTGACTCCGGTGGAGGGGGTCTTTCTGGCTACCATCAAGCCCCTGCCCGCGGACGGCCCGCGCATGGCGCGCAACCGCAAGGTCGACGGCTGGTGGATCAAGCGCGTCGGCGAGGTGATGCTGAGCCTGGAGCAGCTCGGCCTCATCACCGCGGCGGAGCGTGCGGCCGCCTACCCTTACCAGCCCGTGTTCCGTGAGGATTTCGTCGAGAACGCGCGCAAGCAGGTGCGTCGGGTCGGAGCTGGCCGGCCGCGCTGAGCCCGCAGGCGAGGCCCGGGGGGGCGGCCCCGTTCAGGGATCGCGGTGGGGTGGTCCGTGGGGGACGGGCGAGCCGATCCAGAGCCTCTCCCGCACGCCGTCTGTCTGCAGCAAGGCCGGCCGGTCCGCGGGCGGCGCCGCGGCCGCGGCCCGGGTCAGACCCAGCAGCGCGGCCTTGTCAGCCTCGTCGGCCTCGTTCGGGACGAGGGGTCGGCCCATCAGTCTGGTGGCCAGCTCGGCCGGTGGCTCCGCCGGGGGGCCCGCGGGCAGGTCGGTGCGGCGGGGATCGAGGATCAGGTGCCGTTCCCAGGGGGAGACGTTGCGCCGGTACAGGAAGCTCAGCAGGTCCCCGACCACGGGCTGCTCCCGGGTCCATCGGGCCGCATGGGCCCAGAGGAGCTGCCCCGGCGCGTGGTGGTGCAGGGTGGCGACCAGCTCCGGGAGCACCCGGGCCAGGTCGTAGGCCACCACGAGGCCTGGGCCCGCGCTCGGTGCGAAGGGCGCGCAGGGGACGCCGAGCAGCTCGGCCGCGGCCAGGGCCAGGGTCTCGTTCTCGCGGTCGGGGAAGCTCAGGACCCGGGGAGGTGCCAGGGCGAGGGCCGACAGCACCCCCGCCAGGCGTGCCAGGGCCTGCCGGCAGCGGGTCTCGTCGTCCTCGCTCCGCTCCCAGCGGCCGCGGTCGCTGCCCGGGGTCCCGGGCGGCGCGGGCAGCAGCAGCAGCCCGCCGCTGATGACGAAGTGCCAGCCCCGCAGATCGTCGGCGTCCAGGGGGGTCACGGCGGCCACCACCTCGGCCCGGGCGAGCATCCCGGCCAGCCGGGCCTGGAGGAACCGCTCGGTGGCGTCCGCGGGGGGGCCGAGCGTGGTCAAGGCCTCCCGGGCAAATCTCAACTCACCCGCGAGCAGCAGGTTGAACGCGAGCAGGTAGCGGGTGAGGAAGGCGCCCGGCGTCCGGGAGGTGGACTCCTGGAGCAGCCGGGCTGCTTCCCGGTGCAGCCCCATGGTCTCCAGCGCGGCCACCTGCTCTTCGAGGAGCGCGAGCCGCTCCGGTTCCCGGGCTCGCGCCCGCGCCAGGGCCGCGACCGCCAGGCCCGGCAGCTCGGCTTCGAGGGCCGCCCGGGCGAGCTCGAGCAGCGGCGCGGGATCGTCGGGCCGGCTCGCGGCGAGCTGGCACCGTTCGGCGAGGGGCGGGGAATGGGTCTCGGCCGTCACGCGGGCCAGCAGCTCCAGCGCATCCGTCCACTGGCCGGGCTCGCGCAGGCCGTCCGGAGGATCGAGCAAGGGCAGCAGCAGCTCGAAGGCCCCCAGCGCGTCCTCGTAGCCGAGGGCCTCCTCGGCTTGCTCACGGACTTCCTCGAAGCGCATGGTCTCTCCGCGAAAAAGACGGTGGTGGTTGGGGGCGCGACCCGCTCCGGTCCGGCGGGCGCGGCCGCCTAGATGAAGATCCCCTCGGCCTCGTCGCAGGGGAAGTGCTGCACCGCGGGCCAGGCCGCGGCGACGGGGAGGTCCTCCTGGGTGTGGACCTTGCCCAGGTCGTAGGTGGTGCGGGTCTTGGAGATGTCGTCCACCTTGCTCGTGCTGTCGTAGACCGTGGCCTGCTCCCCCGCCTTCTTGGGGTTGGGGATCTGCTTCGGGCTCGCGCCGCGATAGCCCATGCCGATGGTCTGCTTGTGGTCGACCACCACCTCGTAGGAGCCGTAGAACTGGAGCATCTTGTCGGGGGTGGCGGCGTTCTTCTGGAAGCGCACGGGCAGCTCGCCGGTGGTGCCGGCCCGGGTCCCCTCGCTCCAGGTGACGATCGCCCCGCTCGCCTGGCTGAGCTGCTTGGCCAGGCCGGCCTTCGCCTTGTTGTCCGTGGAGGTCTTCAGCGCGTCCTTGGCCTCGACCAGCTTGGCGTAGAGCTGCTTGAAGGAGAGGACCGTCTTCTCGCGAGCGGCGGTGATCTTGGTCGCAGCGGCCTGGCGGGTCTTGAGATAGGCGTCGTAGGAGGTGAACTTCGTGCTGAGCCCGGGCGCCGGGACGAACGCACCGTCGGGCGCGTAGCCCGTGGTCAGCCGCTCCTGCAGCTTGGCGTCCGTGACCTCGGGACCATGGCGTTTCAGGCTGTGCCCCTGGTCGCGGTCCTCGAGGGCCGTGGCGTCGACCTTGTCCTGGGCCTCGTCGCGCTGGATGGCCACGCCCGGTGAGCCTCCCCCTTGGATCATCCCGTCGAGCAGGGGCACGGCCGAGCGTCCGGCGGCGACCGTGCGGGCGACCTCCTCGGCGGCTTGCTCGTACTCGTCGCCGGCCTGGCCCACGCCGCCGGAGGGGATCAGCCCGTGCCGTTGCTGGATGACGTGCGCGGCTTCGTGGGCCGCCAGCGCGAGGGTGGGAGGCTTGGCGAAGAAGATCTCCTCGCCACAGGCCACCGCGTTGGCCCCTTGCGCGGTCGCGGCCGCGGCCGCGTCCGGCCCCTGGTGGACCCGGATCCGACTGACGTCGTGCTGCCCGAACGCCGGCGCGATGCGGGAGAGGAAGGGCAGCGGCCCACCCGCGTCCTGGGGCTGCAAGGCGTCGAGCTGATCCTCGTAAGGCAGGTCGCCCAGGCGGCGCCGGGACTGGGCCCCCTTGGTCTTGCCGGAGGCGGTGTCCGAGGCGTCGGGGAGCGCGGAAGACTGCGGACGCTGGCTCTGCTCTTGCACGGGCCTCTCCTGGCCGGGAAGTCACTGAAAAAAATAGAGAGCAGCGTCGAGGAAGTCCAGGGAATGTGCGGGAGAGTCCCGTCGGTCGGGGGGGAGCGCCGTCGCCGCGGGGGTGTGCTACCCGAGGGACGCAACGAAGGCCGTGATCCGCCGGGCGACCTCCGCGGGCTGCTCCATGGGGAGGAGGTGGCCCGTGCCCGGCACCTCCTCCACCCGGGCCGCGGGCAGGGTCCGGGCGAGCCGGCGCGCCGCCTCCCGGGTGAAGGCGGTGGAGGTCTCGCCGCGCAGGACCAGCAGGGGGAGCGAGAGGCGTCTCAGGGGGCCCCAGAGGTCGTCGGGAGTCGTGGCGAAGACCTGGGCCTCCCACTCCCGGGGGTAGGCCAGCCGCAGCACGCCCTCGGGCGTCTCCACCAGGCCGTGGTGGAGGTAGTCGTCCAGGCAGCGCGGGTCCCAGGACGCGAACAGCGGTCGCTGCCCGTAGTGGGCGCGGGCCTCGGCCCGGGAAGGCCAGGTCTCCCGGCGGCGCCGTGCACCCTGCACCAGGGGCAGCCGGCCGCCCCACCCGAGCCGCTTCAGGGCTCGCCAGAGGCGGGCTCGCCAGCCCGTGAAGATCACCGGGTCGATCAGCACCAGGGCACGGAAGAGCCCCGGGTCGGCGACCGCGGCGAGCAGGCTGAGCACCGCACCGAGGCTGTGGCCGACGCCGATCCCGGGTTGGGGATCGCCAGGTCGCAGCGCCTGGGCGAGGTCCGTGGCCAGCTCGTCCCAGCCCCGGAGCCGGGCGGGGTCGCTGCCGGGCCAGAGTGGGCGGGACGGCCAGGCGACCACCCGCCAGCTCCGGGCCAGCTCCTCGGCCAGGCGCGTGTAGGTCCCCGGGGGGAAGCCGTTGGCGTGGGCGAGGTGGAGCCGCAGACCGGTGCTGCCCCACTGCAAGGGGGGCGAGGCGATCGGGCCCGGTGCGCTCGCTGGTTGGCCCGTTGCGTCCACGAGTCGGGTGGTCTTTGGTTCTTTGATACTGACGTCCTGCGTCATCTCCCGGGCTCCCGGGAGCCGGCGTCGGCCTGCCGGTGAGCCTCGTGGAGCTCCGCGCCCGGCCCTGGCCGGCGCAGGTCGTCGCCCTGGAGGACCGCGGGAACCTCCCCGGCGTGCAGCCCCCAGCCCACCAGGGCCTCGGCCAGGAGGGAGGCGTTCGTCGAGCGGTACCGGGCCTGGAGCAGCCGGAGGCCGAGCAGCCCGGCGAGAGCCAGCAGCCCATCGCCCAGCTTGGCGCCCAGGCGCTCCAGGGGACGAGGCTCCTCCCGGTCCGCACCAGTGATGATCGCCGGGCGCGCGATCCGCGTCTCCAGACCGCTCGTCCGCAGTTCCTCCTCGAGCTGCCAGCGCGCCTGGAGGTAGGCCAGGCGAGAGTCCGGGCCGACGCCCAGGGCCGAGAGGAGGACGATCCGGGGAGCGAGTCCCGCCCGCCGGACGGCCTGCAGCAGGAGGTGGCTCAAGCCGTAGTCCACGGCCTGGTAGGACTCGGCGGCCGGCAGGCGGCCCGCCCGGCGGGCCTGGCGGGCCCTGGCCTTGGTCGTACCCAGCAGCAGGAAGACCAGGGTCGGCTGGGCCCGGACCAGGGCCGCGGCCAGGGCCTCCTCCTCCCAGGGGGTGGTGTCCACCCGGACGTGCGTGCCGAGGCTGTCGAAGCGGCTCGACCACTCGGTCAGCCGGGGCGAGTCGGGCCGGACATGGGCCCAGGTGACCACCCCGCGGGCCGCCAGGCTCTGGACCACCGCTCGCCCGACGTAGCCGGTGGCCCCTGCCACCCACGCCACCTGCGTCGCCACCTCGGCCATGATCGACCTCCTGCCTCCGATCGTCCCCCAACATCTTCGGCACGAACCTGCGGAAGACAACCGGCGCGGGGAGGTGATCGCCGGGAGGAGGCGCGTGTCCTCGATG
The DNA here is from genome assembly GCA_034005005.1 of Myxococcota bacterium. Classification (GTDB taxonomy): domain Bacteria; phylum Myxococcota_A; class JAVEVO01; order JAVEVO01; family JAVEVO01; genus JAVEVO01. Next base: position 49,362 of record JAVEVO010000010.1, read on the forward strand.
CGTGGTCGTCGCCCTCCCGGTCGTTCGACGATCTTGACAAGCGGGAGGGGTGGCGCTTTCCTCTGGAGACTCGAACGAGATCGCTGCTGCGTCCCGACAGGGGGGTTGGCCTGGGGGGAGCGGCGGCTGGCCGTCGGAGGGAAGAGGATGAATCGCTACGGTCTGCTTGCGAGCCTCTCGGGGCTGTTGCTGCTCTTCGCCGCTGTCGCCGGCTGCGACGATGGCGGTGGTGGTGGGACGGGAGAGGGCGAAGGAGAGGGCGAAGGAGAGGGCGAAGGAGAGGGCGAGGGCGAAGGTTCGGAGGGCGAGGGCGAAGGTTCGGAGGGCGAGGGCGAAGGTTCGGAGGGCGAGGGCGAAGGTTCGGAGGGCGAGGGCGAAGGGGCCGAGGGCGAGGGCGAGGGTTCGGAGGGCGAGGGCGAAGGGGCCGAGGGCGAGGGCGAGGGTTCGGAGGGCGAGGGCGAAGGGGCCGAGGGCGAGGGCGAGGGTGAAGGGGAGTGGACGCTGCTCGGGTCCGCCGAGTGGGAGGGAGACTGGATCGTCCTCACCCCCGACGAGGGCAACCTGGCCGGCGCAGCCTGGCACGCCGTCCCCCTGACCCTCGAGCGGGATCTGGTCGCCGAGTTCAAGGTGCACCTCGGCACCGACGATGCAGCCGAGGAAGGAGCCGACGGGCTGGTCGTGGTACTCGCCACCGAGGCGGTCGAGGCCGCGATCGGCGAGGGACTGGGCTACCAGGGGATCCTTCCCTCGGTCGCGGTGGAGCTGGACACCTTCCCCAACGACGGCGAGCACCTCGGCGACGATCAGGGGGATCCCCTCCTCGATCACCTCGCCGTCGACGTCGACGGCAGCGTCAACCACACCGACGGCGGACTGCCCCTGGTCGAGGTCGGCGAGGTCGAGGACGGGCAGGAGCACACCCTGAAGATCGAGTGGCTGGCCGCAGCCCAGACCCTGAAGGTCTGGCTCGACGGGGGCGCGGAGCCCGACCTCACCTGGACCGAGGACATCGCGGGCACCTACCTCGCGGGGGCCTCCGTGATCCGGCTCGGCCTGACCGCTTCCACGGGTGCGTTCAGCAACCGTCATGCGTTCTTGCCCGTCCGCATCTCCCAGGGCTCGAGCGGTGAATGGGTGCTGGTCGGCTCGGCGGTCGAAGAGGGGGCGCGGCTCGTCCTGACCCCGGACCAGGGAAATCAGGCCGGTGCGGCCTGGCGCAAATCGCCGCTCGATCTCGCGGTCGACTTCTCGCTCCAGGCCCAGGTCTACCTCGGCAGCAAGGACGACGACGGCGCGGACGGGATCGTCTTCGCCCTGGCCACGGAGGAGGCGACGGCCGAGGTCGGCGAGGGCCTCGGCTTCCAGGGCATCACCCCCTCCTTCGGCATCGAGATCGACACCTACCCCAACGATGGCGACCACCTGGGCAGCGACATGGCCGACCCCCTGGCCGATCACCTCGCGTGGGTGGTGGACGGCAGCGTGGACCACCACGCGCAGCCCGAGGGCACCCTCGTCGAGGTGGCCAACCTCGAGGACGGCGGGGAGCACCTGCTGGAGATCGATTGGCTCGCGGCGACCCACACGCTCGTGGTGAACCTCGACGCCTCGGCCCAGCCGCTCCTGGTGATCGTGGAGGATATCGCGACGACGCGCTTCGGCGGGGTCGGCAAGGTGCGCTGGGGCTTCACTGGCTCGACCGGCGACGCGAGCAACCTGCAGTACGTCGTGCCGCTGGAGATCCCGGCCGCGGCGCAGTGAGGTCGCGGCCCTCCCGGTTCAGCGCGTCGGCGACTCGCCTTCCTACGAGACGCTAGTCTGAAGGTACTTGGATAGCTGGTACTTCTGGGCTACTGAGCGCCGCTCCTCGGGCGGCAGGGATGCGAGGTAGGCGCGGAACCCCGGGCACCAGCCCGCGTGCCAGCGCCAGAGCCGGCCGAGCAGGGAGCGGGGGTTGCGGTCGAAGCGCGCCCGCATCGGGCAGGTCGCACACTGGGGTTCGGGCATGGTCTGCTCCTTGAAGCGGCCCGGGGTCCGGCTGCTCCCGCGAGGTCACGTCGGGTTGTAGCGAACGCCGTCCCTCCTTGTCCAGCCCGGGGAGGGGGGGCGCGCTCGTCTCGACCTGCGTGCCGGGCGATTGCTGTGCTGCAGATCGACCAGGAAGAGCACCGAGGTCGCCAGGCGCAGTGGCCGGCTCGACCTCGCGGAGGGGCGCCTCATGGACGTACGGGAACCCTGTGACCGCTCCTCGCGTGCGCTGATCTGCGCGGGCTGTGGCGAGACGCTGGTGGGGCCGGTCACCGCGACGCGACTCGACTGCCACCGCTGTGGCCGTCACCATGAGCTACCCCCGCGGGACGAACGGGCCGAGCTGGCCGCGGCCCGGGCTGCACGGGCGGGCCTGCGGGAGGAGGACCGGCTGGCCGGGCTGCTGGCGCAAGACGGTCAGGACCTGCCCACGCCGCCAGGGCTCGAGGACCTCGCCGGCACCGGCGTCCGGGCCGACAACCACGCGGACGCCTTCGCGCGGTGGCAGCAGGCCCGGCTCCTGGTGGCCGAGGAGGGAGATCCGGCGGCCGCGGCCCGGCTCGCCTGGCTGTCCCGCATCCTGCGCAGCTACTACTCCTACATCGACCATGACGAGCTGCGGGGCCGGGCCATCGTCGAGACCAGCCTGGATCTGTTGCCGGATCCGGTCGTCCGGCAGGTGCTGCGCTGTGCCCTCGCGCGGAGCGCGGCCAGCCGCGGGGACCTGGCTTGCGCGGAGGGCTGGCTGGCCGCGTGCGACCCGGATTCCCCCAGCCTGGACGCGGACACCCAGTATCGCCTGGCGCGGGCCTACCTGGCCACCCGGCAAGAGCGCTACCGCGAGGTCCTGCACCTGCTCGGGCGGCGGCTCGAGGACGTCCCCCTCGCGGACACGGGCGATTTCCTGGCTGCGGTGCTGCGTGCCAACGCGCTGGAGCGCACGGGCCGGCTCGCCGAGGCCGCAGCCGGGCTCGCGCGGGTCATGGCCGGTGGCGGCGAGTCCAGCATCGCCCGGTGCGTCGCGTTCAATCCCGAGATCGATCCCTGTCCGCAGAGCCTCCCGCTGGCCCGGACGCTGCTGGCGAAGCGGCGGCGGCAGGATCGCTGGCAGTGGCTGGGCCGGGCCCTGGCACGACGCGGCGGTCACGTCTGGCTGATCGTGGGCTCGATCGAGGTCGCGCTGGGGCTGGTGGCGCTGGCCCTGGCCGCGCTGGCCCTGACCGTGGGAGGCCTCGAGTTCCTGTCTGCCGCCCCGCGCGGCGTGTTGGCCCTGGCCGGGCTGGTCCTGCTCCTCACGGGGCTCCCGTTGGGCGGCCTGGGCTTGCTCGCGCGCCATGGTGCGAAGCTGGAGCGCCGGCTGCGGCGGGAGGGCCGCCCGGCCAGCGCCCGGGTGATCAAGGCCTTCGCGACGGGGCGGCGAGCCGGCGGCCGTCCCGAGCTGGCCTTCGTGCTCTCGGTCCAGGCCGCGGGCGAGGCTGCCTACCGCACCCTGCACCGGGACGTCGTGCCCGTGGACGGGCTCGGACCGCTGGCCGGCGCCGTGCTGCCAGTCCGCGTCGACCCCACGGACCCGGGCACGCTGACCGTGGAGTGGGAGGGGGCCCGGCCCGCGCCCGCTGGCCGCCGCGCGGACGCCCACGACCCCGAGCCGCCCCCGGACCTCGCCGCGGTGCTCGGCCAGCGCAAGGCCTTCGGCGCCTCGTTCGGTAGCGTATTGGCGGTGCTCGGGCCGCTGCTCGGCATCTTCGCCTTCGGGAACATGAGCACGTGCATGGGCTTCGAGGACGAGGCCCTCCGGCGGCTGCGGGCTTGCCCCGGGGCGGTCGAGCTGCTCGGCGCCCCCGTGGCGCGGGCTCGCCTCGGCCTGTCCTGCGGCTCGGCCGAGACTGGCGGTGGCCGGGGCAACGCGAGCTGGATGCTGCCCGTGCAGGGCAGCAAGCAGCGTGGCAGCTACAAGGTGGTCATGGAGGATCGCGGGAGCGGCTGGACCCTGCTCGAAGGGTATCTGAGCGTCGGAGAGGTCGAGCTCGACGTGGTCCAGTGCACGCTGGCCGCGAGCGGGCAGGGTGTGGCTACGCTCCGCAAGCTGTCCGGCGAGGTCGTCAGCGCGCTGGGATCCGCCCCTGTTCCCCCGGGCACCCCGTGCACGGTCGAGCTCGGCCCGGGGGGCGGCCCCTTCGGCTGTCGCGTGCAGGTCCGCTGTGGTGGCCAGCTCCTCTACGGTGGGGAGCACCTCGGGTTCGTGAAGTGTCGCCTGCAGCCCCGCCCGGACGGCCCTCCCGCGATCGTCGCCCAGGACCCCGAGGGGACGGCCACCAGCGGCGACCCCATCCTGGACTTCCAGGAGGCCCGTGGCGAGGTCCTGATCTCGGACCAGGGCGCGGCTGGCCTCTGGGCGCTCACCATCCGCCTGCCCCTGCCGCCGTCCGTGCCGGCCGAGGAGGCGGCGCCTTGAGCGACTCGCCGGCAGCCCCCGGGCCGAGCCGGTCGGCGAGGGGAGGGAGCCGTCCCGGCAGCGCTGCCGTCGCTACAGCCGCAGCTCCGCCGCGCACTCCTCTCCCAGGGTCACGGTCGGGCGCCGACGGAAATCCGCCGGCATCTCGCGGAAGGTGATCAGCCCCGACACGGGACAGACGAAGCTGCAGATCATGCAGCTCAGACACTTGTCCTCCAGCAGGCGGGGGCGCCGGGCCTCCTGATCCCACTCCAGGGCCTGACCGCCGGCATCGTGACAGCAGATGTAGCACTGGCCACAGCCGACGCAGCGGTCGAGGTCGTACTGGGCGATCCCCTGGCGCGCGAGGTCGAAGTCGCTGGTGTCGCAGATGTGGGGCAGGGCCCGGCCCACCAGGTCGGCCGCGCGCGCGACGCCCTTGTGGGCCAGGTAGTCGCTCAGCCCCTCGATCAGGTCTTCGACCATCCGGTAGCCGTAGCGGACGATGCCGGTGGTCACCTGGACGGTGCTCGCGCCCACCAGCAGGTACTCGAGCGCGTCGATCCAGGTCTCGATGCCGCCGATGCCCGAGAGGGGCAGGCCGAGGTCCGGGCACTTGGCGAGGTCGGTGATGAAGCGCAGGCCGACGGGCTTGATCGCGGGGCCCGAGTACCCGCTGATGGCGCCCTTGCCGAAGACGTTGAGCGCCGGCACCCAGTCGTCGAGGCCGATCTCGGCCAGACCCCGCACCGTGTTGATCGCCGAGATGGCGTCGGCGCCCCCGCGCTTGGCGTAGAGTGCGGCCTCGGTCATGTCGGTGATGTTGGGGGTCATCTTCGCGATCAGCGGCAGGGAGGTGGCCTGGCGCACGGTCGTGGTGAACTTCTCGATGAGCTCGAACGAGCGTCCGACCTTGTAGCCCGCACCTTCGACCGTCATGTGCGGACAGGAGAAGTTGAGCTCCAGCAGGTCGGCGCCGTTGTCCTCGCAGGCCTTGGCCAGCTTGGCCCACTCGTCGTTGGAGTAGCCCATGATGCTGGCCGCGACCACCCGGTCGGGCCAGTGCTTCTTGAGGTAGCGGATGTCGAGCAGGTTGTCCCGCAAGGGCCGGTCGGTGGTCTGCTCGACGTTCTGCAGGCCCATCAGCCGCTTGGCCCCGTGGTGGTGGCCGTGCATGCGGGGGGAGGGGTGGATCAGGCTCCAGCCCTCCCAGTTGAGGGTCTTGTAGGCGACTCCGCCCCAACCGGCATCGAAGGCCCGTCCGATCATCTCGGCGCAGTTGGAGACCGGGGACGAGGAGAGCAGGAAGGGGTTGGGGAACCGGACCCCGCAGAAATCGACTGAAAGATCGATGGGTTGGCTCATTGTCACTCCCCCCGTGGTCCGAGCTGCGCGGCGATGGCCTGCGCAGCCCGCTTGCCATCTCGCACGGCCTGGACCACCAGCCCGGGACCGCCGACCAGGTCACCCCCAGCCCACAGGTTGGCCACGCTCGTCCGGCCGGTCTCGGGGGCGGCGATCACCAGGCCTCCCCGGGTGCGCTCCAGCCCGGGGATCGGTCCCGGTGAGTCGGGAGCCGGCTGGTTGCCGATGGCCTCGATGACCGCCGTCGCCGGGAGCAGCCAGCGCGTGTCGGGGAGCTCCTCGGGGCGGCGGCGGCCCGAGGCGTCCGGCGCGCCGAGGCGGGTGCGCACCAGCTCCACCCCCGTGATCCCTCCGGCCTCGTCCGTGCGGTAGCCCACCGGCTGGGTGAGCAGCAGGAAGTGGACGCCCGCCTCCTGCGCCGCGATCCGCTCGGCCCGCTCCGCAGGCATCTGCAGGTAGGAGCGGCGGTAGACGAGGTAGACGTCCTGCGCGCCGAGCCGCAGGGCCGACTCGGCGCAGTCCATGGCCACCGAGCCGCCGCCGACCACGACCACGTTGCGGCCGGCGATCTCGTCGCGCAGGGCCTCGGCCCCGCCGTCGCGCAGCCGCTCCAGGAACGCGACCGCACCGTGCAGACCCTGCTGGACCCCCGCCCCGAGGCCGAGGGTGGCCGCTTGCCAGAGACCGGTGGCGAGGTAGATCGCGGCGAATCCCTGGTTCGCGAGATCCTGGATCCCCGCTATATTGCATACTTTGGTACCACAGCGAAAGACGACGCCGAGGTCGCGGATCGTCTGCAGCTCGCGCTCCAGGAAGGGGCGATCGAAGCGGTAGTCCGGCACGCCGTACCGGATGACGCCGCCGGGCTCGGCCCGGGCCTCGAAGACCGTGACCGCGAAGCCCTGTCGGGCGAGCATCGCCGCGCAGGTCAGCCCGGCAGGCCCGGCACCGACGATGGCCACCCGCTCCGGCCGGGGCGGACCCGCGGCGACCAACCGCAGCCCTCGCTGCCAGCCCTGCTCCACCAGGAAGCGCTGGACCGCGCCGATGCGGATCGGTCGGTCGATGCTGGTCGCGGCGCAGCCGGCCTCGCACAGCCGGGCGGTCGGGCAGAGCACGCCGCACGCCCCGCCGAGGGGGTTGTTCTGCTGGATCGTGCGGATCGCGCCGGTCAGGTTGCGCAGGCGCAGCTTGCGCAGGAACGCCCCGGGATCGGTCCCTGCCGGGCAGGCGGCCGAGCAGGGTGGATCGTGGCAGAGCAGGCAGCGGTCGGCCTCGGCCACGGCCAGGCTCTGGTCGATGCCCCGCGGCATGGTCGCGGCCTCGTCTCGTCGGTCCATCGGCCCCTCCCACCGACCCGAGCAGCGACGGGTTGCCCGCGCCGTCCGGGGAAGATCGTCATCACGTTCGAGACAGCAGCATAGCCCGGAGCGGCTCCCGAGGTCCAGGGGGGGCTGACGGGACGTGGGCTGCCGCGCGGCGTCGCCCGTGGCGCGGTCGGGTTGGCCCGTTGGCCGTTCGGTGCGTCGGAGAGAGGCCCCGGGCGGGGGTGCGCACTCCGCGGCTGGAACCGTCGTCGTCGGCAGCCTACAATCGGACCAGGGTGCGCCTTCGGGCCCGGACCAACGGTGGTCCAGGCCGGGGAGGAGGGGGCGCCTGGTTTCGGAGAGGACGGAATGCCACACGATCTCGCCCCGGGCGCTCGCGGCGACACCACCCAGGGGCAGCGGAGCGGGGGGCTGCAGAACTCCACCAACCTGGCCCGGCTGCGCGCCAAGCTCGCGGGGCTCCCCTACGAAGAGCAGCAGAACCAGCTCCAGGGCGACGGTGAGCTCCAGTCGGGGGCCCCGGACGGCGAGAGCTCCGGGCAGGGAGCGCCCCTGGCCCCGCCCGACGTGACGGAACCGGGCGACGGGCTGGCGCGCGTCCACGGCCGCACCCTCGGGCCCTTCGCCGGGGATTTCAACGGGCGGAGTCGGGCCTCGGTCATCGAGGAGCGGCTGTTGACGGTCGACGCGGGGGCGCTGGCCCGCGCGGAGCTCGTGATCCAGGGCAGCACCTACCGGATCCAGGTCGGCGAGGTGCAGTTCCAGATCACCCACGCCGATCTCGGGCTCAACGCCACCGCCTTCCCCGAGACGGCGAACCGCTACCGGGCCGTGGCCTCGCACTTCCTGACCCAGCTCGGCGCCCCCGTGCCCGAGATCTCCCTCGCGGACGAGCGGGGCGAGGCCGCGGCCAAGTCGGCCCAGCTCGAGTTCGAGCGCGGCGTGGCGCAGCACGGCGAGGGCAATAGCTGGGAGACCGCCGGCTCGAACAAGGGCCCGCTGGTCAACGAGTACAAGCAAGCCAACAACGCCGGGGGCAACAACACGAGCTGGGAGTGGTGCGGGATGTTCGTCGGCTACAACTACATGAAGGCCGGCATCCGCACGGAGATCCTCCAGAACCTGGTCTTCTGGTCCGCGCCGCGGCTGGAGCGCTTCTTCGAGTCGGGGGGCTACGTCGCGACCTCCCAGGCCCAGGCCGGCGACTGGTGGCAGTCCCACCAGACCCTCGACGTCGGCGGACTCACCGGGGAGACCCGCAAGGCCCAGCTCGACGCGTTCCAGCCACGCGCCGGCGACGTCGCGCTCTTCGGCACCGACCGGGAGCACGTCGGCATCGTCGTCTCCTACGACTCGGCCACGGGCAACCTCGAGCTCATGGAAGGCAACCTCGGCAACCGGGTCCAGGCCACCGCCTACGGCACGGGCAGCGACGAGGTCTCGTTCCTCGGCCGCTTCAACGACTCCGACTACCAGCCGAACGGCGAGGTCGACGCGGACCTCACCAGCGCGGCCCAGCCCAACGTCACCCATGGAGCGGGAGGCGGCAGCACGCACTGAGCGCGGGCCGCCGATCAGAACCCCCGTGACGGGGAGCTAGGGCTGGCGAGGGGAGTGGAAGGGCACCAGCAGGATCAGGGCGATGGCCGGGACCGCGGCCACCAGGACGTAGCGTGCGTCCTGGCTGATGAACGTGTAGACCAGCCCGAACAGCGCTCCCGACTCGATCAAGGCCAGGGCCAGGATGAACTGGGTCAGGCGGGGGTTCGTGCCGGGGCGGGGTGAGCCCTCGGACGGAGCGCCCAGGAAGCCGGGGAGCTTCTGCAGCCCGCCGAGCAGGTAGCCGCCGGCCATGTCGATCGCGGCCATCCCGAGCAAGACGGCCAGCAGCAGGGTCTGCTGTTGGTCTTCGGGGACCCAGGGGCGGGCCCAGTCCGGCGCCCCCTGGGTGGCGAAGCCGATGACGACGTAGACGACCACGGAGGAGGCCAGCGCGACCTGCAGGATGCGCCAGAGCGGCATAGGCACTCCTTCGCCGCACGAAAGCGGCGGCTGGTTGCAGATAGCTGGTGAGTGTAGGGGATCACCGGTGGCGGGGCAATGAGGCGGGCGACTACTTCTCGACTGGCCGGATCAGCCGGTAGGCGCCAGCGCCGAGGAGCCCACCGATGATGGGCGCCACCCAGAAGAGCCAGAGCTGGCTCAGGGCCCAGGACCCCTGGAAGATGGCCACACCGGTGGAGCGCGCGGGGTTCACCGAGGTGTTGGTGACGGGGATGCTGATCAGGTGGATCAGGGTCAGGCCCAGGCCAATGGCGATGGGGGCGAAGCCCGCGGGCGCGGCCTTGTCGGTGGCCCCGAGGATGATCAGCAGGAACATCGCGGTCATGACGATCTCGGTCACCAGGGCCGCGACGAGGGAGTAGCCGCCCGGGGAGTGCTCCCCGAAGCCGTTGGAGGCGAACCCGGCCGCCGCGTCGAAGCCAGCCTTCCCCGAGGCGATCAGGTACAGCACCGCCCCTGCGAGGATCGCCCCGAGCACCTGCGCGACGATGTAAGGCCCGAGCTCCTTGGCCGCGAAGCGGCCCCCGGCCCAGAGCCCGACCGAGACCGCGGGGTTCAGGTGGCAGCCCGAGATGTGGCCGATGGCGTAGGCCATGGTCAGCACGGTCAAGCCGAAGGCCAGGGCGACCCCGACGAAGCCGATGCCGAGCTCCGGGAATCCGGCCGCGAGCACTGCGCTGCCACAGCCGCCGAGGACTAGCCAGAAGGTACCGAACAGCTCTGCGATGTATTTCTTCATCTCTACTCCTCCGAGCAGTGGGGAGAGGTCCTCCCCGGTGGTGCGAACGCTCCGGCCCGATGCCGGAGCCCCTTGCGGCTGGTCGCGCGTCATCCTCGAGCTGAGCAGTGGGGCCGGGCCCCGTCAGACGTCACCAGATGTCGTCCCGCGAGCATCGAACTCCGATCCGCGGATGTCAACCGCCGAGCGGGGAACCATGCTCCGAGCCGGTCGCGGACGTGAGCGGCTTTTTGGGGGGCAGGATGGAGCCGGTGCCGGCCTGGCCTCGGGAGACGCGTCGAGGGTGGCAGCGGACGCGGATCCGTGCGATACTTCGCCCATGTCGAAAAAACAGCCCGCGGGTGGCCGGGGGGCCACCTCGTCCGCCGTGCTCGCACCGTGCCCTCCGGCGCCCGGTGCGAAGCCATCTGCCCGGCTCTCGTGGGTGCTGCTGGCCCTCGTCTTGGGCGGTTGCACGAGCTGGCCGGATCCCGACGTCCACCCCGAGCCGGGGCAGGACACGGGCGGCTCCGGGCCAGCCGACGCCGGCTCGCCGCCTCGCGACGGCGGCCCACCGCCCCGGGACCTCGGGGGAGGGGAGGATGCGTCCGACCGCGACCTGAGCCCGATCCGGGACCTCTCCTCCGGCGAGGACCTCGCCGGGGCCGATGGCGGGGCCGACCGTGACCTCACCCCCGCGGACCAGGGCGGCGCCGACCCCGACCTCACCCCCGCGGACCAGGGCGGGGCCGACCGTGACCTCACCCCCGCGGACCAGGGCGTTCCCGTGGACCTGGCCGATCGGGACTTTGGTTCCAGAGACCTGGGCCCAGTCGAGGATGGTCCGTCGCCCTTGCCGGACGGTCAGGTGGGCGATCTTTACCCCGTGACGGACCTGGGGCCCTTGGCCGACGCGGCGGGGCCCTTGGATGCGGCCGACGCCGGTGCCCTCGGGCCAGTGCTCGATCCGTCGCGGTGCACGGTCCACGTCCAGCCCGCGGCCGGGGTCCTCGCGGACGGGCTCGCCGAGGCCGAGATCACGGTCCGGCTGTTCGACCTGGAGGGCCGGCCGGTGGTCGGCGAGGCCGTCCGGCTCGTGGCCAGCGGCACGGGCAACCGGCTGGATCCGGCGGCAGGGTTCACCGATCCGTCGGGGACCTTCGTCGGTCGGCTGTCGTCGACGCGCGCGGAGCGCAAGCAGGTCGGTGCCCTGGTCGGCCCCGGTGCGGCCGCAGTCTCCCTGCCGGTCGTCGCCGAGGTCGAGTTCGTGGCCGGGCCGGCCGCCGCGCTCGTCGTCGTCGATTTCCCGGCGGAGGCCCTGGCCGGAGAGCCGTTCGTCCTCACCGTGGCCGCGCTCGACGCCTCGGGGAACCCGGTCTCCCTGGCCGATCGGCCCGTCTTCGTCTCTCTGGTCGCGGGGCCTCCCGGCGCGTCCCTGTACGGGCGTAGCGCCGTCCTCGATCCCGCCGGGACGGTCAGCTTCCCGGAGTTGATGCTCACGGTGGCCGGGGAAGGCTACGTGCTCGAGGTCCGGGCGTTCGGACTCCCCGCCCTGACGACGCCCCCCCTGAGCATCCTGCCCAACGCTCCGCAGACGCTGCGGTTTTTCACCCAGCCCGGGGCGGTCCGGGCCGGGCAGCCCTTCGACCCTCCGGTCGAGCTCGAGGTGCTGGACGCCCACGGCAACCCGACGGACGGTGACCAGCCCGTGCGCCTCTCCCTGCTCGGGCGTCCCGTGGACGGGACGGGCCTGCTCGGGACGTGGGAGCTCTTGCCGGTCGACGGCCGGGCGCGCTTCGGGGACCTGCGGCCGACCCTCGCGGGGGCCGCGCAGGTGCTGCAGGCGGACTGCCTCGGGCTGCCCACGACGCACTCCGCACCCTTCGCCGTCTTGCCGGGCGGTCCGCAGACCCTGGTCTTCTCCGTGCAACCCACGGATGTCGACGTGGGCTCCGCGATCACCCCCGCACCTCGGGTCGAGGCCCGGGACGAGTATGGCAACCGCTCCCCGGGGAACGGGCTGCTGACGGTGCAGCTCGCGCTCTCGGGTGGGCCGGCCGGAGCCGAGCTCCTCGGGAGTCTGGCCGCGCCGCTCAGGGACGACGCGGTCTTCGCGGGCCTGCAGGTCAGCACCGCGGGCGCTGGCTACCGGCTCGTGGCCACGGCCGAGGGGCTGACGGCCGCGCTGAGCGACGCGTTCTCCGTCCGGACGGCTGAGCTGCGGCTGGTCCTGGGCGAGCTGCCCGCCTCGCTGCCCGCGGGCGCCTCCTTCGACCTCACGGTCGCGCTCGTGGGCGAGGACGGCTTGCCCGTCCTGGGCCGCGACCGGGCCGTCACCCTGAGCTTGGAGGGCCCGGGGGGGCTCTATCCGTTTCCGCCGGGCCCCCGCCCGACCCAGGGGGGCACCGTCACCTTCCGCTCCCTGGTGATCCGGGTGGCGGGGGAGGGCTATCGTTTCCGGGCGACCGCGACCGACGCGGCCCCCGCGCAGAGCGACCCCTTTTCCGTGCTCCCCGGCCCCGCGAGCAGTCTGGCATGTCTCGATATCCCGGCTTCTGTGCAATCGGGCGAGATTTTTTTGATGAATGTGGACGTGCTCGATGCCTGGGGCAACCGCTGCTCGGGGCCCGAGACGGTGAAGTTGACTCCCGGCGCCTGCTCCGGCGTGCTCGCCGGCACCTTCCAGCGCATGGGCGCCCCGCCGATCTCCTTCGATGATCTGTCGCTCACCGGTGGCGAGGGGGGGAGCTGCACGGTGCTCGCCGGTCTCGTGGGGACCGCGATCACGGCTTCGTGCCCGGCGATCCGGATCTCGGCCCCGCCGAGCTGCGGTCTGCGCTTCGCCTCCCTGCCGGCCGTGGTGACCGCCGGCCACCCGCTCCCCGTGGAGATCGCCGTGCTCGACGACTCCGGCGAGGTCCTCTCGGAGCAGGAGGCCGTGGTGCAGATCGCCCTGGCCGAGGGGCCGCCGGGGGCGATCCTGCACGGCAGCCTCGCGACCCTCACCGTGGACGGCCTGGCCCAGTTCGACGATCTCCACCTGGAGCAGGCCGGTAGCTACCGGCTGGTCGCGACCTCCGGCGAGTGCACCGCGGCGACCTCGGCCTCGTTCGAGGTCCTGCCGGACGCGATCGCCCGCCTCGCCCTGGACTCCTTCACCCCGGAGGTCGAGGCCGGGCTGCCCCCAGCCTCTCCCTTCGTGGTCCGGCTGGTCGACCGGTTCGGCAACACCGTCCCGCAGCCCCCGCAGGAGCTGCAGCTCTCCCTCGAGGGCCCGGCCGTGCGCGGAAGCGGCCTCGGGACGCGCACCACCAGCCTGGGCGGCCTCGTGCTGGACGACCTGATCGTCCACGAGCTGGCCGAGGGGCTGGTGCTGCGGGTCGAGGCCGCGGGGCTGCCCCCCCTGCTGAGCCCCCCCTTCGCCAGCGTGCTGCCCGCGGGGGCGCGGCTGGCCTACACCAGCGCCCCGCAGGTCGCCCGGGCCGGCCTGCCCCTGAGCCCGGAGGTCGCCCTGCTGCTGCTCGATCCCCTCAACCGCACGGTGCTGCTCGATGGGCTGACCGTCTCCCTGGCCCTCGCCGGGGGACCGGCCGACGCCCTGCTCGGCCCGACCACGGCCAGCACCGTCGACGGGGCGGTGAGCTTCGCCGGGCTCGCGGTGACCGCGGTCGGGCGGGTCCAGATCGTCGCCACCGCGCCGGAACTGGCGCCGGTGGGCAGCTCTTTCTTCACCGTGCAAGCCGGCGTCCCGGTGGCCCTCGGCTTCGTCAGCTTCCCCCCCGAGGCCAGGACCTGCGAGAAGCTCTATCCCTACCCGGTCGTCGGCCTGTACGACGCCTGGGGGCACCAGCACACCGAGGTCGTCGATCCCCCGATCCCGCTCGTGGTGACGCTCGGCGAGCACCCCGCGGGCGCGACCCTCGGCGGGACCACCTCCACCCAGATCAACGTCGTCGCCACGGTGACCCTCGGCAACCTCGTCCTGTCGATGCCGGGCCGGACCTCCCTGGTGGTGAGCAGCCCCGGGCTGGCCGCCGCGCTCTCGCCTGCTTTCACGGTGCAGCTAGGTGCGCCGAGCGCCTTGCACTTCCGGACTCCGCTCACCGAGGTTTGGGCCGGTGAGCCCCTGCCCACCTCGAGGGTCACCGCGGAGGACTGCGCGGGCAACATCGTAACGGATTTCGTCGGCAACGTGACCGTATCACTGCAATATGACAGCAGCAACAGTCTGGCGGGGACCCTGCAACGCCCGCTGGTCGCAGGGGTGGCCCTCTTCGACGATCTCCATGTCCGACGGATCGACGACGACTGGCGACTGGTTGCGACGGCCTCGGGGATCGGCGCGGGCACTTCCGAGCCGTTCCGGGTGGTGCCGGGGCCCGCGGCGAGCTACGCCTCCTGGCTCTCCGGCTCGGTGAAGGCGGGAGTCCCCTTCACGGCCAGCGTCAGGGTGAGCGACGCGTTCGGCAACCCGGCTCCCGATGGGCTCCCCGTCACGGTCTCCCTGGTCGAAGGCCCGGCCGCGGCGGTGCTCTCGGGCACGCTCGAGCAGGCGGTCCAGTTCGGCACGGCCCGCTTCCCGGACCTGGTGCTCGATCGCGCCGGCGAGGGCTACGTGCTGCGCTTCCAGGCCTCCGGGGGCGGTTCGGGCGATGGCGCTCCCTTCGCGGTCCAGCCGGGCAGCCCCGCGACCGTCCGCTTCAAGGTGCAGCCTGGCGACACCGCGCCCGGGGCCATCCTCCTCCCGGCCGTCGAGCTGGAGGTCCTCGATCAGGGCGGGGCCCTGGCCACCAACGCCTTTGGGACGCTCGAGCTCCGCCTGGCCGGGCCGCCACCCGGGGTGATCCTCAGCGGCGGCACCGGGCGGCTGGTGCAGCAGGGAGTCGCGTCCTTCGGGGCGCTCTCCGTCAACAAGCCGGGCGCGGGGTTCGCGCTCGTCGCCCGCTACGTCGACTCTGCGGGCGGGTACGCGCTCGAGGCGACCTCCGCGCGGTTCGATGTCGGCGAGGCCGCGAGCCTGGTCTTCCTCGACCAGCCGAGCTGCGCGATCGCGGGCTCGCGCCTCGTGCCCGACCTGCGCGTCGAGCTGCGGACCGCGGACGGGCAGCCGTTCCGCGGGGCGACGGTGCCCGTGAGCATGAGCCTGGAGGCCGACCCGGGGGAGCTCTCCGGCACCCTCCTCGTCTCCGCGGTCGATGGGATCGCCACCTTCTCCGATCTGCGGCTGGCCACCGCAGGCAAGACCTCCCGGCTCGTGGCCACCGCTGCGTCCCTGGCCTCCGCCACCAGCCAGCCGATCACGCCCGCCGCGGGCGCGGCCGAGCGGCTCGGGTTCCTCGTGCAGCCGGGCAGCATCGACGCGGGCCAGGGGTTCTCGCCCCCGGTCCAGGTCGCGGTGCTCGACGGCTGTGGCGGTCGTCTGCCCGTGGACGGCGTCGACGTCACCATCCTCTCCACCGCCGGCGTGCCCAAGCTCCTCGGTCCGGTCACGGCGACGAGCGTGGCCGGCGTGGCCTCCTTCCCCGAGCTGCGGGTCGAGCAGAGCTGCTCCGACCGGACCCTGAGCGCGACCGCCGTCGGGTTGACCGCGGCCCAGAGCAGTCTCTTCTCCGTCGCCGCGCTGGCCGCCAGCAGGCTCCGCTTCGAGTCGGTGCCCCTGGACCCCCTGGTGGGGGCGATCCTCGGTGGCCAGGGCGGCGTGTACGCCGGTGCGGTCGACCGCTACGGCAACCCGGCCGCGCCCGCCGCGCCCGTCGACGTGACCATCGGCCTGCTCCCCGCGGGCGCGGGTCTGCTCGAGGGGACCCTGGTCAAGACCCTCGCCACCCCCGCGCTGCGGTTCGCGGATCTCGTCGTCCGCACGCCGGGTGACCGCTACACCCTGCAGCTCACCGCGCCGGGGCTCGAGGCAGCGGAGAGCCTCCCCTTCCGGGTCCTCGACCCGACGGTGCCGGTCGGCATGGTCTTCGCCAGCTATCCTCCCGGCGGTCGCCTGGCCGGCGACTCCCTCGGCCCGGTGCGGGTCCAGTTGATCAACGGACAGGGGCAGCCGGCCACCGACTACGACGGAGCGGTGCTCCTCGAACTCGCGGCCGGCCCGGCGGGTGCGCAGCTCGCGGGCGACCTCGCCGTCCTGGCCGTCGACGGGGTCGCCTCCTTCGCCGCGCCCTTCACGACCACCGCGGGCGAGGGGTTCCAACTGCGGGCGCGGGTCCCCGACGGCACCCTCCTCGTCACCGGTCCTGCCTTCCGGGTCGATCCCGCAGCCGCGGTCCGTCTGGGGTTCGAGGTCCAGCCGCCCGCGCAGGTGTCGGCCGGCGCCTTCCTCGCCCCCGCGCCCACGGTGGCGGTCCAGGATCGCTTCGGTAACCTCGTCTCCTCGCCGAGCTTCACCGTCACCCTCGGCCTCGGCGCCAACCCGGTGGGCGGCCACCTCTCGGGGGGCTCCGGCGGCGCGATCGTCGGCCGCAAGAGCTATCCCAACCTCTCCCTCGACCTGGCCGGCCCCGGCTACACCCTGCGGGCCGCAGCCCCCGGCCTGGAGGCGGCCGAGAGCACGGGGATCCAGGTCGTGGCCGGGGCCTCGGAGCGGCTCGTCTTCGCCGCCCCGGTGGGCAACGGGGTCTACGGCACCTCCCTCTCCCCGGTACAGGTCGTGGCGCACGACCATCACGGGAACCCGACCGCACTCACTGGTACTGAAGTCACGATCGGCCTCCGCACCGAGCCGGTGGGCGGCACCCTCGCCGGCACCCTGACCCGGTCCCTCGTCGACGGTCGGGTCGAGTTCTCCGATCTGGTCACCAGCCAGCCCGGGACCGCCTGGCTGAGCGCCTCGGCCCCGGGGCTGACCCCCGCGGCGGGCAACGCCTTCCTCCAGTGGGAGCTGCCCCCGCAGAGGATGGACTTCGTCGCGGCACCGACGACCGCGATCGCGGGGGAGCCCCTGGCGCCACCGGTGGAGGTGCGGCTCCTCGACGTCAACGACCGGGAGACCACGCACGTCTTCGTGCAGATCCAGGTCACCCCCGCGAGGGATTTCCCGGCGTTCAAGGAGCTGGGTGCGCAGCCGGTCAACGTCGTGGGCGCCTCCCGGGCGGTCTTCCCCGGGCTGGTGCCGGCGACGGCCGGCGAGTACCGGCTCTGGGCCTGGAACCCCCCGGGGACCATGCTGCCCGAGCCCGAGGCCTTCAGCCCCCTCTTCACGGTGCTGCCCGCGGAGGTCGATCCGGCCCGGGCCACGGTGCAGGTGGAGCCCGAGACCGTGGTGGCCGACGGGGTGAGCGCGGCGGCCATCGAGGTCGTGCTGCAGGACGCGCTCGGCAACCCCGTGCCCGACGCGCTGGTGCTCCTCGAGGCCAGCGGCGACGGCAACTCGCTGGAGCAGCCGGTCGCGACCGACCCCCAGGGCTGGGCCGGCGGCACCCTCCGCTCGACCGTGGCCGGCGAGAAGACCGTGACCGTGCGGGTCGTGGTGGACGGGGTGAGCCAGCTCTTGCCGGTGCAGCCACGGATCCACTTCGTCGCGGACGTGGCCGACCTCTCCGCGACCCTCTCCAGCCTGACGTTGCTCCCCGGCGCCGACCCCCACGTCGCGGGCTGGACCGACCCGGCCGAGGTGCTGGTGACGATCCGCGATGCGCAGGGCAACCCGGTCCCCGAGCGGCAGGTGGTCCTGCTGGCGAGCGGCATGGACTTCCGCATCGCTCAGCCGGAGCTCACCCTCCTCGACGGAACCGCCCGGGGGCGGCTGTTCGGCCTGCAGGTCGGGCAGCACGAGATCCGCGCGCGGGTCCAGCAGGAGGCTGGCTGGCTGGAGCTCGTCGCCCGGGCCACGGTCCGCTTCGCGGACGTCTCGCCGGTGATCACCGGGTTGCACGCGGCGCCCGGGGAGCTCGCCGGCTGCGCGCCCCTCTCCTGGACCCTCACCCAGGCCGGGGCCCTGCCCGTGGATCTGCGGGTCGAGTTCGCGCCCGGCCCGGACGCCTCCTTCCGGCCCGCGAGCACCGCCACGGGCGCGCGCCTGGGGCAGGGCACCCAGGGACTCCCCAGCTCGGCCGCGGGGGTTTCTGGTACCTTCGTTTGGGCCACGGACCGGGACCTCTGGGACCAGCGGGTCGAAGGTGTGCGGTTGCGGATCACCCCCCTGCTGAGGGGCCAGGCGGGCGCCGCGCAGGCTCTCGACGGGCTGGTCGTGGACAACCGGCTGCGGCACGACCCCCGGGAGGACCTCGTGGTCAGCGGCCTCCCGGACGATCTGCTCCTCGTCGACCTCGACCGGGACTCCTGGGCCGACCTGGTGACCACGAGCCGTGGCGACGGCAGCCTCACCGTGCGCCTCGGCCTGCCGGCCGGGGGCTGGGGGGCGCCGGTGCGGATCCCCCTGCCCGTGGGGCCCGTCGCCCTGGCCACCGGTGATCTCGACCGGGACGGGGTCCCCGATCTGGTGGGCGCGGCCGAGGTCGAGGGGCGGGTCGCGTTCCTCCAGGGGAAGGCTGATGGTACTTTCGAACCAGCGGTCCTCTTCGCCGCAGGGCCCGGCACGCAGCGGGTCGCGGTCGCGGACCTCGACCGCGACGGCAAGGTCGACGTGCTCTCCCTGGACCGGGACGGTGCGAGCTGCTCCTTCTTCCGGGGCGATGGCCAGGGTGGCCTGGCCTCCCGGATCACGTTGACGGTCTGTGCGCAGCCCCGGGACATGCTGGTCCAGGATCTGGACGAGGACGGGACGCTCGACCTGCTGGTCGCCTGCGGCACGGAGGCCAGCGTCCGCTTCCTCGCGGGCGACGGCGCCGGCGGCTTCGCGCTGCGGCGGTCCTTCCCCACCGCGGCCGGTCCGCGCCGGCTGCGCCTGGCCGACGTCGATCACGACCAGCGGCCGGACCTCCTCATGCTCCAGGGGGGCGGGGGCAGCGTCGGCGTGCTGATCGCCGATGGGCCCGGCAGCTTCGGCGCGCGCCGGGACGTCGCGGTCGGCCTGGCGCCAGCGGGGCTGGAGGTCGCGGACCTCGACGGGGACGGCGACCCGGACCTGGTGGTCGGGCTGGAGGATGGCCGCCGGTTGCGGATCTTCCTCGGCGATGGCCAGGGCGGCTTCGCGGAGGGGTCCTCCTCGGAACTCGCCGCGGGCCCCTACACCGCGGCCCTCGCCCCGACGGGCGAGCTGCTCGTCGCGCAGCGCGGTGCGAGCAGCGTCGGGGTGCTGCGCTCCTTCCGCCGACCCCGCTGCTCGCCCGTGGTCCTCGAGCCACCCCTCGTGCCGAACCGGAATCACACCGTGCTGGCCCTGGCCGACCTGGACGGTGACGGCCGCCCTGACGACTACACCACCTCTGGCGATGCCTACGCGGGCCAGGGCAACGGCGTGCTGGGCCAGGCCGCGCCGCACCTCGCCGGCTTCGGCCGGCAGGGCGCGGGCTTGGATGTCAGCTCCGTGGCCGCGCTGGCCCAGGTCGATGCCGATCCCTGGCCGGACGTGGTGGAGGGGAGCTACGATCCCATCCGGGCAACGGGATCGCTGCGCTACCACCGGGGCGGGCCCGACGGGAGCTTCGTCCAGGACTGGGGGGTGGGCTTCTCCGCGAGCTACGTCTGGCCCGACGAGCCGCTGTTCGCGCTCGAGCCCCAGGCCCTGGCCCTGGGGGAGCTGGACGGGGACGGGGTCCTCGATGCCCTCGTCGGCTTCGGCCCCGGGCGGGGGATGGTGCGGGTGCCCCTCGGCCCCCGCCGTCGGGAGGTGCCGTTCTATCGGCCGGAGCAGCTCCTCACGACCGGCGGCGTGGTCGACGTGGCGGTCGCCGATCTCGACGGGGACCGGCAGCCCGATCTCCTCGCGGTGTTGCAGGACGACGACGAGCTGGCCGTGCTGCGGGGCACCGGCCCTGGCGAGTTCGACCCGCCGGTACGCTACGCGGTCGGTCCCGCACCCGCGTCCCTGGCTCTGGGCGACCTCGACGAGGACGGCCTGCTCGACGTGGTCGTCGCCAGCGGGGACGGCTCGGTCAGCCTGCTGGGCAACGACGGCGAGGGCGGGCTCGCGTCCCTGGACACCCTCGAGCTCGAGGAGGATCCCCTCTCCGTCCTCCTGGTCGACGTGGACGGGGACCGCCACCTCGATCTGGTCACCGGCAACGGCCCGCGGGTCTTCTTCGGCGACGGCCAGGGAGCACTCGTCGAGGCCGAGCTGCCCGTCGCCGCGAGTGGCTGGCGCGCGACGCGCCTGCTGCACGCCGATCTCGACGGGGATGGGATCCACGACCTGGTGGGCTCCGTCGGTGGCCCTGATCTCCGGCTCGGCTCCTGGTTCGAGGGGGAGTGGTTTGGAACCTTGCCGCCGGACAGCCGGCTGCTGATCTCGGAGCCGGGGAGCCTCTGGGAGCTGCCGGAATACGTCGCGGCCGACGCGATCCCCGCCTGGTACCCTCACCAGTCGCCGGCGGGGCCCGACCTCGACCGGGACGGCGTGCCCGATCGGGTCCGCAGCTACCAGGACGAGGAGACCTGCGAGGTCTGGCTGGTGGTGGAACTCGGCACGCGCTCCGGGACCTTCGTCCCCGCGTACACCGCGGCCCTCACCTCGCCGATGCCGAAGACGCCCTGGGACAAGGAGTACAACCCGCCCTACCATGCGAGTGGCGGCGAGGTCCGTGCGCAGGCGGTGGACCTCGATCGGGACGGGGTCCTGGATCTCGTCGTGGCCGTCCACAAGCCGAACTACAGCTCCAACCCGAGCATGGCGATCATGTGGACCTACGACACCTACGGCACCCTGCGTGGGCGGGGGGACGGCACGTTCGAGGACTACCGGCTGCTGGAGACCGTCCTGCGCCCGACGGTCCACCCCGTCGACGTGAACCGGGATGGGATCCTCGACCTGGTGGCGGCCGATGACCCGCCGTTCGACGGGTACTTCATCGATCAGGAGATGTTCGCCCTGTGGAAGGGGAGCGATCTCGTCACGCCGGCCCAGACCGTCGTCCGGCTCGGCCGTGGCGACGGTACCTTCGCCGTCTCCCAGCGCCTCAGCTTTCATCTGAAGTCCATCAGCGATCGGGATCGTGACGGGGACCTCGATTGCCAGGGCTGGCTCCGCTTCCAGGTCGGCGAAGGGCTCAGCCGCCCCTTCTTGCTCAACGACGGGTCCGGGCGCTTCAGCGTCGTCGACGAGCTGCCGGAGTTCCAGCGGCCGGTCCCCCGGGGAGACGAGGACGGCGACGGGATCCCGGAGGGGGACTTCGAGAAGGCCTCCGGCCGGGCCGGTCGCTGCGATGCGAACAGTGGCCGGTCCTGGGACCTGGACCGGGATGGCCGCCTCGACTGCCTCTCCAGCGCGAGCTGCGCGGGAGGCTGCTGGGTGGGCTGGGGGCGCTGAGCCTACCGCCGGCCCGCAGGGGCTGGCCGGCCAGGGGCAGCACTCCCCGACGGGGGCTTCCCCACCTCCGTCGCCTCCCGCTTGCCAGCCGCGCGCTCCCGTCGCATGCTAGGATCAAACCTCGGTGCCGGTCGCTGGCCGCAACGCGGCGACCCGCAACAGGAGCCCTACTCGGTGGCCACCGCGACCCCTCCCCCCTCCCGCCTCGACGGCTGGGAGCCGCTGCTCGCCGCGGCGCGCATCGTCCGGCGCCCGCTGCAGCGCTTCCTGCGGATCGAGGCCGCCTCGGGCATCGTCCTGCTCCTCGCGGCGGGGATCGCCCTGCTCTGGGCCAACTCCGCGGCCGGTGCTTCCTACGAGGCGTTCTGGGAGACCCCGTGGGGGTTGCGCCTCGGCGACCTGCGCTTCGAGCGCTCCCTGCGCTGGCTCGTCAACGACGTGGCCATGGTGGTCTTCTTCTTCGTCGCCGGGCTAGAGATCCGCCGGGAGCTCAGCCACGGCGCGCTCGCCGAGCGGCGCCAGGCCCTGCTGCCGGTGGTCGGCGCGCTGGGCGGCATGGCCGTGCCGGCCGCGATCTACCTGGCGCTGGCCGGCGACGTGGCGCCTCGCGGCTGGGCCATCCCCTCGGCCACGGACATCGCCTTCGCGCTCGGCGTGCTCGCCCTGCTCGGGCGCCGCGTGCCGCTCGCCCTGCGGATGCTGTTGCTCGCCCTGGCGGTGCTCGACGACCTCGGCGCGATCATCGTCATCGCCCTGTTCTACAGCTCGGGCGTCTCCGTCGGCGGCCTGCTCGTGGCGGCGCTCGGCGTGGGCGCGATCCTCGGGCTGCGTGCCGGGGCGGTGCAGCGCAAGCGGGCCTACTTCGTGCCCGCACTGGTGATCTGGGCCGGGCTGTACGCCGCGGGGCTGCACCCGACCCTGGCCGGAGTCCTGGTGGGGCTGCTCACGCCCGTCCGCTCGCGCCTCGGCCCCTCGGGCTTCCTGCGTAGCTGCGAGGCCTCCATCGCGCGCCTGGGCCACGCCGCCGCGCTCCCCGGTCGCCGCGGCGCCGAGCTGGCCCGGGCCCTGGCCGAGCTGGACCGGGTCCGCCGGAGCGCGCTGTCCCCCGCGGAGTACCTGATCGAGCAGCTCCATCCCTGGGTGGCCTTCGGCATCATGCCTCTGTTCGCGCTGGCGAACGCCGGCGTCGTGCTGGCCGGGCTCGACCTCGCGGGCAGCGCGGGGACCGTCGCCTGGTCCGTGGGCGCCGGCCTGGTCATCGGCAAGCCCCTGGGCGTGGTGGTCTTCGGCGGGCTGGTGCTCCTGCTCGGCTGGGCCCGGCTGCCCGAGGGCCTCGACCTCCGCCACCTGGTGCTGCTCGGGCTGGTCGCCGGGATCGGCTTCACCATGGCCCTGTTCGTCGGCTCCCTCGCGTTCGTGGGCACCTCCCTGCTCGACGGCGCCAAGGTCGGGATCCTCGGGGGCAGCCTGCTGACCGCCTCGGCGACCTTGATCCTCGGCTGGGTGCTCTTGCCCCGAGCACCGCTCGCCGGTCCCGAGCTCAACCCCGAGGAGCGGGAGGCGGCGCACCGACCTGGTTCTTAGGTTCTATTTTTGGAAGAAATCATGGGACCTAGGGCTCGATGGGCTCTTCCCGCTCCTTGCAGCAGCGGAACCCGGCGTACAAGGCGTCCCAGCCCGCGTCGTAGGTGCAGAGCAGGCGGTTGGCCGCACCGGCGCAGTTGAACGCGCCGCCGCGCACCTGGTAGCCCCGGGCCGAGGCGTCGGGCACGACCTCCCAGACGTTGCCGTTGATGTCGAACACCCCGTCGGCGTTGACACACCGAGGGAAGCTGGCCGTCGGGACGACCTTGAAGCAGCCGTAGCGGTAGCCGCAGTTGGCCGCGAGGTCACACGCCTCGATCGCCTGAGCCGCACAGTAGTCGTCGCAGAACGAGTCCACGTTGTTGCAGATCTCCTGGTCCCAGACGTTGCCGAAGAAGTAGAGGTTCTGCTCGGGCCCGGTGCAGACCCCATACCACTCCTCCTTCGTGCAGAGGCGCTTTCCCGAGGCCCGGCAGGCTCCGTCGAACGCGAGGAGCACGGCCTGGGACATCTGGCTGACGTACCACGGGATGACGCCGGCGCGGCTGACCGCCCGGGTGGTGTCCACCCCCATGGTGCCGGCCGTGGCGTCGGGACGGGAGGCCTCCCAGCGGTCGATGCAGAAGCGGCCGTCGACCTCGACCATGTCCTCGGGGCAGCCGCCGCACGCGCCCTCGTCCGTCTCGCCGTCGCAGTCGTCGTCCTTCTCGTTGCAGGTCTCCGCGCGCGGCCCGACCTCGCCCGCACACTCGCCCCAGCGCCCGGCGAGGCAGGTCTGCTGCCCCGCGGTGCACTCCCCGACGTCCGTACCGCAGGGTTGCTCTTCGCCCTCCACGCAGTCACAGCCCCCGGTCGCGTCGTCGATGACGCCGTTGCAGTCGTCGTCCTTGCCGTTGCAGGTCTCCGGGGCCGGGCCGATCTCGCCAGTGCACTGGCCCCAGCGTCCGGCCGCGCAGGTCTGCCGCCCCGCGGTGCACTCCCCGATGTCGCTGCCGCAGGGGCGCTCCTGGCCCTCCTGGCAGTCGCAGCCGCCCAGGGCGTCGTCGAGGACGCCGTTGCAGTCGTCGTCCTTGCCGTTGCACGTCTCCGGGGTCGGCCCGGTCTCGCCCAGGCACTCACCCCACCGGCCCTCCAGGCAGGTCTGCTCGCCCGGCGCGCACTCACCGACGTCGGAGCCACAGGGGCGCACATCGCCGTCCAGGCAATCGCAGCCGTCGGGCAGATCGTCGATGGTCCCGTTGCAGTCATCGTCCAGATCGTTGCACTGCTCTGCCGCGGGGAGGCCCGGGACCGCATCGCAGGCCACGCGGCCGAGCGCGTCGCAGGCCAGGTGGCCTTCCTGGCGGCAGATCCCCAGCCCCACGGCGCAGACCTCGCCGAGCCCCAGACCTTCGTCGGTCTGCCCGTCGCAGTTCTCGTCCCGGTCGTTGCAGAGCTCCCGGGCGCCCGGATGCACGTCCGCCCGGCCGTCGTCGCAGTCGTCGCAGATCGTGGTCCAGCCCGCGGGGATCGGCGGGCAGAGCCGCTGGACCAGGAGCCGGTCCCCGTGTCGGTCGTCATCCGTATCGGGGCAGAGGGCCAGCTTCTCCGCCTCCGTGCAGGGTGGCTGCGCGCCGTCCGGCCCATCCTCCGCGCCCCCGTCCCGCTCCGCGTCCTCGCCGGCGTCGCCGCCGTCCGTTCCCGAGTCCCCGCCGCCGTCCAGCCCCGCGTCCGGTCCGGCGTCGCGCCCCGCGTCCGGTCCGGCGTCCAGCCCACCGTCCGGCCGCGAAACGCAGCGCAGATCGATGCAGTCGGACCCCGCCGGGCAGCCGGCGGCCGTGCGGCAGCCCGCCTTGCAGCGCCCGATGCTGCAGATCGAGCCCGCCCCGCACTCCTCGTCCCGCTGGCAGCTCTCGACTCCGCCATCCCGGGGCGCGGGCTCGGAGTCGCCGCTGCAAGCCGGCAGGACGAGCGCGGTCAGCAGGAGGAGCAGCGGGGGGCGGGCGGGAACGGGCTGCGGCATGATCGGTCTCCCTGGGGACGGGCTCGCCACTCGGCGTGGGGCCCGCCCCGGTGAGCGCACGGACGGTCGGCGCTGGCGTTGGCTCTGGCCCTGGCCCTGGCCGCCACGCGCTCCCTGGAGCATAGAGCCGGCCGGACTCCTGGCCAAGGGAGAAGCGTATCCCCCCTGTCGGCGGGGGCTGCGCGTCGTGCCCGCGTGCCCCGGGGCCGGAGGCCGTGGTCGGTCCCGGAGCCTTCGCCGCCTGGCGTCCGCCCGGGACCTGCCCGTTGCCTCGGTCGGACGGTTTGGCTAGGCTGCAGGGGACCGGTACGTCGGGGCAGCCGTTGGTCGGCCCGCTCCCGCGTGAGGTGCGCCGATGCCACGGATCTTGTCAGCCGCGTGGCTGTCGCTGTTGCTGCTCGCTCCGCCCGTGGCCGCCGACGAGGTGGTCGTCGTCCACGACCTCGCGGGCCGCCCCCTGGGCACGGTGCCCGTGGACAGCGTGCTCCTCGACCGGGTCGAGGCCGTGCCCGCGGCCGCGAGCCGGGCCGCGGTCACCGTCAATCATGGCCGCGCTGGCGGGGCCACGCTGTGGCTGGTCGAGCCGGGGTCCCCGCCGCGGCGGCTCCTCGCGACCCGATCGGACGAGTCGCTGTCGGCTCCCCGGTGGAGCCCGGACGGCACCCGGCTCGCGGTGGTGGTGCGCGGGCCGGCCCGCCGGCTGCCCGGGGAGCAGGGGCTGCGGCAGGGAGGCTCCTTGTGGCTGTGCCGCGTCGGTCGGGCCGTGGGCCAGACCGGGGGAGAGGCTTTCGCTGGCCATGGCTGCTCCCGGGCGAGCCTGGCCGAGGACCTCTGGCACCCGGTCGCCTTCCTGGCGGATGGCGGGGTGCTCGTCACCCGCATCCTCCCCGGCGATCTGATCCGGCTGGCGCCCGCCTGGCTCGGTCTCCCCTCGGGACTCGTGGTCGATCTCCCGCCCGCGCTCGTGGAGCACGGGCTGGAAGAGCCCCCGGTCCGCTCGCCCGGACCGACCCTCGTCGGCCCGCCGCCGCAGCTCGGGCCCGACCGGCCGCTGGCCATGCCCTACATCCACCAGGTCTACGACACTCCCAACGAGTTCAACGGCCACTGGGCATGCGGTCCCACCTCGACCTTGATGGCGATCCAGCACTTCGGCCGCCTCCCGGCCTGGCCGGTGACCGTCTCCGTGCCGGCCGAGCACACCTCGGACTTTGGTGCCTATGTCTCCCGGTCCTACTCGGCCTTCGGTAGTACTTTCGATCGAGCTCAGAACGATGCCTCGGGTCGTCCGGCCCAGGGAGGGTACGGCTGGTGCACCGAGGACGGCATGGCCTGGGCCTGGCGGATGCAGGACTACGCCCGTCGCCACGACCTGTCCTCCGACTTCGACGGCTCGTCCACCTTCGCCGAGGTGCAGGCTGCGCTCGACGAGGGCAAGGTGGTGGTGCTCTCGACGCGGCTGACCTCCTCCGGCCACCTCGTCACGGTGAAGGGCTACACCGCGGACGGCCGGGTGATCACCAACGATCCGTACGGCGACAAGAACCAGGGCTACATGAACTACGCGGGGGAGGGCGCGGTCTACACCTGGGCCGAGGTCGCCTCGTCCTGGTTCATCACGGTCTACGGAGAGGGGGCCGTGGAGGTCGACGACGCCGCGTTCGCCGGCGAGACGGTCCCCGACGGCAGCCATTTCCGGCCCGGCGAGGCCTTCGTCAAGCGCTGGACGATGCGCAACACGGGCACCTCCACCTGGACCGCCGTCGGCAGCTACCTCTTCACCCACGACGGCGAGGAACGGTTCGGCGCGGCCGAGCAGACCCTGCTGCCCCCTGGCGCCGAGGTCCCTCCGGGCAGCGACTGGGACTGGGACGTGTCCCTGGTCGCGCCGACGACACCCGGCACCTACCGCGGCTACTGGATCATGGACCGCTTCGGGGTCGGGCGGTTCGGGACGCGGGTCTACGTCGAGATCGTCGTCGATCCCTGGCCCGATGGGGACGGAGACGGTGCCTCGGCGGAGGTGGACTGCGACGACGCGGACCCGGGCGTGCACCCCGGGGCGGCGGAGGCTTGCGACGGCCGGGATCAGGACTGCGACGGGGAGACCGACGAGGGAGTGCGCAACCTGTGCGGGGGCTGTGGTCCCGCGCCCGCGGAGACCTGCAACGACCTGGACGATGACTGCGACGGCGAGACCGACGAGGGCTGCGCGCTGGAGCCGGAGATCGATGGGGGGGCTCCCGGGGAGCCGGACGGTGGGGATGGCGGGGACGGCGGGGACGGCGGGGACGGCTTGCAGGATGCCGACCGGCCGCGCCCGTCCCCGGAGCGGCTCGAGCCCATGACCGGGGGCTGCGCGTGCGCGAGCGCCCCGGACCCCGGCGGGGCCTTCCTGGCGCTGCTCGGGCTGCTCGGGTGGTTGTTGCTGGGAGGTCGGCGGTGACGCGCCGGGGCGCTCAGCTCACCCAGAGGGTGTTCGCCGCTGGCTGCGCGGGGTCGTAGAGCACGACGACGCGGGCCGCGGTCGCGAATTCCTCGAGCTCCCGGGGGTCCATGGACGAGAGGGAGCCGGAGAACGACCGGTCGCCGAGCCGGAACTCCCACTCGACCCGGTAGGGGTGCCGCCCGTTGACCCGCACGGAGAAGTCGGGCCCGGCCTGGGTCACCTTCCCCCAGGTGGCGCGGCCGCGGACGAAGGCCCGGATCTCGCGCCGGTTGGTGCGGATCGCCGCGGCGAGCAGCACGCTGCCGACCAGGGGGAAGGCGAGCGCGGCCGCGCCCAGCCAGCCGAAGACCGAGACCTGCTGCCCGGCCAGGCGGGAGCAGCCCGGGAGCTGCCGGGAGACCTCCAACGCCACGGTGCTCCCCGGCTCGAGCCGGGAGCTGAGCCGGTGGTCGACGAGGGCCTGGCTGGCCTCACGCTCCTGGCCGCCGGCGGCGTAGCGGTAACGGATGCGGACCGGGATCGCCCCGTTCACGACGTAGCCGAAGTCCTCCCTGGCGATCACCGTCCCCGTGACCGGCTCGCCGTCCAGGAGGAGCAGCAGGTCCGTGGGTAGGCCATGGGCGAAGAGGAGAGTGGCGGGCAGCCCCAGCAGGAGGAAGACGCCGCCGATCCAGCGGAACACCTGCTGGCCTCCCGTGTAGGCGAAGATCAGGCGTCGGGCGCGGGGGGAGGGTCGGCGGGGCCGGGCGGGGACCGCGTCGAGGCTCGTCGGGATGCTGGGTCGCGGGGCTTCGGGCATCACGGACCTCCTGGCCCGACATTGTAGCCGGATTCTTCCCGGGGCCAGTACCCCGTCACCGCGCAGACCACCGGTCGCCACTAGGATCCCCCTCGGGCTCATCATTGATCACATCTTTTGAGACGGGTGCAGATCATCCCGGTGAGCGAGCAGCGAGACCTTGGCACAACTCCCCGCACGAAAAGAATTTTCTCGCAGAGCCGCAGAGCCGCAGAGGGCTCAGCCAGCTAAGCACTTTTCTCTGCGAACTCTGCGGCTCTGCGAGAGATTTCGCAGCTCGAGCCGAGTGCAGGAGGAGATTGGCAAGGAATCCGCCCACTCGGACCGGCTGCACCCAGCCGATTTCGGCATCGCGATCTCCCCGCTGGCTCGACGCGCCGATGCGCGATCCGCGGCCATGGTCGCGAACCCGCTCCGAAAGGGCGATCGCTGAGATGTGTTGGATCATGAGCCCTCGGGAGGGGGCTTGCCGGTCGGCCGGCGCCAGGGTAGCCTCGACCCATGTCCGGGCGGAGCTGCTGGCCAGCGCGCCACGGTGGACCAGGCGGCCGGAGGCACGGTCCGCTCGGGACCTGACCCGAGCAGGCTCTCGGAAGGCATGGACGAGCATGAACAAGAACCTGCTGAATACACTCGAGTTCGATCGACCGAATATCATTGATCAAATGGGTGATAATAGTCAGAAACAGGCATTTTTCTTGGTTATTGACGGAATGGAGATTGGAAGACTGATACCTCTTAGCAAGAATCGCCAGGTATTGGGCCGTGATCCCATCTGTGATGTCATTTTGAGTGATGATGGGATTTCTCGCGGGCATGCAGAGGTCTGGTTGATCGCTGAAGAGCGAGTCCTCGTGAGAGATATTGGTAGTACTAATGGAACATATGTGAATGGGACGCGCATCAAGGAGGTCATGCTCGAGGAGGGCGGAAAAATACTCCTTGGTAGGAGAACGATCCTCAAATTCGTCCTTCAAGATCAGATTGATGAATTCTATCAGCGCCAAATGTATGAGTCTTCAGTCCGAGATGGATTGACAAAGGCCTATAATCGTAAGTTTCTCGACAATCAGCTCGCATCCTCGACCTCTTTTTCGAGAAGACATCGGCTTCCACTTAGTTTCATGATCTTCGACCTGGATCATTTCAAGCAGGTCAATGACACCCACGGGCACGTCACCGGAGATCTCCTCCTGATCGCCATCACGGCCGCGGTCGGTCGCATGATCCGGGCCGAGGACGTCTTCGCCCGGTACGGCGGCGAGGAGTTCGCCGTGCTGGCCATGGGGATCGGTGCGGCCGGTGGGCGGGCGCTCGCGGAGCGGATCCGGCAGCGGGTCGCGGAGGTGCGCGTGCTGAGCCTGGACGGCGAGGAGGAGGGCGTGGGGGTCACCGTCAGCATCGGCGTGGTCACGGTGCCCCCCGGCAAGGTCGGCGAGCCGCCCGCGATCGTCGCGCAGGCCGATGCCAACCTCTACCTGGCCAAGCAGCAGGGGCGTGATCGGGTCGTGGCCTCGGAGCTGGACTGAGGAGACTCTCGCGCCGCGACCCGCCGGGAAGGGGGCTGGCCTTTCCAGCGGGGGTGTAGGATACTCGCCCAGGAATTTGCAGCAGGGTTGCCTGATGATCCGTTGTCCAGCGTGTCGACAAGAGCTGCCCCCTGATTCGCGCTTCTGCGGCTACTGCGGGTTCCGGCTGACGCCGATGCCGCTTCCCGTCCGACCACCCGCCGGGACGGCCGCGGACCGGCCACTGCCCGACGGGCCCGTCCTGGAGGCCGCGTCCGTGCGCCGCGCCGCAGCCCCGCCCGGCCCGCAGGCCGCGCCGAGCGCGTCCCTGGTCGATGACGAGGAGGATCGGATCCCGACCGTGCGCGTCCCCGCGCGTCGCGAGCCGCCGCCGGCCACCGCGTCGCCGCCGGCCACCGCGTCGCCGCCGGCCACTGCGTCGCCGCCGGCCACCGCGTCGCCGCCGGCCACCGCGTCGCCGCCGGCCACCGCGTCGCCGCCGGCCACTGCGTCGCCGCCGGCCACCGCGTCGCCGCCCGCGGCCTCCCGCGCCGCATCGCCACCGTCCGCCTCCCGCGGGGAGGCTCGCCAGTACCCGCGCTTCCCGCTGAAGGTGGAGGTGAACCTGGCGAGCGAGCACAACTTCTACACCGGCTTCCTCGAGAACATCAGCAGCGGCGGGCTCTTCGTCGCCACCCACGTCCTCGCGGCCATCGGCGAGGTCATCGAGGTGACCTTCACCGTCCCCGGTCTCGAGCAGAGCTGCACCGCGCTCTGCCAGGTGCGCTGGCTGCGCGATTTCAACGCCCGGGCGGCGGACGTCACCCCGGGGATGGGGCTCCAGTTCGTCCGGCTCGGCGAGGCGGCCCGGGCGGCGATCGATGCGTTCATCCGGCACCGTGAGCCGATCTTCTTCGAGGACGAGGAGCAGGAGGGAGCGACATGACCGTCCGCTGGGAGCGTCTGCACCGTCGAGTCCCCTTCGCCTTCCCGGTGTGCGTCCAGCACTCGGGGACGAACTTGACCGGCTTCTGTCAGCGAGTCGCCGCGGTCGGGCTGTACGTCTATCACCCGATCCGGCTCTGGCCCGAGCAGGACGTCCTGCTCGAGTTCAGCCTCCCGGTGCTGTCGCGCCAACCCATCCGCGCGCAGGCGCGGGTGCGCCGGGTCGACCCGCTCGACCCGCTCCTCGGCCTCCTCGGCGGGATGCAGATCCTCTTCACCCACCTCGAGCTGGCCGACTCGCTGCTCGTCGATCGCTTCGTGGACGGCTGCATCGGCCGGGAAGCCAGCTACGAGGAGGAGGCCGCCTCGCCGCAGCCGACTCCCTCCGGCCTCCCCCGCTACGCCGTGCGTTACTTTGGTACTGGAAGCAGCCGCGCCGAGTACGTCGAGGACATCTCCGAGGGCGGCGTGCTCATCCGGACGCTTCGCCCGCTGCCCAAGGGCACGCTCCTGGAGCTCGAGCTCTACCTCCCCGGCGCCGAGCGCTCCCTCGTGATGGGGAACGTGGTCTGGTCCGAGCCGTTCTCGGCCTCGACCCCCGGGCAGAGCGGGATGGGCATCGCCTTCCTCGACCTCCCGGACGGCGATCGCCAGCGGATCGCGGACTTCGTGGGCACCTTCGGCGAGCATGTCCAGGTCTGCAACACCCAGCGGGCGGAGTAGCGCGTCCGCCGGTCGGTCGGCCTCCGCGTGCGCTCGCGGGGACCGACTCGGGGTGTCCCCATGAGCTCCTCCGCTGCTCCCACGAAGCGTCGGCGCTTCTGGCCCGGCGCGCTGGCGGGCCTCTCGCTCCTGCTGGTCGCCGCCGGGCTGCTGTGGTGGTCCCGCCCGTCGCCCGCGCCGCCTGGTGACGCCGCGCTCGCGCCGGTTCCCGCCGGGAGCCGGCCGATCGCGCCGGGGGCGGCCGTCGCGCCGGCACCGGCGGACCATCCGCCTGCGATCTCGCCCCCCTCCCCCCGGGGGCTCGCGGCGATTCCCCCCGGTTGGCCCGCTGGTGGCGAGGCCCTCTCCCCGGAGCCGCCGGACGGCCTCCCGCCCGCGCCCGCGGCCCCGGGAGGGGACCCGCGGGCGCCGGTCGCCGCCGCGGCGCCCGAGCACGTCCCCGACGACGCGCGCGAGGACGACGGGACAGTGCCCCGGACCGTCCATCCGCCCGACCGGGAAGGGATCCGGGCCGCGGTGCGGGAGGCCTCGCCCGCGATCAAGGAGTGCTACGAGGCCTGGCTGCGCGCCGAGCCGCGGCTGCAGGGCCGGGTCCAGGTGGAGCTGCGGATCGAGTCCACGGGGGGGGAGGAGCCGACCGGGCGGGTGGCCGGTGCCCGGCTGGTGCACTCGGCCCTCGGCCACCTGGCGCTCGATGGGTGTATCCTCAATACCTTCGAGGGGTTGCTCTTCTCGGATCCCGGACCCGCCCCGATCACGGTGCGCTACCCCCTGCAGTTCAGCCAGGGGCCGGCGGCGCCATCCCGGTGACGCAGAGTTTTTACCCGGCAGATATTGACAGGGGATTTTGCCCGGGTATTATTCCTCCTCGCACCCCGCGTGGCCCGCTGGATCGGGCCGCTCTCCGGGGGAGAGGAGAGGAAGATGTCGTCCACGAAGCAGTTCACGGCCTTCGCCGGTTGCCGGCAGCTCGCCAGCGGACCCCTGGAGACGGTCCTGCCCCTGGTCCGGCAGTGGCTCGACGCGGGCAACCCGGACATGCCCCTGGTCTTCGACGACGCGACCGGCACGCAGGTCGACTTCGACCTGCGGGGTAGCCCCGCGGAGATCCTCGCCCGGCTGCCCGAGCACCCCTACCTCACCGCGACCGCGAGCGAACCGGCACGACCTGCGGGCCCGGGCCGTCCCCGGCTGGGAGTCGTGTCCCGGGAGGTCTCCCTGCTGCCGCGTCACTGGAGCTGGCTCGAGCGTCAGCCGCAGGGGATCTCGGCAGGCCTGCGCCGCCTGGTGGAGGACGAGATCCGCCGGGACCCCGAGGGGGAGCGGGCCCGCCAGGCCCGGGACGCGGTCGGCAAGATCATGTGGGCCCTGGCGGGCAGCCTCCCCGATTTCGAGGAGGCCTCCCGGGCGCTGTACGCGGGACAGGTCGAGCGCTTCGCGACGCTGATCCAGCCCTGGCCGGAGAGCCTCCGCCACTACCTGCTCCGCCTGCTCCGCTCCTGAGCCCTCGCCACACCCTCGCTTGCAGGCGCCGGAGCCTCCCCCTATGGTATCCGTGGGGTGCTGGTCTGACCCCAGAGGTGTGGGGATGCGCGTGACGTCACGGATCCTGGCCGGCTCGCTGGTCATTCTCGGGGCCCTGCTGCTGGGCGGCTGCTCCTTGCTCGTCGGGCCCGACGGGCGCGGGCGCTCGGGAGATGAGGGCGAGGGCGAGGGGGAGGGGAGCGAGGGCGAGGGGGAGGGGAGCGAGGGCGAGGGGGAGGGGAGCGAGGGCGAGGGGGAGGGGAGCGAGGGCGTGGGGGAGGGGAGCGAGGGCGAGGGGGAGGGGA
>JAVEVO010000295.1:0-4211 GCA_034005005.1 Myxococcota bacterium
CATCCGGGACCTGCCGGGAGCCCTGCGGCGACTACAGCGAGCCCTTCTCGGTGGTGCTGATCCCCGACACCCAGTACTACACCCGCAAGCAACCGGACGTGCCGGAGAACACCTACTACCAGCAGATGCGCTGGATCGTCGAGCACCGGGCGCAGGAGGACATCCGCTTCGCCATCCACCTCGGCGACATCACCGACACCAACGCCGACTCGGAGTGGCTCATCGCCAAGAAGGCGCACGCGATCCTCGACGAGGCGGGGATGCCCTACAGCGTCACCCCGGGGAACCACGACTACCGGTCCGATGGCGAGTTCGACCGCGGCGGGTCCCAGTTCGACACCCACTTCGGCCCCGCGAAGTTCGCGGGCCAGCCCTGGTACGGCGGCCACTACGGCTCGAGCAACCACAACAACGTCACCTACTTCGACGTCGGCCCGCTGAAGTTCATGGTCCTGAGCCTGGAGTACGCGCCGCGCAAGGACGTGGTCTGCTGGGCCGAGCAGCAGATCCTGGCCCACCCCGAGCACCGGGTGATCCTCGCGACCCACTGCTACCTCAGCCACGGCGGCGCCTACGCCGTCAACTGCCCGGACGAGGACTACCGGGTCCCCGGCAGCAACGGCCGGGACCTCTGGGAGGAGCTGGTCAGCCGGCACAGCAACGTCTTCCTCGTGGTCTCCGGGCACGTCGGCGATTCGGAGTACGTGCCCCGCGTGAACCACACGGGGACGACGGTCCACCAGGTGCTCGTCGACTACCAGTTCGAGGAGCCCTGCGGCCTCGCGGACCCCGCTCGCTGCACCGACCACTGTCATAGCGACGATCGCACCTACACGGGCAACGGCTGGCTGCGGCAGCTCACCTTCTACCCCCGCGAGAATCGAGTGGAATCAAAGACGTTCACGGTCGAGACGGGCAACGCGGCGGTCTTCCCGGGGGGCGTCCCGGCCCTGTTCTGCAGCGAGCACAACACCGCCGGCCACCAGGACTATCCCGCGGACCCCACGGCCGCGGCCCACGCGTACAGCTTCGCGTACGATCTCGGGGGGACCGTGAGCGGTCGGCGCGACGACGCGGGCCTGCTCGGCTTCGCCGACCGGACGATGAACAGCGCGGGCGCGGGAGATCAGCTCCTGCCGAAGGTGGCCCTGAGCGAGGGGGGGGATTTCGTGGTCGTCTGGGAGGACGACTCCTCCGCCGCGGACGGCGCGGGGATGCACGACGTGTTCGTGCGCGGCTTTCACGCGGGCGGCTGCCCCCGCTTCGCCGACCGGCCGGTGCACGCGACGACCGCGGGCCAGCAGACCAGCCCCGCGCTGGCCATGGACGCGGCCGGCAACTTCGTCGTCGCCTGGGCCGACGACGGGGACGCCAACGGCGGCTACCAGATCCACGCTCGGGGCTTCGACCGGGACGGCGCCGAGCGGATCCCCCGCTTCACGGTCAACTCCGAGTCTGCCGGCCAGCAGGTGACCCCGGCGATCGCCATGTCCGCGGACGGCCGCTTCGTGATCGCCTGGGCCGACGACCGGAACCGGGACGGGAGGTACCAGGTCCGTCTCCGGGGGTTCGCGGCCAACGGGGCCGAGGCCTTCGGCGACCGGAGCGCGCACGACACGGACGTGGGGCAGCGGCAGCGCCCCGCGCTCGCCATGGTCGCGGCGGGTAACTTCGTGGTGGCCTGGGAGGACGACACCGTCGGCAACGGGATCTACCAGATCCACGCCCGGGGCTTCGGCCCGGACGGGGGCGCGCGCCTCCCCCGCTTCACGGTGAACAGCGTCGCGGAGGGCCAGCAGCTCGTGCCCGCGGTGGCCATGGCCCCGGACGGCCGCTTCGTCGTGAGCTGGGAGGACGACCCCGAGCGGGACGGCGAGGCCCAGCTCCTCGTGGCGGGCTTCACCGCCGGGGGCGAGCCGCGCTTCGCGGATCGGACCTTGCCCGCGCAGCGCCGGGGGACGCAGCGGGCAGCGTCCCTCGGCATGGCCGCGGACGGCTCCTGCGTCGCCGTCTGGCAGGACGACCAGGACGGCAACGGCACGTACCAGATCCGCACCCGGGGCTTCGACGCCGCGGGGGCCGAGCTCTTCGCGGAGCGCACGGTCAACGACAACGCCTACGGCCAGCAGCGATCCCCGGGCGCGGCCTACGACGGCGGGGTGCTCCTGACGGTCTGGGAGGACGACATGGACGGCAACGGCGTCTACCAGATCGTCGGCCGGGGCCTGGACCTCTGAGCCGTCGAACCGCTGACCGGCGAGCCCTGGCGGTCCCCGGCCGGTGCTGCTGCACGCGGGAGGCTCCCTGCAGGCTCAGGATCCCACACATCTCGGCGTTCGCCCTGGCGGTGCGGGGACGCGTTCCTGCGGGCATGTGATCATGGTTGCCATGATCTGGCCAACGACAGCGTCATGTACTGTATCCAGCCTGTCGATTGCCACGTTTCGAGGTTGATGTGACCGGCATGAATGGCCGCAAGGACCTCGATCTCGCCGCTGCGGTACGCCACGTCCGTGCATCGAATCTTGCTCATCGCCCTCGCCCGCTCTGGCTAGCGTCTCGGCGCTCGAGCTGCGCGCCGCTACCTTGCAGTTCAGCCTACGACTCCTGCGCAGCAGATGGAAGCGCTTGTCAGGCACACATGGGCCGGATAGCAGAGCGACTAGAAGCGTATAGCGTATTCGCGCTGCCTACGAGATTGGGCGAGCACAGTCACGCCCGTACTTGCCTGGTTGGGCATCGCCCCAGGCGACGACCTCGCGAATGAAGGAGCGCAGTTCCTCGAGGTTCAACCGGTCGAATCGCGTGAACCGGATGCAGTTCTTGCCCAACGTGACATGACCGATACGGTCCTTGTACAGCAAGGTCAACGGGACACTCTCTCTATCTGCAGCAACATACAGGCTTACGTACCTCTTCTGGGGCGCTACGCCCAGCAAGGGCCAGATTCCACTGACGGACATTGTCTTCCACGTCATCTCGCCGTAGCCGATCATGGTGATGGAGGGTCCTGCGAAGAGCTGTCGCTTCAAATCCGGAGCACTCGCGGCAATGAAGGCGTCGAGGCTTCTGAGTTCCGCAGCACGAGGCCCGGCCATCTCGATGAGTTGCTCGATTGAATTCGCCTCGACCTTCATCTGAAGACTCCACTGCGTCGGTCTTGCGCTTGTCGCCACCTTGACAGCGCAGTACCCCAGCCCAGGTTGTGCCCAACATCTGGCGCTCAGCCGCCGGCGAAGCCGGGCGGCTACAGCGGCAAGTTGGGCGTCGCATGCATCTGCATCAGCGGACCGCCTCCGCACGCAACTTGATTCCCAGCGCAGTGACCACCTTGAGGATGGTATCGAACCCGGGGTTGCGCTCGCCGGACAGCGCCTTGTAGAGGCTCTCCCGCGAGACGCCGGCGTCACGTGCCACCTGAGACATGCCCTTGGCTCGCGCGATGTCGCCGAGAGCCTTGGCCACAAACGCCGCGTCTCCGTTCGCCTCTTCGAGACACGCCTCCAAGTACGCCGCCATCTCCTCCGGAGTCCGCAGGTGCTCGGCTACGTCGTAGCGCGTGGTATCGGTCTTTGCCATGGTGGGCTCCTATAGGTTGCGCGCAAGCCGCAAGGCCACCTTGATGTCGGCGGCTTGCGTGCTCTTGTCGCCACCAGCCAGCAGGATGATCAACTCCTGGCCGCGTCTCGTGAAATAGACCCGGTATCCCGGGCCGTAGTCGATCCGCAGTTCCGAGACCCCTTCGCCCACCGGCCGGATGTCCCCGGCATTTCCAGTCGCCAAGCGCTCGACGCGAACGAGAATCCGCGCCCGAGCGCGGACGTCGTCGAGGCCGTCGAGCCACTTGGCGAACTTCTCGGTTCTGCGGATCTCCATCACGAGCCAAGTGTAGCCATTCGGCTACACCTTGTCAACGCCGGAGAGGCAGCGATACTCTCGAAACCGCGGACAGAAGCCAACCATCCTGCTGCGTTACGCACACCGAGTCGGGAACCAGGGCGACAGACGAACCGCCTCCGCAGGAAGGCGTCGCAGTCCGGCCCCGGGAGCCTCCAGGCACATTGGACCGCGAGATTCTGACGTTCTATTACCGCCCACCCCCATTGAGGCGAATCCTCCGTTCCCCAGCCACGTCCGCTGAGGCTGCCGCCTCGGCCTGACCTCATCGAGCGTGCCCGTTCCCCCCGAGCCACCAGGCGAAGGGGAACGGG
>JAVEVO010000296.1:0-4172 GCA_034005005.1 Myxococcota bacterium
ACCTGATGCCCGCGCTGGGCCAGTTCGTAGGCCAGCACGGTTTCGTAGACGGACTCCAGCAGTCCGGGTCCCAGAGCCTTGTGGACGTGGAGAGCAGCGTCCACGATCTCGCCGGAGATCTCGTTTTTTCGGTCCCTTGCTCCTCTTTTTTCCCTCTGCGGCTCTGCGGCTCTGCGAGAGAATTCTTCGGCTTCGTCCCGTTCCGCCTTCGTCGCCGCTCATGCTTGCAGGGCCCCAAGTTGGCGTCCTTGCTCTCCTATCTTGATGCCGTCTGCCGATCACAGAACGATGCGACTCCGCTCGACCAGACGTTGCGCGGCGACCCGAGATCGGGCGTGCTTCTCCAGCAGCTCTAGCTGCTTTGCTGAAATCGTGATCTTCGTTGCTGTCGGGGGCATGGGCCGATCCTCAGTCACGGGAGAGATCGACCCACTCTGATCCCCTGCATCTCGGAGAGCAAGTGGATTGTGATTTCCGCCCCGCTGTACTAGACACCCCGCTGAACTCACCCTGCTCCACCCGCCGCAGTGCGCCCTCCCGCAGGGAAGGCTCCTTTGGGACGCGCGCCGCAACCAACTCGTGCGGCGGGAGACGGCGCCGCTCGGCCGGCTAGCTCGCTGCCGTGCTCATCGGCGCGACCCCTCCGGGCCTCGATTCTGGGAGGTTCCTCGTCAGAGGGCCGACCGAGAGGAGGCCAGCGGTGTGCACGAGTTGCCGGAGGCAGGCTTCATGATGCGCGCAGCGGCCGCGAACGCGACTTCCCCGGCAGCGCCCCGCCCGGGCCGCGTGCTCGGCCCGCGGGAAGCATTCGTCCGCAAGCCGCGTCGCCAGCGACGAATCCCCCATGGCGAGCCAGCGAATCGGTTGTATCTATCCCCTCATGAACCGGTCGCCCGACACAACACCGAGTCCCCTCCCCTCCCCCCTCGCGCTGGCCTCGCACGACACCCCCCTGCTGCTCGACCTGGCCACGGCCACCCCGGCCCAGGCCGGGCTGATCGGCGGCAAGGCCTCCCAGCTCGCGGCCGCCCGGGCGGCCGGCTTCCCGGTCCCGGGGGGCTACGTCGTCACGACCGCGGCCTTCCGGCTCTTCCTGGACCACGCCGGGCTGCAGCCGCCGGCCGCGGTGGCGGACGCGCCCCTCGACGAGGAGCTCCTGGGCCGGCTGCGGGAGCGGGTGCTGGCCGCGAGCCTGCCCCCCGCGCTGGAGCAGGCCCTGGCCGAGCGGCACCGGGCCCAGTTCGGCGAGGACGGGGCGGTCGCGGTCCGCTCCAGCGGCAGCTTCGAGGATCTCGAGGGGGCGAGCTTCGCCGGGCAGTACGAGACCTTGCTCGACGTGCGCGGGCTGGCCGCCCTGCAGACCGCCTTGCGCCGCTGCTGGGCGTCGCTCTTCACCCCCCGCGTGCTCGGCTACGCCAGCAAGCAAGCGGGCGGCGCGGCGGAGCTGCTGCTCGCGGTGCTCGTCCAGGAGCTGGTGCCCGCCGAGGTCTCGGGCGTGCTGTTCACGGTCAACCCCGTCACCGGACGTGAAGAGGAGACGCTGGTCGAGGCGGTCTACGGCCTGGGGGAGACCCTCGTCGCGGGCCGGGGTGGGGCCGACCGCTACGTGGTGGACAGCGAGACCGGGGCCCTGCTCCGTCAGGAGCTCGCGGACAAGCAGCGCTGGCTGGTACCCGGCCGGGCGGCCTCCCGGACCGGCGAGGAGCCCGCCTCCCCTTCCGGCACCCACGAGGAGGACCTGCCCCCGGAGCTCGCGAGCCGGCCGACCCTCCAGGCCGACCAGCTCCGCCAGCTCGCGGCCCTGGGCCAGGACCTGCAAGTGCACTTCGGCCTCCCCCTCGACGTGGAGTGGGCGCTGAGCCAGGGCCAGCTCCAGCTCCTCCAGGCACGGCCCATCACCAGCCTCTCCTTCGCGCCCGAGCTGGGCGAGTGGACCACCGCGGACTTCAAAGACGGCGGCGTGAGCTCCGACGTCTGCCCCCCCTTCATGGCCTCCCTGTACGAGACCGCGTTCGAGGGGTCGATGCCGCGCTACCTCAAGGACATCAAGCTCCTCCCGGAGGAGGACACGACCCCTTACTACCGGGTCTTCTTCGCCCGGCCTTACTGGCACGTCGGCAAGACCAAGGAGGTCCTGACCAAAGTACCAGGATACAACGAGCGGCACTTCGACCGCGACCTGGGGATCGCGGGGGACTACGAGGGCGACGGAATCACCACCCCGGTGACTCTCCGTGGGCTGGTCAGGGCCATCCCGATCCTGCTGGCCCTGAGACGCGGCTACCGGCGACAGCTCGCGATCGACCGGGCCTTCCTGGCCACCTACGACGAGAAGAAGCGTCCTTTCGAGCTACCGGACGAGGAGCTGCGGGGCCTACCGGACGAGGACTTCCGCAGCCGCTACCGCTCACTGATCACGGGCCTGTACCCCGAGACCGAGATCACCTACTTCACGACCATCTACAACACCTCCAACGCCATGCTCGACTACAAGGTCCAGCAGGAGAAGGCCGTGAAGGCCGCGGCGGGACGGCTCGACCCCCTGGCGCTCGTCGGCGGGCTGGAGGACCTCGCCCACCTCCGGCCAGTGAAGGACCTCTACGAGACCCTGAAGGCGCTGCACCGGGCGGGGCGCCCCGTGGACGACGCGACGGTCGCAGCCTACGCCCGCCGCTGGCGTCACAAGAGCCGCAAGGAGCTGGACCTGCGGGTGCCCCGCTGGGACGAGGACCTGCCCCACGTGCGCGAGCTGCTCGAGCAGGGGCTGGCCGCGTTCGCCAGCAGCCGGGACCCGGAGGAGACCACCCGCAGCCAGCACCAGGCCTACCGGCAGCAGCGGGCCCTGGCCCTGCAGGCGCTGCGCGGGCGCCCCCTCGCCCGCCGGGCCTTCGCCAAGAACCTCGAGCAGATCCGGACCTTTGCCTGGTGGCGGGAGGAGCTGCGGGACCGCTCCTCCTACACCTACGCCCTGGTGCGGCGCTGGACCCTCGAGGCTGGTCGCCGGCTGGTCCTGGCCGGAGTGCTCCAGGACCGGGAGGAGGTCTGGTTCGTCCGCTGGTCGGAGCTGCTCGCCCACCTGGCGGGAGAGCTCTCCGCGGCGGCCCTGGCCGAGCAGGTCCGGCGGGGGCAGCGGCGGCTGCGCTCCTTCCGTAACTTCGACAACCCCAACGAGATCGGTCGGGGGCACCGCTTCCGGGGGCCCGCGGGGCCGCCGCCCGCGACGGGGAGCCTGCTGCTGCAGGGCACCGGCGCGTGCCACGGCACGGTCACGGGCCGGGCGCGGGTGCTGCGCTCCCTCGACGACGCGGGGCGGGTCCAGCAGGGAGACATCCTGGTGACGGTCTTCACCGACCCGGGCTGGACCCCGGTCATGGCCCTGGCGAGCGGCATCGTCACCGAGACCGGCGGCGTGCTCTGCCACGCCGCGGTGATCTCCCGGGAGTACGGCATCCCCGCAGTGCTGGCGGTCCCCGGCGCCACGACCCAGATCCGGGACGGAGACCTGCTGACCCTCGACGGCAGCCACGGCACTGTGACCATCGCCCCACGAAGCTGACCGTTCCCCACTAGTACCCCGTCACAGCGAAGAT
This sequence comes from Myxococcota bacterium, assembly GCA_034005005.1. GTDB lineage: Bacteria > Myxococcota_A > JAVEVO01 > JAVEVO01 > JAVEVO01 > JAVEVO01. The sequence goes on from JAVEVO010000296.1 coordinate 3,591, forward strand.
GACCGGTCGAGCTTCGGGTGGCGACCGGCCTCCGCGCCGGTCGCGCAGGTGCCGACCTGTCGGCCGGCACCCACCAGAACAACTGATCAAAACCCCTGTGACGAGGTACTAGGGCGCGCGGGCCCGCTGGACACCGCCTTTCCTCCCACGCTAACGTGAGCAGGGTGCAAGGAAGACGGGGAGGTCGCGCAGACGCCGAGCTCCAGCGAGGTCGAAGCCGCGACTCCCGTGGAGGACCGAGATGCCGCAGATCCTCTGGCCCACGTGGCGCCAACGAGCATGGAGCCTGGCCGCCTGCTGGCTGCTCCTGCTGGCTGGCGGGGGCTGCCTGCGCCACGATCCCCCGGCGATGAGCCTGGTCGACACGGGCCTCGGCCCCGCCGAGGATGGATCCGTCGTGGACGGTGGTGCGGGGGAGGGCGAGGGCGAGGGCGCCGAGGGCGAGGGCGAGGGCGCCGAGGGTGAGGGGGAGGGCGAGGGCGCCGAGGGCGAGGGCGAGGGCGCCGAGGGCGAGGGCGAGGGCGCCGAGGGCGAGGGCGAGGGCGCCGAGGGTGAGGGCGAGGGCACCGAGGGCGAGGGCGA
>JAVEVO010000011.1:0-81952 GCA_034005005.1 Myxococcota bacterium
CGGGCGCCGAGGATGTCGCTCGGCAGGAGGTCGGGGGTGAACTGCACCCGGCGGAAGTCGAGGCCGAGGGTGCGGGCGAGGGCGCGCACCACCAGCGTCTTGCCGAGGCCCGGCACCCCCTCGATGAGCACGTGCCCGCCGGCGAAGATCCCGATGAGCAGGTGCTCGATCAGCTCGCCCTGCCCGAGCACTGCGCGGGAGAGGGCCTCGCGGATGGTCAGCAGCTTCTCCCGGAAGCCCCGGCAGCGGCTCTCGAAGGCCGCCACGTCGCTCGTGCCGGGCGCCGACGGGCCCTCCGATAGCGACGCCGCGGCTGTCCGTCCGTCGGTACTCACGCGCTTCACCTCGTCTGCGGTCCTCGAGGGACCGACGTCTCCTCGCGCGGGGGCGCCGCGAGGTAGGCTTCCACCACGGCAGTGTACCTCAACGGCAGCCCGCGCGGGCCTCCGCCGAGGCCGGGGCCCGGCGCGACGAGCAGGGCCGCGGCGGGCACGCGGCTCGCGGGGGGTGCGGCCGGCTGGTCGGCCGGGGCGGGGGCCGACCGGGGGAGCACCAGCGGGATGCCTCCGGGCCCGGCCTCGGGCAGCACCACCTCTGCCGGCGTGTCCCGGCCGGTCGCGCTGGCTCCGCTCCCGGCACCGTCGCCGCCGAGCCCCGGGGAGGGTGCGGGCTGCTCGCCGGGCCGGTCGCCGGCGGGCGGTGCCTCGGCTCCCGGTCCGACGGGCGCCGCGGGCGCGGCGGTCTCGGCGGCCGGGGGAGGGGAGGGGCTGCTCCCGGGGACCTCCGCGGGCGGGCGGGGGTGGTCGGCCGGGCGGGCGGCCGCGGTGCCCGGCGTGGCGCCGGGGGCCGGGGCCGCGGGGCGGGGGGTGACGGCCGGGGTCACCACCGGGCTGGTCGCGGGTGACGCCGGTGCGGCCGGCGCGGCCTCCGGGAGGGCCGCGTGCCGCCCGAGGCCTACTCCGGCGAGGCCGCCGGCCAGCACCAGCAGCAAGACCAGGGGGAGCCGGGGCACGAGCCGGGGGGACGCCCGGCGGCAGCTCGCCCGGGGCTCGCCGAGGGCCGCGACCGTGTCCGCGCAGAGCAGGCTCACCACGGGGCGCGCGTCCGCGGCTCGCAGCCGCTCGTGGGCGGTGAGCAGCCGCCCGTCGAGCCCGAGCCGGCGGTCGGCCAGGCTGGCGACCTGACCCGGGCTCGGCCGCCGGAGCAGGGCGAGGGCCAGGCCGAGCAGCAGCCCGCCGAGGCTCACGGCCACGACCCCGCCCGGGGAGGGCACGAGCAGCAGGGGGAGGCCGACCACCCCGCCCCCGAGCAGCCCCCACAGGCCCCGGCGGAGCAGGTCCCCGACCAGCAGGCGGCTGCGGAGTCCCGCCACGAACGCCAGGATCCGCTCCCCGTCGTCGGGAGGAGCCGCCGGCGCGGGGCGGGGTGCGGTCATGGGCCGAGCCAGCCGTGGAGCGCGCACACGCCGCCGGCCTGGAGGAGCAAGGTGCCGAGCAGGGCCGGGCCCGGCCGGCGGCCGAGCGCCGCGCCGAGCTGGCAGGTGACGGCCCCCAGCAGGGCCGCGCCGCCGAGGAGCGTGGCCAGCCGGGCGCCGGTCCCCGGGAGCAGCACGCCGAGCCGGGCGAGCCAGACGAAGGGCGGCAAAAACAGCAGGGCGAGGCCCGCGAAGAGCAGCAGGCTCACCAGCCCGTCCTCGAGACCTCGCGCCGGGCCGGCGGTCGGGTCGAGGAGGGCGGGTCCCCGCCGCCGCGTCCGCTGCAGGCCCTCGAGCACTGCCGGGCTCCCGCACCCGAGGAGCAGGAGGGCGGCGAGAGGGGGCAGCCAGCTCCGGGCCAGGTTCCCCGCGAGGGTCGCGTTGCCCGCGCCGAGGTCGAAGAAGCCGGGCCAGGCGAGCCCGAGCAGGGTGCCGCCCAGCAGCAGCCCGCTGGCGACGACCGCGGCCAGCCCGAGGGGCGTCAGCCGGAGCCGCCAGGCCAGGCGGGCGGCCAGCCGGCGGCCCGTCATCGCCCGGCCTCGGCGGCAAAGGCCGGGAGCGTCTCGCCCAGCGCGCCCAGGGCCACGACCCGGTCGGTCACGCGGCGCAAACAGCTCTCGGTCGGTCCGGTCCAGATCACGCCCCCCTGGCTCCCCCGGAGCCGGTCGAGCCAGCCGTCGAGGAGCCGCCGGCCCTCCTCGTCGAGCAGGGCGAGGGGGTGGTCGAGCAGCAGCAGCCGGGGCTCGGCCAGCTCCAGCAGGAGTAGGCGCAGCCGCTCTTCGCTGCTCGCGGGCAGCCAGGCGAGCCGGCAGGTCGCCATCGGCCGCAGGCCCCAGCGGTCCAGCGCGGTGGCCGCCCGCGCCCGCGGGAGGCCGTGCAATCCTGCGGAAATATTTATGATCTGCTGAACGGTCAGGGCCTCGTCGGCGACCTCCGAGCGGGGCGTCAGCAGCCCCAGCAGCCCGGGGTCCCGGCGCCTGGCCGGCGCCCACGGGGTTCCCTGCCAGCGGACCTCGCCGCGGCCGGGCACGCGTCCGGCCAGGGCCAGGAGCAGCAGGGACTTGCCGCAGCCGCCGGGGCCGGTCAGGTGCACGATCTCCCCGGGACGGACGGTCAAGGAGAGCGGGCCGCGCTCTCGCCGGTCTCCACGGGAGCGGGCCTTCAGCTCAGTGATCTCCAGCATGGCTCTCCAGCAGCAGCTCCACCGGCTCTCCCCAGCGCCCCTCGATCCGCCAACCCCCGGGCCCGGGGTTCCATTCCAGCGCCAGTGGGGGGCGCGGCCGCCGGCCGACCAGCGCCACGTCCGGCCCGGCCGGCAGGAGCAGGCGCGTCGACCCCGAGCGCTCCGGCACGACCTGCAGCTCCCGCCAGCGTGAGGGGCCGCCCGCGGCCAGGTCCGTGGCCGGGGATTCGGTCCAGCCCGCGCTCTGCCGGGGCGGGACCGCCGCGGCGGGGTCGGGGGGCGCCACGACGAGCGCGCCGGCGACGAGCGCGCCCAGCAGCGCGCTGGCCCGGGGCCAGCGGCGGATCGTCGCGGCGACCACCAGCAACAGCGCGATCCAGGCCCCCCAGCGGGCGCCGAGCCAGCCGAGGGGAGGGAGCGCGTCCAGGGGGCTGGTGCCGAGCTTCACCCGGGCCGGCGGGCGGACCTTCCCGGCCAGCGGGGGGAGCGGTCCCTGCTGCGGGTCCCAGTCGAGGATCCGTCCCTGGCCGTGCTCCCCTCGGGCCCGGTCCGCGGGCCAGTCGGCCGGGAAGGGGTCGCTGGGCCGCTGCCGGAGCAACAGCAGCAGCCCGCCGTGGAGGACGTAGCGGTCGAGGGCCTGCCGCTGGGCTGGGCCGAGCCGGGCCGCCGTGGCCGCGGGCACGGCGATCCCGGCCAGCTCCCGCAGCCCCATCCAGCGCTCGGGCAAGGCCTCCGGGGGGCGGGCCGCGACCTCCACCTCCGGCTCATCGAGCGCCGCCGCGAGCCGGGCCGGCCAGCCGGGCTCCTCGGCCACGACGAGCAGCACGCGTGCGGGGGGGATCCCCGCGGGCGCCTCCCAGGTGGTCCGCTCCGCCCCGAGGACCAGCGCCGCGGTGATCACCGGATCGGGGTGATCGACGTAGGTGTAGGCCTCCTGGCGAGTCGCGGCGAAGGCGGCCACAGGCCAGGCGTGGACCTCGGTCCGGCCGGAGCGGCGCTGCAGGGTCAGGACCGCCTGCCGGGGCTCGGCTCCCGGGTTGTCGGCGAGCGCGACCAGCGCTCGCCAGCGCTGGGGCTGGAGCGACTCGGGTCCGGCGTGCAGGAGGACCCGGGCTGCGGCGGGAGGTGGCAGCAGGCCGAGGAGCACGAGCGCCAGCAAGGACGGGCGCAGCCGGTCGCCCGGGAGCCGGGGGCTGCTCCCGGAGCGGATCACGGCGCGGGGGTCGGCGCCGGTGGGGGCGGAGGGCTGGTCGCGGCGCCGGGCTGGGCGGCGGCCGGGGCGCCGGGCTGGGCAGCCGGAGTGGGGGTCACCCGGCTGGCGATGGCCTCGTGGGTCAGGCCGAGGGCCCCCTCGAGCGCGAGCAGGGCCCGGGCGGAGGCCAGCAGCTTGTTGGACTCCCAGTAATTGGCGTCGCTGTTGACCCAGAAGCCGGCCGGGTCCTGGCGGGCGAGCACCGCGTCGATGAGCTCGACGGCCCAGTCGTGGGTCTGGCCGCGGTCGTCGGTGATCTCGGTGACGCCGAGGACGCTCAGGGCCTTCGCCAGCGTGTGGTAGTAGAAGTACAGGCCGGCCAGGCCCATGCCCGGGTGGGTCTCGAGGTCCCAGTTGGCCTTGATCCACCCGAGCGCGTCCTGGACCCGGGGGTCGTTGCGGTCGACGTTGGAGTACATCAGGGACATGATCCCCGCGTGGGTCATGGACCCGTAGGACTTGGTCCCGCCGGCCTTGCTGCTGCCGGGCTGGTAGATGAAGCCGCCGTCCTCGCCGGCCCACTCCTGGTCATTGGACTCGCTGCGGTTCTGGCAGCGCTCGATGAACTTGATGGCCCGCTCGAAGACCGCCCGGTCGCCGTCGTAGTCGCTCAGCGCCAGGGCCTCGATCGCGAACTGCAGGTTGGGCAGGTCGGGCCGCTCGCTGCTGCCGTAGCCGATGCCGCCGTAGAACTTGTCCTGGGGCCGGTACTGGTTGCTCTCGGCCGCCTGGATCCCGATGAGGAAGAGCTGGCCCTTCTTGATGATCTCCCGGTACGCGGGGTTGCCGGTCTGGTGGAGCGCCAGGACCGCCAGGGCGGTGTTGTAGGTCGGCAGGTTCTTGTCGAAGATCGCCCCGTTGGGCTTGGCGAGGGCGGCCAGGTACTCCGTGGCGCGCCGGATGAAGGGGCCGTCCTCTTCGCGGTACTTTCGGTGGCTCTGCAGGAAGGCGGATAGTACCATGGCCGTGACGCCCGGGTAGTTGCCGTAGGAGCCGTCCTCGGCCTGCTGCTGCCGCAGCCAGTGCAGCCCCTGGTCGATGGCCTTCCGGGCACGGGCGAAGGCCTCCTCCCGGCTCCCCGCCGCCGGCGTGGCGGTGGTCGGCGCCGTGGCCCCGGCCGGCGTCGGCGCCGTCGGTGCGGTCGCGGTCGCGGTCGGGGTGCCGGCGGGCCCGGGGGAGGCGGGCTCCACCGGGGCGGCGGGCGGCGGCGGATTCCCGCCCCCCGTGGGCGAGCAGCCGGCGAGCAGGCCGAAGGCTGCCAGCAAGGGGAGTCCGAGCCGGGTGGGGTGCATGGTCGTCAGGCCTCGTCGCTTCATCGCCTCCGCTCCCTGGTGAACCGCGCGACCACGAGGAGGGCCACGGTCAGGCCACCGAATGCCAGCAATGTATGCCACGCCGGGGGGTATTGAAACTCCAAACACCCCAGGGGGCTGAGCTCGTAGATCCAGGGCTGGTGCACCGGCTCCCCCCCGAGGGCACGCGCCGCGGCCACCACCGGGCTGAGGAGCAAGGCCAGGGGGACGGCCGACGGGAAGAGCGGCTGCCCGGAGACCGGGCCGGTGAGCAGCAGCAGGCCGGGCAGCAGGGTGCCGAAGAAGGTCGTCGCGCCGGCCCCCCAGCGCCGGCCCAGCACCTCGCCGAGGGTCAGCAGCAGCAGGCCCCAGCTCGACAGCAGGACGACCGCGAGGGCGCGCTGGGGCAGGGAGGCCCCCGCCAGGGCGTTCCCGGGGAGCAGCCAGGGCAGCAGCGCCAGGACCAGCACCACCAGCCCGGCCGCGAGCTGCCGCGCCAGGCTCCGCCAGCCGCCCCCCGGCACCGGCGGGCGCTCCAGGGGGAGGAGGGCGCCGAGCAGGGTCACGAGCCCGGACGCCAGCAGCAAGGCCGTCCCGGGAGAGTCCGGGGCCAGGGCCAGGGCGCTGCCCGCGAGCAGGGCCACCACCCCGGCCGGCCAGCGTCGCCCGATCTCGCAGCGCCAGGGGCTCATGGCTCCTCGTTCGTCCGCCTCGTCGGGCCCGGGGGCCGCCGCAACGGGTCCGCCCGCTCAGGGGGCGGGCGGGTTGCCCGGGGTCGCCGGGAGGCCCAGGCGGCGGATGGTGATCCGCACCGGCGTCCCCTTGGGGGGGAGCACCGCGTAGTTGGCCGCGAAGCCCTGCATGTCGCCCCGGTAGGGGTTGTGGGTGATCTGGGGCGTGTTGAACAAGGCGCTCCGGTCGGGCCAGGTGGCGATGTAGGACTGCTCGAACTCCGCGGTGAGCACCCCGCGGTAGACGATGCCTCCGTTGTAGACCCAGGGCCCCCGGTCCATGGGCCGCTTGCGCTCCTGGTTGTAGGCCAGGTCCTCGGCCCGGTGGGTGATGGGCTTGCCCTTCTCCAGCCAGGTCACCTCGAGGAGCACCAGGGACTCCGCCGCGGGGACCGGGGGCGCGGGATCGGCCTCCTGGCTGCCTTCGCGCACCACCTGCAGCTCCGGATCCTCCTGGTTGGGGAGGCTCGCGGGCTTCAGCCCGAGGAGGATGCAGGCCACCTGCAGGTGCAGCGGGTGGACGTCGAACATCAGCACGCTCTCGTGCCGCTTGCCCTTGGGGCCGACCGCCATGTACTCGACGATGCCGTCGGTCTGGTTGATCTCGCCGGGCAGGAGCATCTCTCCCTGCGCCGGGTCGACGATGATCCGCCCGACCTGCAGCCGCCCGTCGGGGCGCCGGATCACCGCCTCCTCGGCCGGCGCCTTGCCCAGCACGACCGCGCGGGCCTTGGGATCGCCGCCCGGCGGGGGCGTCAGCTCGTCTTCCGGAGACGCGGGCGTCGGCTGCTTCACCTCGGGGAGCTGCAGGGGCTGCAGGGGGACCTCGCGGTCGCTGAGGATGCGAGCAGGCAGCGGTGTCGGATCGTCCAGCGGGCTCTTGGCGCCGTTGCACCCGGACGCGAGGAGCAGGCTCGCCCCGAGCAGCGGGACCAGGAGGGTGAGCCCGGCCGGCGACGGCATCCCCGTCCTCAACCGCCGGCCCTCGTGCCGAACACCAGGGTGTGCAGGGCGGGCGCGGGCAAGGGGACGACCCGGATCTCGGCGAACCCGGCCTGCGCCAGCCACTCGACGTGGGCCGAGGTGGCGTGGGCGCCGCCGCCGGGCGCGGTGAGCAGCATGTTCAGGGCGAACAGCAGGGGGAAGAGCGGGCCGTGGCCCTGGGCATCCAGCATGACGTCGCCGAGGACGATCAGGCCCCCGGGCAGGAGGGCGTCGTGGACCCGGTGGATCAGCTCCCGGCAGAACTCGGGCGGCTCTCGGTGGAGGATGCCGTTGAGCAGGGCGCAGTCGAAGCCGGCGCCGAGCTGCGCCTCGTGGAAGTCGCCGGGCTGCAAGGTGATCCGCTCGGTGAGGCCATCGGCCGCGATGATTTCGGCCGCCACCGCGACGACGCCGGGGAGGTCGAGCAGGGTGCTGCGCAGCGTGGGGTAGCGCCGGCAGAGGAGCAGTGAGAAGGCCCCCGAGCCGCCCCCCAGGTCGAGGAGGTGGCGCCGTCCGGCGAGGTCGAGGGCGTCGGCGATGCCGCGGGCCGTGGCCAGGGCGCGGGAGTGCATGCCGTACACGAAGCGCCGGGTCCGCTCCGGGTCGCCGCCGAGGTAGCTGTCGGCCGGAAGCTGCGGCGCGCCCTGGCGGATGGCCGCGGGGAGCTGGCCCCACGCGGGGTAGACGTCGAGGTCGTAGGCGAGGCCGCCGCCGAGGAAGGTCGGCTTGCCCGCCACCAGGAAGGTCTCCGTCTCGAGGGTGTTGGCGTAGTGCTGGCCGTCCCGGTGCAGGAGCCCCAGCTCGCAGCCGGCGTCGAGCAGGTAGCCGAGGGCGCGGGCGTCGAGGCCGAGCTCGTCCGCGAGCTGCGCGACGGTGGCGGCGCCCTGGGAGAGCCGGGTGGGCACCTGCAGCTCGTTGAGCGTCAGCAGGACCATGGAGTTCCAGTACCCCGTGGCCAGCTCCATGATCCGCCGGGGGGTCACCGGCCCCGCGATCTCTTTGTCGGTGTCGTACATGCTCAACTCGTTCTCCTCGAACTGGCCGATCTCCCTGGCCCGTGGCGCCGCGTCGTGCTCGACGACCGGCCCACGGAGCGGTCCGGCACCGGGCTCATGCCTGGAAGAAACGCGTCAACCGGGTCAAGGCCTCCTCGAGCCGTGGGTAGGCGAGCGCGTAGGAGAGGCGCAGGTGTCCCGGGGCCTCGAACGCGCTCCCCGGCACCGTGGCGACCTCGGCCTCTTCCAGCAACTGCAGGGCCAGCTCCGTGTCCGTGGCGGCCCGGCGCCCCGGACCGAGGTGGGCCGAGACGTCGGGGAAGGCGTAGAACGCCCCGGCGGGCATCAGGCAGGAGACGCCGGGCAGCGCGTTCAGACCCTCCACCAGCCGGCGGCGGCGGCGATCGAACTCCCGGCGCCAGTCCTCCTGGAAGTCCCGCGGGCTGGTGAGGGCGGCCAGGGCCGCAGCCTGGGCCACCGAGCAGGCGTTGGAGGTGGAGTGGGACTGCAGCCGCGTCATGGCCTGCACCAGGCCGCGGTCCTTGGCCATGGCCCAGCCGATGCGCCAGCCGGTCATGGCGTAGGACTTGCTCACCCCGTTGATCGTCACGGTGCGCGCGGCCACCTCGGGCCCCAGGGAGGCGGGCGAGACCGGCCGCTCCCCCTCGTAGACCAGGTCCTCGTAGATCTCGTCGGAGACGATGGTCAGGTCCCGCTCGCACGCGAGCTCGGCGATGCTGGTGACGTCGGCCCGGGTGAGGCAGGCCCCCGTGGGGTTGCTCGGGCTGTTCAGCAGGATCACCCGGGTCCGCGGGCCGATCTTCTCCCGGAGGAGGTCGCCGTCGACCCGGAACCCCTGCCCGGCGCTCGTCGGCACCGGCACGAGCACTCCCTCGGCCAGGGCGATCTGCGGCGGGTAGCTGACCCAGCAGGGCAGGGGCACGAGCACCTCGTCGCCCGGCTCGAGCAAGGCCTCGAAGGCGTTGAACAGGGAGTGCTTGGCGCCGGCCGAGACGACGACGTCCGCGGCCTCCAGTGGGATGTTGTTGTCGCGGCGCGTCTTCTCGGCGATGGCCCGGCGCAGCTCGGGGGTCCCCGGCGTCGGGGTGTAGCGGGTCTCGCCCCGGTGCATCGCCGCGATCGCCGCCTCCACGATGTGCGGCGGGGTCGGGAAGTCGGGCTCGCCGAGGGCGAGGGAGATCACCGGCCGGCCCTGGCGGATCATCTCTTTGGAGCGGGCATCCACCGCCAGCGTCGGGGAGTCCCCGAGCACGGCGAGTCGCTGGGAAATCCTCATGGCCCCTGTCCCTACCTCTCCCCCCCGGGTTCCTGGCCGCCGGGCGCGTGCCCGGCTACGCGGCGGTCGGTGACCGCCCGATCCGCTCCAGCAGCAGCCGCTTGACGCAGGCGGGCACGAGACCGTCGATCTCGCCGCCGAACGCCGCGACCTCTTTCACCATCGAGCTGGAGATGTAGTGGTTGTTCTCGCTGGGGATCACCAGCAGGGTCTCCAGCTCGGGTGCGAGCCGGCGGTTCATGGAGGCCATCTGGAACTCGAACTCGAAATCGGAGACGACGCGCAGGCCGCGCAGGATCGCGCAGGCGCCCTTGGTGCGGGCGTACTGGACCAGCAGGCCGTCGAAGGCGTCCGCCTCGACGCGGTCGCCCTGGTGGACCACGGCCTCGCGGATCATCGCCAGCCGCTCCTCGGTGGAGAAGAGCGAGGACTTGCGCGGGTTCACCGCCACCGCGACGATCAGGCGGTCGAAGAGCCGACAGCCACGGTCGATCAGGTCCAGGTGGCCCGTGGTGAGTGGGTCGAAAGAACCAGGAAAAACAGCAATCCGGCTCATTTCATGGTCCTTCTGGCCCGTCACCGCTCCCGGATCCTTCCCCGTAGCGGGTGACCGCGCTGTCGCCGAAGCGCCGGGTGTCCACCAGGAACAGCCCGGTCGGGGGCGGCGGCGCCTCCTCCCGGGCGGCATGGACCGCCATCACCGCGGCGCCCGGCGCGAGCAGCCTCAGCAGGCTCAGTTGCTGCAGGGCTGGGCCGATCTCCCCCTGCCCGTAGGGGGGGTCGAGCACCACCAGGTCGAAGCGGTCCCCGGCCAGCCGGTGGAGGGCTCGCGCCACCGGCAGGCGCAGCACCCGGCTTTGCGCGGCGAAGCCGAGCTGGCGCACGTTGTCGTTCAGCAGCCGGGAGGCCGGCTCGGCCACCTCGACGAAGGTGGCGTGCGCCGCACCCCGGCTGAGGGCCTCCAGCCCCAGGGAGCCGGTCCCCGCGAAGAGGTCGAGGACCCGGGCCCCGGGGAGCTGCCCCTGGCAACGGGCGAAGAGCGCCTCCCGCATCCGGGCCGAGGTCGGGCGGGTCGCCCGCCCCGCCGGCGTCCGCAAGGGCCTGCCCCGAGCCTCTCCGGCGAGAATGCGCATAGCACGAGCCTTCCCGGCCGGTCAATTCCCGGCCGTCCCGCACCTATTCCACGACTGGCCCGCGGGGGCAAGGGGCAAGATCTCCCCCCGGCGCGGCGCCCGGCCGGCGCGAGGAGGGCGAGGGGCTCTCTCGTCGCCTCAGAGGAGCTCCGTGGTCTGCTCCAGGGTGACCCCGCGCGCCGCGAGCCCGGCGAAGAGCTCCGCCGTGAGGGACGCCTGGCCGCCGAGGTGCTCCGGGGGGAAGACCCCCGGCTCGGGGATCTCGCCCGCGAGCAGCAGCCGGGCGACGATTGTGCAGGGGAAGGCCGTGGTGCGGGCCATGGAGCTGTGCCCGGCCACGGGATCGCCGCGATCGAGCAGGTCCCAGGTGTGCCGCAACCGGGTGGCCCCCACCGTGCCGGTGCACTGGACGCGCAGGACCGTGAACTCCTCCTCGCCGGGCTGCAGCTCCCAGAGCGGGAAGAGCAGCCTCGTCGTCAGGTCGAGGGGGGCGACCGACACTCCCTTCACCTCCAGGGGCTGGGTGGAGAAGAAGCCGCTCTCGCGGAGGACCCGCATCAGCTCGATGTGCCCCGGGTAGCGCAGGGTCAGCTCCTTCATGTCGGGGCAGGGGATGGTGCGGATCAGGGAGCGCAGCCCGTCGGTGTTGAAGGCCTCGAGGGTCCCGACCCCCGGCAGGTCCACCAGCTCGGCCTCGGACAGGGCGGGCATGACGACGACCTCGCCGTTCCGCACGTAGCGGGCCGGGCGGGTGTACTCCTCGATCACGTCGATGGGGGAGAAGGGCGCCTTGTACTGATAGGGCCAGGTGCGCAGGCGCGGCAGGCCGCCGACGAGGATCCGGGCCTGCTCGAAGGTGTCGAACTCCGCGGCGCACTTCCCGAGCAGGACGTTGGAGATTCCCGGTGCGACGCCGCAGTCGACGACCGCGGTGGCCCCGCGCTCCCGGGCGAGGGCCTGCAGCGGCCGGTAGTCTTCGGGCATGAACGCGATGTCCGCGTACTGCTTGCCCTGTTCGAGGACCAGCTCGAGGGTCTGGTACCCCAGGAAGCCGGGCACGGCCCCGACCACAAGGTCGGCCGGGCGGATCAGCCTCCGGACGCTGGCCGCGTCGGCCAGGTCCGCCACCTCCGTCGCCACCCGGGCGCGCTGCTCCAGGGCCGCCAGCGCGGCGGGGTCGCGATCGACCACCGTGACCTGGAAGGCCTCCTCCCGGGCCAGGTCCTCGGCCAGCACCGCGCCCACCCGACCGCACCCCAGGACGACGATCCGCTTTGCGTTGGCCATGGCCTCCCTCCGTAGCGACTGCGCGCCGTCCGGGCAGGGTAGCCGGAGCCGTGGGCCGAGGTCAAACGCCTGGCCTCCGGCCCACTGCGTGGATGAGACTCCAGGGCTGTTCACCGAGAAATGGCCTGTATTTATTATTATTTTCAGGCATCAAGGTGAGAGCCTATCTGGATGATACGACGATCCGTCCGGCCCTTCGCGATCGGAGTCGCGTCGAGCAGGAGCCTCGCCACTGCGCGCGCCGGGCGGCCCCTCGCGCTCGCGGGATGCGGGCCAGCGACAGGCGGAGAGCGCCGCCCACGTCCTGCGGTTCGTCCGCCTGCGACATAATCTGTCGCAGCCCCGGCTACCCTGGAAGGAGTGCCGAGCTGGCCTCGGGTGCGCCGCGCTGCGCCCCCTCCAGCTCCCTTGGCGGGGAGAGGTGAGCATGTCGCAGCAGGACCTTTACCGCGAAACCACCGACCGGATCCTGCTGCTGCTCGACCAGGGCATCGCGCCCTGGCACAAGCCCTGGTCGGGTGGCCTCCTCGCGCCGCGCAACCTCCACGGCGGTCGCCGCTACCAGGGCTTCAACCGGCTGCTGCTCGCCTGGGCCGCCTACGACTGCTGCTACTGGGTCACCGGCGAGCAGGCCCGCAAGCGTGGCTGGCAGGTGCGGGAGGGGGAGCAGCCGTGGCCAGTGATCGGGTACTTCTGGCCCCCCAACCGCGTCCCGCCCCGTCCGAGCCTCGTGGGGCAGCAGGTCTTCAACCTCCGGCAGCTCGACGGGATCGTGCGGCTGCCTCGGCCGCGGGGAGCAGCCCTCCTCCCCGTCGTGCCGCCCATCGAGCAGGCCGAGGCCATCGTCGCCGGCATGCCGCGCCGGCCGGAGATCCGCACCGGCAGCTACCGGGCTTGCTACCGGCCGGCCCAGGACCTCATCGAGATGCCGCCCCGGGACCATTTCGAGTCCGGCGAGGCGTTCTACTCCACGCTGTTCCACGAGCTGGTGCACGCCACGGCCCATCCCGACCGCCTGGATCGCCAGCAGGGCTGGCGCACCCTGCGCGACGACTGGCTCCACGACTACTCCTTCGAGGAGCTCGTCGCCGAGTTCGGGGCGGCCTTCCTCTGCGCGCACACCGGGATCGTGGACCGGACGCTCGACAACTCGGTGGCGTACATCCGAGGCTGGCGGAAGCGACTCGACGCCAACCCCCGGTGGGTGGTCCAGGCGGCGGGTCTGGCGGCTCACGCGGTGGACTATGTGCTCGGGGTCCACCCGGCCGCGCTTTTGCCGGACGACGCGGAGATCCTCCGGATGCTCCCCCTGGTGGACCGGGAGTTCCCGTCGGTCAAGAGCTGATCGGCTCCCGGGGCCGAGGTGCGCAGGGGCGTCGCCGGTTCCCCGGCGCTCGAGCTCGCGCGCGAGTAGGATGAGGCGTCCGGCTCGACACGACCAGGAGGTCGCAGATGTGGACCAGCATTCTCCTCGCGGTGGGGGTGGCGCTCGTCATCGTGCTCGGCCTCGCGGTCGTCCACGTTCGCTCGCTCTTCCGGGGGCCCGACTATGCTCGCCTGCCCGCGTGCTACCCGTTCAAGTCCGAGGCGGCCCGCGCCCGCTTCCATGCCTACTGCGACGCTCGCGCCCGGGACTATCCCCCGGGCGCGGAGGAGCGGATCCTCACGACTGCGTACGGGCCGACCTTCGTCAGGACGTGCGGTCCAGCGGACGCGCCGCCGCTCGTGCTGCTGCCCTCGGCCTCCGCGTCCTCGCTCATCTGGGTGGCGAACGTCGCCGAGCTCGCACGACACTTTCGCGTCCACGCGGTCGACAACATCTACGACGTGGGCCGCAGCGTGAACACCCGGCCGGTCACCGGCGCCGAGGAGCTGACCGAGTGGCTGCACGAGCTGCTCGGCCAGCTCGAGCCCGATCGGCGGGTGCACCTGATGGGCCTGTCCTTCGGCGGCTGGCTCACGGCCGAGTACGCGCGGCGCCACCCGGAGCGCCTCGCGAAGGTGGTGCTCGCGGCTCCGGCCGCCACGTTCCTCCCGCTTCCCGCGGCGTGGGCCTGGCGAGCCATCCTGGGCGTGCTCCCGCCGCGCCGCTTCTTCATGACCCGCCTACTCGTCCGCTGGATGTGCAAAGGTCTCGTCAAGCGCAACGACGAGCGCAGCCGCCGGCTGCTCCGCGGCTGGGTGGACGACGCCCTGATCGCCATGAGCTGCTTCCGGTTCCGCATGCCCGTCGCGCCGACCGTCCTGTCCGACGAGGAGCTCCGCAGCCTGAAGCCGCCCGTCCTGTTCGTCGTCGGGGAGCACGAGGTGGTCTACCCGGCCGAAAAGGCCGTCGCGCGGGCCCGGGCCCTCATCCCATCGGTCGTCACCAGCGTGATCGCCGACGCGAGCCACGATCTGACCATCTCGCAGACCGCACGGTTCAACGACGAGGTCGTGTCGTTCTTGCTCGGCCCCTCGGAGGGTGCGGCGCGCGCGTGAGGAGCCGGCCGGCCCGGGCGACGCCGCGGTGGCGATCGGGGCTGGGCCGGACTGGCCCGCCGCTTGCCTCCCCGTCGCCGCCAGCGCGAGGATGCAACGCTTGGCCGGGCCGCAGCCGCAGCTTCTGAGCCGCGATCGAACAACCCGGGAACGTCGGCCCAATGTGAGGATGCCATGAGCACTGCGGTGTCACCCTCAGCCCGTGACCGTGAGGCCTTCTATGCTGCGGCCATCCTGGGCCTACGGGCCCTGGACCGACGGGAGCGTTCTCCCCGCCGCTTCGGCCCTGACGCCTACACCCGCTGGGCAGCGTTCCGGGGTGGGCTCACGGAAGCCGATCGGCTCGATCTGCTCCTCCGGGATGCGGCCACCACCTGGGGCGCGGCGTTCTCCCCGGCGGAAGCTTTCGGCCTCTTCGGACTGGCTCCCGACGAGCCCTTCGGGCCGGACTGGCAGCCGCTCGGCGGCTCGACCGCGCGGCGCTGTCTGGAGAAGACCGAGGAGGCCGGTGGCATCGTCGAGGTGGCCGGAGCGCTGGGCATCGCCCCTCTCCCCGTGAAAGTGCCCGATCTGTCCGCCTCCACCCACCTCGCCGTCGCCGGCGGTGCGGCGCTGGTCGCCGTGGCTCAGGCCTTCGCCGAGCGCCCGAACCTCTCCTGGTCCGATCAGGTGCTGGCCATCGCCACGTCCCCGGCCAACCGTCAACTCGCCGGGCTCTTGGCCCTCTTGACGGGTTCGGCCGCCCGCACGCGCCTCACCCGTCCGGCCGACGACCTGCGCGCCACCCTGCGAAGCGCCGGGTTCGCCCAGCTCGACGTGGCCGTGGTCTCCCCCGATGCCGAGGTCGAATGCGCGGACTTCGCCCGGCGAGCTGCCGGGGTGGCCTGACCATGGCTCTTTCCGAGGCTCGCATTCATCGTGGCCGCCCGACCCCGTACCCCTGGGAGCGGGAGGCCCTCGATCTGGTCTATGCCGGCATCTCGGACATCGATCCCTACCAGGCGTGGGAGTTGCACGAGCTGCAGGACCCTGCGAGCGGCCGGCTCTACGAGATCGATCTGCTCTTCCTCTCGCGAGTCGGCCTCTTTCTTGTGGAGATCAAGAGTCAACCGGGTGTGCTCACGGGAGACGCCGTCGACTGGACCTTCACCGAGCCGGGGAGGCGGCAGGCGATCGAGTGCCCCCACGCGAGCGTGACCCACAAGGCGAGGGTGCTCGCCTCCTTGCTGGATCGCCACGTCGAGGATCGTCCCTTCGTCCATGCCGCGGTGTTCACGCCCAACGTCTCTGCCGTGAACCTCGACGGCGGGCGTCCGCCGTGGCTCCTGCTGCAGGACGACGTGGCCGGCCGTCTGATGAACGGCCTCGATGACCGCATGCCCCGGCGGATCGTCAACCGCCCGCTGATGAAGATCCTCTTGCAGGTGGCGCCGCGCCTCGGCTTGCGTCCGAGCCGGATGGCACGCATCGTCGGGGGCTTCCTCCTCGATCGGCTGGTCGATGAGGGTGAGGGCTACCAGGAGCATGTCGCGCGGCACCAGTTCGTCGAGCACGACCTGGCCCGCATCCGCTCCTACCTGGTTCCGGCGGCGACCACGTCCGCTCGCCGGCAGCAGCTCGAGCGGGCGGCCCGACGTGAAGCCCGGACGCTCTCGCAGCTCGGTCAGCATCCGGGCGTGCTGGGCTATCGCACCTACATCGAGGACGGTCCGCTCGGGCCCGCCGTGGTCTTCGAGAGCTTCGACGGCGCGCTCCCGCTGCACGTCTTCCTGCGCCAGCAGCCGGACCTCTCTTTCGACGAGCGGCTGCAGATCCTCCAGGCCATCGTGGAGGCCGTGGCGCACTGCCATCGCAACGGTGTCCTCCACCGGAACCTGTCGCCGGCCTCGGTGCTCGTACGGCGCGAGGACCGCGGCGCGCTGTCCGTGCGCCTGCATCGCTTCCAGACCTCCACCTGGGTCGAGCACAGCAGCCAGGGAACCCGTCATGTAGGCGACCTCACTCATGATCTCGACCTGCTCTACCAGGCGCCGGAGGTGCTCTCGGATCCCCGGCAGGCCATCGTGGAGAGCGACGTCTTCTCCGTCGGTTGTCTGGCCTGGCTGCTGTTCACCGGCCAGCCGCCGGCGCCGACGTTGGCCGAACGCGACAAGCGCCTCCGCACCTCTTCGCCGGGTGGCCTCTGTCTGTCTGCAGTGCGCCCCGATCTCGCGGCACTGGACGAGGGCATCGCCTTCGCGACCCATCCCAACCTGCACGAGCGCGCCGAGGATGTCGCCGGGTGGTTCGAGGTCTGGGTGCTCGACGTGATCACCCGCCCGCTGGTGGACACGCCGGTCGAGCTGGATCCGCACGAGGCCAGCAAGGGCGACCTGCTGGCCGGGGGGCTGCGGGTCGAGCGACGTCTTGGGAGCGGTGGCACTGCGCTCGTGCTGCACGTCCGACGTGAGGGCAAGGACTACGCGCTCAAGATCCCCCACGACGAGGGTTGCGCGGATCGGCTGCTGGCGGAAGCCACCGTGCTGCGCGACCTGCGCCACGAGCACATCGTCGCCCTGCACGAGGTCATTGCCCTGGACGGCCGGCCGTGTCTGCTGCTGGACTTCGCGGGCGAACGCACCCTGGCCGACCTGCTGCGGGCCGAGGGAACGCTGTCGCTCGAGCTGGCGAAGCGGTACGGGGACGACCTGCTCTCCGCCGTGCAGTACCTCGAGGAGCGTGGGATCACCCACCGGGACATCAAGCCGGGCAACGTCGGCTTCACGGGGTACGAGGGGCGCAAGAAGCATCTGCTGCTGCTCGATTTTTCCCTGGCCGCCGCCGATCCCACCGCGGTCGGGGCCGGAACTGCCGAGTGGCGCGATCCGTGGCTATATCTGCGCGGCCGCTGGGATGCCGTGGCCGACCGGTTCGCGGCCGCGGCAGTGCTCTACCACGCCTTGACCGGTGTCCAGCCAGCCCAGGCCACGGGTCCGGGGATGACCGAGGCCATCGTCGTCGACGCGGAGCGGTTCGACGCCGCGGTGCGCGATCGACTCGGCGGCTTCTTCCGCCGAGCCTTCGCGCGTGAAGCGACCGACCGCTTCGAGAGCGCCGAGGACATGCGCCAGGCCTGGCTCACGGCCCTCGCCCCCGGTGAGCGCCCCGAGGTCGTCTCCGGGGTTGGTACCATCGACCTATCGAAGGTGCGCCCTGCGACCCCGGTGGATGCGCTGCCGCTCTCGGTGCGGGCGCGCAACGCGCTCGACCGGGCCGGTGTGGCCCAGGTGGCGGACCTGCTCAGCCTCCCGCGCAACCAGCTCTCGGTGATCCGGGGCATCGGCACGAAGATCACCAAGGAGATCTTCGTGCTGTCCGAGACGCTGCGCGGCCTGGTGGACTCTTGTGCCTCCGAGCCTTTGGTCCCGGGGTTCCTCCGGCCGCGCCTGCCGCTCGAGGACGAGGAGCTCGGGCTCGATTCTTCGTGGGTCGAACCCCTGCTCGCCGCCGGGCTGACCAACACCGTCGACGTCGCGCAGGCACCGCGGAGCCGGCTCGTCCGGATCGTCGGGGCGGAGGCTGCTGCCACGCTGGCCCAGCGGCTGCGGATGCTCGCCGCCGCGGAGCCGGCGCCGGGCTCCCTGGCGGACTGGGCACGGGAGCTCATCGGGCGAAGGAGCGAGACCGAAGCCCAGCGTCGCTTGCGGGTGCTCGTCGGCCTCGATCCCCTTCCGGACGGTCGACCCGACGGCGGGCTGCCTGCGGCCCGTAGCGTGCCCGAGGTCGCCGCGGCGCTGGGCCTGCAGCCAGACCTCGTGCACGCCAGCCTGCACTTCCTCCGCAACCAGCGCTGGGCTGGCAACGAGGTGGCCCAGGCCCTGCTGGACACCCTGCGGCCCTTGCTGGCCGAGCCCGCGATGGCGCTGGCCGATCTGGCCCAGGCGCTCGCCGCGACTCGTTGCCCGGAGAGCCCGACCCCCGCAGATCGGGGAGTCGCCGCCGCCCTCGTCCGCGTGGCTCTGGAGCTGCGGCCGCAGCCCCTCGCGGCCTGGCGTCGCCTCGAGTCGGGCCCCTGGCTGGCTCGGGACCCGGCCGTCCTGGACGCGCTCCCGGCCCTCGCCGCGGTCGCCGATCGGCTGGCCGCCACCGAGCCGCTGCCGTCCACGGAGACGGTGAAGCGGGTGCTGGCCGACGTCGCGCGGGGCACCGCGCTCGCTGACCTCTCGCCGGATCAGCGGGTGCTGCTGGCGGCGCGGGCGAGCCGTGCGGCGGCCGCTTCGGCCCGCCTCGAGCTGTACCCTCGCGGCATGGCCGCCAGCCGGGCGCTCACCCTCTCCCTGTCCGCGCTCGCCGGTGGCGGACTCACCGCGGAGGCCCTGCGCCGGAGGGTGTCGGCGCGGTACCCCGAGGCCGAGCCCCTGCCGGATCGCCCCGAGCTCGACCGGTTGCTGGCTCCCCACGGGTTGCTGTACGTGCCGGAGCTCGGCGAGTACCTGCGGCCCGGCCAGCAGGGGCCCACCTCCATGACCATACTGCCTCCCCGGAAGGCCAGCACGGTCGGCGCCGGTCTCCCGACCCGCCGGGACCCGGACGCCCAACGTGCCGCAGCCTTCCAGGACCAGCTCGAGCGGGGTGTGGCCAGCGGCCGCTTCCGGGTCGTCCAGGTCCGGGCCGACCTGGCCGTCGCTGCGGCCGAGCGCCTGGGCGAGTCGCTGGGCGTGATCCCGGTCTCCCTGGATCACGCGCTGGCCCGCGCCATCCGGGCGCGCGCCGCGGCCGACGAGGTCGAGTGGAGCTCGGTCGAGGCCGCTGACCGGGCCGGCCCCGAAGGGCCGGACTGGCCGTTGCTCGTCGGCCTCGTGCGCGATGCGGCCGAGACGATGGTGGACGGCCTGATCCGGGAGGCGCCGAGCCCGCTGGTGCTGGTCTGGCCCGGATCCCTCGCCCGCTACGGCTTGTCGGGCGCGCTGGCGCGCCTGGTCGATCAGGCCGAGCGTGGAGCATCCGGCGCCGTCCTGCTGGTGGTGCCCTCCCATGCCGACGGGCTCGCCCCGTCCATCAATGGCCGCCTGCCGGTGCCCGCTCCGCTCCCCGGGCAGCGGCTCCGGCTGCCCGAGCCCTGGCTGGCCAACGCCCACCGGGCCGCGGAGGTTCCATGAGCGAACCGTCGGGCGAGCTGCTGGTCTATACCGATGCGGATGGCCGAACCCGGGTGCAGGTCCGTCTGGAAGAGGGGTCCCTGTGGTTGACCCAGCGGCAGCTCGCCGAGCTGTTCGGCACCTCGGTGCAGAACGTCAACCAGCACCTGAAGGCGATCTACGCGGAGGGCGAGCTGTCGCCCGAGGCAACCATCAAGAAATCCTTGATAGTTCAACTCGAGGGAAAACGGCAGGTTTCGCGTCACCTCGACCTCTACTCCCTCCCCGCGATCCTCGCGCTCGGCTACCGGGTGCGCTCGCCCATCGGCACCCGCTTCCGCCAGTGGGCCACGACGGTCCTCTCCGAGTATGCCGTCAAGGGCTTCACCATGGACGACCGGCGCCTCAAGGCGGCCGGCACCGACGACTACTTCGAGGAGCTGCTGGCCCGGGTGCGCGACATCCGCTCGTCGGAGCGGGTGTTCTGGCGCAAGGTCCTCGACATCTACGCGACGAGCATCGACTACGATCCCGCGGCCGCGGCCTCGCGGCGCTTCTTCCAGACCGTCCAGAACAAGATGCACTGGGCGGCTCACGGCCATACGGCCGCCGAGATCATCGTGGAGCGGGCAGACGCCGATTTGCCGAACATGGGGTTGACCTCGTGGGAGGGGCCGACCATCCGCAAGACGGATGTCGAGGTGGCCAAAAACTACCTCTCCCCTGAGGAAATCGACGCGCTCAACCTCATCGTGTCGGCCTACCTGGACTTCGCCGAGCTGCAGGCGCTGGGCCGTCGTCCGATGACGATGGCGGCCTGGATTAACAAGCTCGACGACTTCCTCCGCCTGTCGGACCGCGAGGTGCTCACTCACGCCGGGCGCATCGGCGCCGAGGCAGCACGTGAACACGCCCGTGCGGAGCTGGCTCGCTGGCGAGCCGGCCGCAAGGCGCTGCCGGAGCCGGTGGACGTGGATTTCGCGCGCGCGATCCGAGAGACCAAGCAGGTCGCCAAGCTCCGGCCCCGGGCGGGGCGCGAGGACGAGCCATGAGCGAGAAGCCTCTGTCCAAGCGGCTGCAACCGGCTTTGAAGGCCCTGGAGAAGGACCTCCTCGAGCGCACCAAGCTCCCGGCCGTCGAGGCCGGGCTCCGGGCCGCCTGGGAGGCCGAGAAGCAATCGGGCGAGACGGGGCAGGGCTTCGATCCCTGGCGCCGGGCGCGGGTGATCCAGCTCGCGGCGGCCTGGGTGCTCTCGGTGGTGTTCGTGCGGACCCTGGAAGATCGTGGCTTCATCGAGGCCCGCATCGCCGGGCCCGACGCCGAGCGCCTCGCTGCGGCCCGGGATCGGGAGGCGACCTTCGTGCAGCTCGCGCCCTTCCTCGGGCCGCGGGAGTACCTGCTGACCGTGTTTTGCGAGCTGTCGCGCCTGCCCGGCGCCCGCGAGGTGTTCGACGCCCGGCACAACCCGGTGTGGGTGCTCTCCCCGTCGAGCGACGGCGCCCGGGCGCTGCTCGACTTCTTCCAGCAGGTCGACGCGACCACCGGCGCGCCCGTCTTCACCTTCCCGGGCCGCGACACCCGCTTTCTCGGCGACCTGTACCAGAACCTCTCCGAGGCGGTGCGCAAGCGCCATGCGCTGCTGCAGACCCCGGACTTCGTCGAGAAGTTCATCCTCGAGCAGACTTTACGCCCGGCCATCGCGGAGTTCGGGCTGGCCGAGGTGCGCCTCATCGATCCGACCTGCGGCTCGGGCCACTTCCTGCTCGGCGCGTTCCGGGACCTGCTGGCCTCCTGGCAGCAGCACGAGCCCGCGACGCCGGTCGAGGAGCTGGCCCGGCGGGCCCTCGGCCAGGTCTACGGGGTGGACATCAACCCCTACGCGGTGGCCATCGCCCGCTTCCGGCTGGTGCTGGCCGTGCTCGAGGCAGTAGGGGTGACGCGGCTGGACCGGGCGCCGCGGCTGCGACCGAAGGTGGTGGTCGCGGACAGCCTGCTGCATCGCCTGCAGGCGGGCGATCAGCTCCGGCTGACGCAGCAGGTGTCGCTGGACGAGTGGGCGAGCTGGGGGGACGGGTTGTTCCGCTTGGAGGAGCCCGGGGCCGTGGCGGAGGTACTAGGACAGAGGTACCATGCTGTGGTGGGGAACCCACCGTACATCACGGAGAAGGACGCCGGAAAGCGCAATAAGTACCGAGCCACGTACGAGAGCGCCGCTGGCAAGTATGCATTGGCGGCGCCCTTCACGGAGCGCTTCTTTGATCTCGCTGTGCCAACCGGCTTTATCGGGATGATCAACAGCAATGCCTGGACCAAGCGGGACTATGGGAAGGCGCTGATAGAGAAGGTGCTGCCGCGGCTGGATGTGCAGAAGATTATCGACACTTCTGGCTGTTATCTGCCTGGACATGGCACACCGACAATGCTGATGTTCGGGCGAAACCGGCGCCCAGGCGACCAGGGCGTGGCGGCAGTGCTCGGAAAGCGGGGAGAGCGAGAGGTACCGGCGTGCCCCTCCACTGCGCCAGTGTGGCTCGAAATTCTGGGGCATCATGATCACTTGGGGTTCGATGGAGTCCATGTTTCGACCGAAATCGCATCTCGGAGTGAACTACGCATCCATCCGTGGGTGATGGTAGGCGGTGGTGCACGTGTATTAACTGAGTCCATTGGAAGTAATTCAACATGCCTTGGCTCGATGGCCAAGACTGGTGTGTTCGGAATGACAAATGCCGATGAATGCTATACCCTCGAACTTCACGTGTTGCTGCGTAATGCTGTCGAGAAATCGTGCCTTCGTCCTGTCTTATCCGGAGAATCCCCTAGGGATTGGACCGCTAAACCTGATAACGCCTGCATATTTCCGTATACGCACCTTGGATCTTTGATCGGCATTCAGGATGCCCCTGGATTTCACCGGTTCGCTTGGCCGTATCGCGAAACACTGTACAATAGGGCAACATTCAACGGAGGAACATATCGTTCTGATGGTTTGCCATGGTGGAAGTGGCATCAAGTGGCAGTCGATAAACTTAGGGCAGAAAGAAAGATAACGTACGGTGAGGTGGCAACCCACAACCACTTTGTGCCCGTTGAAAACATGGTAGTTTGCAAGCAGTCGGCGCCCTTGGTTGTTCTCGGTGAGTATGCCACAAGCGCCGACTATGCAGCGCTGATCGGCTATCTCAACTCTTCGACTGTAGGATTCTGGGGGCGATTAAACTTTTTCCAGAAAGGGGGTGACCAAGTCGGCGAGGGAGCTCGTCTGTCGAAGACACCCTGGCAGGATCGCCTACAGATGGCCGGCAACCTCCTCCAGCAGCTCCCGGTCCCCTCCCTCGACCGCCTGCGCGCTGCCCTGCTCGACCTCGTGGTCGCGGCCGAGGACACCGTGCGGCAGACCAGCGAGCTCGCCCCCGACAAGACCGTGGCCGCCACCCTGGCCGCCACGCCGACCCTCGCCGCCCTGCGCGAAGCCCGCACCCGCACCCTCGCCGAGCGGGCCCGCCTGCGCGGCATCCTCGTCTCCCTGCAGGAGGAGATGGACTGGCGAGTCTACGGCCTGCTCGGCCTGCCCACCCTCGCGGCTCCGTCGGTCGAGGCCGTGCAGGTGCCGGTTCAGCCCAACCACCGCCCCTTCGAGGTGCGCCTCGCCCGCGAGGTCAAAGACGATATCTCCGCCTCGGAGTGGTTCCGCATCCACAAGCGACCGCCCCCTGCCGACGTGGACGGCCCCCTGGCCGAGCTGTACAGCCAGCGGCTGCGGCTGCTCGACGATCCGGAGCACGGCCGGCAGCTCCGTCTGCTGGAGACTCCCGAGACCAAGCGCCGCTGGTCGCCGCCGGACGACGCCAAGGCGTTTTGCGAGGCCGTGCGCACCTGGCTGCTCGCGCGCGTCGAAGCCGAGTTTGTGGCCCAGGCCACTCCCGAGCTGCGCACCGCGCGCCAGCTCGCCCTCGACCTGGGCCGCGATCCCGCGGTGCTCGCCGCGCACGAGCTGCTCACCGAGGACAGCGGCGTCGATCTGGTGCGTCTGCTCTCCGACCTGGTGGACGCCCAGGGCGTGCCCTTCGTCGCCGGTCTGCGCTACACCGAGACCGGGATGGAGAAGCGAGCCACCTGGGAGGAGACCTGGCGGCTGCAGCGCCTCGAGGACCAAGGCCTGCTGGAGCCCGAGCTGAGACGGCAGGGGCTGAAATCCATCCCTGTGCCGGACAAGTACGCCAACAAGGATTTCCTGCGCCACTACTGGGGGTTGCGTGGCAAGCTCGACGTGCCCAAGGAGCGCTTCGTCACCGTGCCGGGGGGCACCACCGAGGACGATCCCACTCCGCTCTGCGGCTGGGCCGGCTGGGACCACCTGCAGACCGAGCAGGCGCTCGCCGCCCTGTACCAGCGCCGCAAAACCGAGGACGGCTGGACCGGCGACCGCCTGCTCCCGCTGCTCGCCGGACTCGCCGAGCGGGTGCCCTGGCTGCTGCAGTGGGACGACCAGCCCAGCGACCTCTTCGGGGGCATGAGGCTCGGCCAGTTCTTCCGCGACTTCGTGGCGGGCGAAGCCCACGCGCTCGGGGTCGCCGTCGACTTCGGCAAGGCCACCGACGACCTGCGCACCTGGACCCCGCCTGCGGCGCCCAGGCGCCGATCGCTCGACCCCGACGAGGTCTACGTGGCGCTGCTGCGCTGGACCCCCGAGATCGACGAAGATGCGGACGACGACGAGGAGGCCGAGCCGCCCGAGGGGCCGACCGCGGATGAGCTGGCCAGCGAGGTGGGGGCCAGCAAGACCCTGGTGCGCCGTGCGCTCGAGAAGCTGGTGACGGACGGGCGCATCGAGAAGCTGGACGGCCGGCCGGCGCGGTACCTGGCCAGCGGAGACGACGCATGAGTACCTTCGTTCGTGAGCTCCTCGACCTGCCCGCGGCCATCCGCAAGGGCGACTTCGTCCAGGGGCTGGCCGACGGCATCGCCAGGCCCGAGGCGACCCTGCGCGACTACGCCATCCCCCCCAAGCTGGTGCAGTCCTTCCAGGATGCCTTGTCGGTCCTGAAGAGCGCGCTCGACGACGGCCGCAGCCAGCTCGTCGAGGTGTACGGCTCCTTCGGCTCGGGCAAATCGCACTTCATGGCCGTCCTGGCGTTGCTGCTCCGGGACGATGCCCTGGCCTGGCGACGGTCCGAGCTGCACGCCTTGCGCACCCCCCATCCATGGATCGGCAAGAAGCGGCTGGTGCAGCTCCCCATGCACATGCTCGACGCCCAGGACCTGGAGTCCAAGGTCCTGGGCACCTATGCCCGCTGGGTGGCCGAGCAGCACCCCGACGCGACGGTGCCCGCGGTCTACGTGGACGGGGGGCTGTTCGAGGACGCCCGTCGGTTGCGCGCCCGGATGGGTGACGAGGCCTTCTTCGCCGAGCTGAACGGCGGCGCCAGGCAAGCTACTGTCGGCTGGGGGAAGCGCGCCGTGGCGGGCTCCTGGGACCCGGCGAGCTTCGCGGCGGCTGCTTCCAGCACCTACCTCGGCGAAGAGGACCGGGATGCGCAGAGCCCCCGGGCTCGGCTGTTCTCCGATCTGGTGCGGACCTTCTTCACCTCGTGGGCTTCCCCGCACTCCCGCTTCGTGGACCTGGACACGGGGCTCGGCGTGATCAGCCGCCACGCCAAGGGGCTGGGCTACGACGGCGTGGTGCTCTACCTCGACGAGCTGATCCTCTGGCTCGCCGGCCGTTCGGGGGATCTGCCGTTCGTCGGCCGGGAGGTCCAGAAGCTGGTCAAGCTCAAGGAAGCCCAGGACGCCGAGCGGGCCATCCCGGTGGTCAGCTTCTTCGCCCGCCAGCGGGACCTGGCCGACTTCCTCGGCGCCGAGGCCCAGGGAGCGATCCGCTCCCAGCTCTCTCGTGCGTTTTCGCACCACAAGGGCCGCATGGAGTCGATCTGCCTGGCGGACAGCAACTTGCCCGCCATCGTGAAGCACCGGGTCGTGCGCCCGCGAGACGAGGAGGCGGCCGAAAAGCTCGCGGACGACTTCGCCCGGACCTGGCGTGCCGCTGGCCAGGCTGCCAGCGTGCTCATCGGCAGCGAGGGCGACGAGGCCGCGTTCCGGCAGGTCTATCCCTTCTCCCCGGCGCTCGTCGAGGCGCTGGTCGCGCTCTCGGATTGCCTGCAGCGGGAGCGCACCGCGATCCGCATCCTGATGGAGCTGCTGGTCCACCACCTCCCCGACCTCCCGCTGGGTCGGGTCGTGCCCGTGGGCGACGCGTTCGACGCCCTGGCCGAGAGTGAGGACCCCATCGACGACCCGGTGATGAAGACCCGCTTCGACCGGGCTCGTGACCTGTACCGCACCAGCTTCCTGTCGCTGATCCGGCGCGCCCACGAGACGGACGACCCCGAGGCCTGCCAGCGCCTGCGGGAGGAGCACGACCGCCGGCTCGGCTGCTCTCGCTGCCCGCAGCGGGCCTGCCGCAACGACAATCGCCTGGCCAAGACCCTGCTGCTGGCGGCCTTGGTGCCCGAGGCCAGGCCGTTCAAGGGGCTCACCGTCAAGCGCCTGGTCCACCTCAACCACGGGACCATTGCCTCGCCCATCCCCGGCGCCGAGATGCAGGTGGCAGCGCAGCGGTTGCGGGAGTGGGCCGGCCAGGTGGGTGCGCTGCGCCTGGGCGATCAGGCCGACCCCGAGGTCTCCGTCCACCTCGCAGGAGTCGATCTGCAGCCGATCCTGGCGGCGGCAGCCGACGCGGACAAGCCGGGCGCACGCAAGAACACCTTGCGCCGGCTGCTGCTCGAGTCCCTGGAGCTCGGCACCGACGGCAGCATCGTCGAGACTGAGCAGAGCTACTGCGGCACCAAGCGGTCCGGTCGGGTGCGCTACGGCAACGTGCGCGAGATGGACGACAGCACCCTCACGGCGCCCGAGCACGTCGAATGGCAGGTCATCCTCGACTACCCCTTCGACGAGCGAGGGTATGGGCCCAACGACGACCTGCTGCGTGTCGAAGCCTACCGGGAGGCACGGGTCGGCGCGGCTCGCCCCAACCCCACGGTGGTCTGGCTGCCGACCTTCTTCTCCCGGGAGCTGGAGAACGAGCTCGGCGATCTGGTCGTCCTGGAGCACATCCTGGACGGGGACACGCGCAAGTACCTGGGGCACCTGCGGGTCGAGGACCAGACCACGACCCGGGCCGACCTCACCAGCCTGAGAGCCCGAAAGGAGTCCCTGGTCAAGCGCTGCCTCTCGGACGCGTATGGCCTGACTCTCGCAGGACGCACCACCTTGCTCGACCCGTCCCGCTCCGTGGACGAGCACCTCCTGCCGTTGCTGGACGATCTGGAGATCCGCAGCGTGCTCGCCGGCAACCTGCGCGACGGCCTGAAGCAGATCGTCGATGTGGTGCTGTCCAAGCGCTACCCGCACCACCCGCGCTTCGATGGGCCGGTCACCTCCTCCCGGTTGGAGCGCATCCGCACCTTGCTGGAACGCCTGCTCGAGACCCGTGACCGCCGGATGAACGTGGAGAAGAACGAGCGCAACGAGCTGCGTGCCTATGCCGACCCGCTCGGCCTGACCGACACGGGCGACGTGGCGACCGTCTTGCGCGACCGCCCCCTGCAGGAGCTCGAGCAGGCGCGGCAGCAAAAAGGGCTGGACACCCCGACCGTCGGGGAGGTCCGGGGCTGGCTGGACCCCGCGGGCACTCGCGGCCTGCTGGCCGAGGTGCAGGACCTGCTCGTCCTCACCTGGTGCGTCTGGAGCGGCCGCACGCTGCAACGGGGCGGGCGCCCCTACAGCGCGCCGCGGCTCGGCCAGCTCTCGAACGACGTCGAGCTGCTGCTGCCCGAGCTGCCCACCGCGGCGCACTGGGCCGAAGCCCTGGACCGGGCCGGCCACCTGTTCGGCATCACCCTGGCCGGTCGAGCGCTGACCGCCCGCAACCTCGCTACCTTCGTCGAGCAGGTCCACCAGAAGCTGACCGGCCTGCCCAAGGTGGTTCCCCTTGTGGGAGAGCTCGAGATGCGGGTGAGGGAATGGGCCGATCCGCAGGATTGGCCGCGGCTGACGACAGCCCGGGCCTGCTCCGATCTGGTGTCGCTGCTGACGCAGGCAGAGGGAGCAGCGCTGGTCCGTGAACTGGCCGAGTTCGACGTGCAGACCTCCCTGGCGGCGATGGGCCGCAGCCTCACCACCGCCGAGGCTGCCCACCGGCTGTTGACGGAGCGGCCACGCTGGATCGTGTTCGAGCAGGTCCGCAACCTCGTGGGCGACCCCGGCAAGGGGCACCGGGCTTCCCTGCTGCTGGCAGATCTCAACGCTCTGCTGACGGCCGACGAGATCAACCGGATGCTGGCCGACGGGCTGACCGAGCTAACGCGTCGCGCCGAGGAGTTGTTGCGAAGGCGCGAACCGCCACCGCCTCCCCCGCCTCCCCCGGAGCCTGGCTGGCAAACCGTGCTGGAGAAGGCGCTCCGCATCACGGAGCCCACCGAGCTGGCAGCTTCGTTGCGGGAGCTGGCCGCGGAGGTCGAGACCGCGGCTGCGGGAGCCCAGGGGCTGCGGGTGCAGGTCACCGCCAAAGTGGAACGTCGGGAGCCGCAGCCATGAGCGAGGCTCCTTTCCTCACGATCCCCGAGCTGCGCCAGGAGGTGGAGCGGATCTTCCGCCGTGACCACCGCTCCCGGCTGGTGGCCCTCTTCGGGCGGGGGGAGGAGAGCGAGTTCGACCTGGCCGGGCAGCCCTGGCGTGTCGTCCCCACCCGCTGTGAGCTCGATCTGCGGGAGCGGCTGCCGCAACCCGACGAGCAGCGGCCGGGAGGCTCCGTGTACCTCGTGGACTGGGCCTCCGACTTGCTTCCCCTGGACGTCGCTTGTCGGCTCGCCGGCGGCCGCCTCTACCACGTGGCTCGTGACGCCCGGTTGGCTGCGCTGTTCGGTGCTCGTCAGGTCGAGCCGGGGTTGGCCGGGAGCGCCCTAGCCAAGCTGCTCCTCGCGGGTGTGCTCTCTCGGCCCCGCAAGGTCCAGGGGCTGCTGCTCACCCAGGCTGCAGCCTGGCAGCACCTCCTGGAGGCGCGGCTCCGGATGCCGGAGACCGCGCTCGGCTCGGTGGGCGCGCTGCTGGCCTGGGCGGCTGCACACGACGGTGGGCCCGCGTTCGTGCGACAGGCCGAGAGCGATGACCTCTGGCGCAACGTGCGTCGCGAGCTGCACGCGTGGCTGCGTGGCACCCTCGCCGAGGCTGGCGCGGTGGTCTGGCAGATCTGGGAGCGAGGGCTGGCCCAGCGTCTGCTCGAGGTCCTGCCCCTCCTCGACGCTGCCCGGGCAGCCGAGGGCTCCTCCCTGGCGTGGCAGCTCACGGGCCAGCTCTCGGCCTGGCTCCCGGACCTGGTCGAGGCCGTGCGAGGGGTCGAAGCCGCCCTCGTCGATGGAGGGGTGCTGGACGCGGTGCTCCCGCAGGAACCCGCGCGTCTGCTGGCCGTGCTGGAGCGGAGCCAGCACCTGGCGGAGGCTGCGGGGCTTGGCGGGTTGACGGCGACCAGCGCGCTGCTGCCGGGTGGGCATGCAGCCAGGGAGTGTGCGCTCGCCAGCGCGATCCAGGCCTTCCTCGAGCAGCCCGGGAGCAGCTCGGCCGCCAGCGTGGCGGAGGCGCTGACCCGCCTCGAGGAACATCGGCTCGATGGCCACCTGCGGTCCGCCGAGCATCGGGAGGCTCGCCGGAGCCTGGCGAGGCTGGCGCTCTGGCGGGCGGGTCGGGACGTCGACACCCCACCGGGAACCCGCTGGCAGCCGGCCGTCGACCTGGCCCGACGCTACTCGGAGGAGGGCGGGCACCTCGAGTGGGCCCGCCAGCAGCTTCGTGGATTGCGCGGCGCCAGCGAACCCCTCCTCGCGGCCGCACGTGCCCTGGAGGCTGCGACGGCGGCCGTGCTCCAGGCGGATCACCAAACCTTTGCCCAGGCCTACATCGGCTGGCTGCACGCGGGCAAGCCTTCGGCCGCTGCCTTGCCGATCGAGCACCTCGGCAAGCAGGTCATTGCCCCATTCCTCGAGGGTGGAGATCGGCGCAAGCTCTTGATCTTACTCATGGATGGTATGAGCCAGGCGGTGGCGACCCAACTGCTGACCCGGCTGGGGGCTGCACGCCGCTGGGGCTCGATCGCTTGGCGGCGAGATGGCTGGCACGGCGCCCTGCCGCTGCCTCCGGTCCTGGCCGCGGCCCCGACGCTCACCGAGATCAGCCGGAGCGCGTTCTTCGCTGGCAGGGCAGACCCTCGGTTCGGTGACGAGGGCAGCACCAAGGACAAGGACCGGTGGCAGTCCCAGCGAGCCCTCGTCGAGCTGCTCGGCGAGGGCACTTGCCCCTTCTTTCAGCGCAGCGACATCCTGAGCGGCCATGACCTCGCCTCGGACATCCGGGAGGCGATCAAGGGGGATTGTCGCGCCGTCGCGATCGTGGTGAACGCCATCGACGAAGACCTGCGGAGCAGCGTGCAGGTGGCCAAGGACTACAGCCTGGCCCCCGTGCTGCCTCTGGATGCACTGCTGAGCGCTGCCGAAGAGGGCGAGCGCGTCGTGCTGCTCGTTGCCGACCATGGTCATGTGCTCGGCGACGGTACCCGACCGCTGGCGGGGCGCCTGGGTCGAGGCCGGCCTGGTGGCGCCCGCTGGCGTGCGCTGGCCGAAGGCGAGGCGGCGGAAGCCGATGAGGTGGAGCTCCCCGCCACCTGCTGGAGGCCACGTGGCTGGGACCGGGTCGCCGTGCTGTGGGATCCCTCGGTGGTGAACCGTTCCGCCTGCTACGGTGAGCACGGCGGTCTCTCCCTGGCAGAGGCAGTGGCTCCGGCCGTGCTCATCGCCCCGGACTGGCTGGAGCGGGCCGTGCCGGACGACTCCGGGCTGGCCGTGCGACCCCTGCCGACGCCGGATTGGTGGGAGCTCCGGCTGCGCCGCCCGGTCGCGCAGCCAGCGCCGACGACCGCGGCAGTCCTGCTCCAGGCCTCCCTGTGCGAGCCACGCGCCCCCGAGCCTCGGGCACCCGCACCCCCGGTGGCGCCGCCATTCATCCAGGCTCTCCGGCGCGCCGCCGTGTTCCAGGACCAGGTCAGCGGTCAACCGGCGGCGGAGGTCGAGCGGCTGCTGAGCTGGCTCGGGATCCTCACCGAGGCTGGTGGTTCGCTACCCGCCGGCGAGTTCGCCGCTGCTGCGGGCGTGCGCGTGCATCAGGTGGGTGGCGTCGTGGCGCGCATGGGCTTGCTGAACGCCGATGGCTTCGCCATGGTTGAGCACGACCACGTCGGCCGGCGAGTCGTTCTCCACCGCAGCCGGCTGGCCCAGCACTACGGGATCAAAGAGTGAGCGTGCCCAGCGTCCTACTGCGCCGTGATGTGATCGAGGCGTTGCGCCGGGGGACGGTGCCCCGCCGGGGTCTCGACCTGTTCGCCGTCGGGATCGACCGGTTCGAACGAGCGCTCGCGGAGGAGCTGGACCGTTGCGCCGCTGGCGGCTCGGTGTTCAAGGCCCTGCGCGGCGACTTCGGCTGCGGCAAGAGCTTCACCGCTCGCTGGTACCAGCAGCAGGCCATGATGCGGGGTCTGGCGGTCGCCGAGGTCCAGATCTCCGAGAACGACACCCCCTTGCACCACCTGGAGACGGTGTATCGCCGGGCAATGGAGGGCTTGCGCACCGCGGAGTGGAATACCGGCGCCTTCCGGGCCGTGGTCTCGCAGTGGCTCCTGGGGCTCGAGGAGGAGGTGACGTGCCAGCTCCGGGATCCGGACGATCTCGATGCCCTCGGGCGGGGTGTCGGCGACCTGCTGGAGGCCCGCCTCGCTGAGGTGAGCGCAGTCCAGCCGCAGTATGCCGCCGTACTGCGGGCCTATCATGCGGCTCAGCTCCACGACGAACCCGCCGTCGCCGAGGGCCTCATCGCCTGGCTCATGGGGCAGCCCAACGTCGCGGCGGAAATCAAGCGGAAGGCGGGCATCAAGGGCGACGTGGACCACACGGGGGCGCTGGGCTTCTTTCGGGGGCTGCTCGCCGTGCTGCAGCAGTGCGGGCGGCCCGGCCTCCTCCTCGTGCTCGACGAGGTCGAGACCATCCAGCGGGTGCGCACTGACGGCCGCGACAAGAGCCTGGAGGCGCTGCGGAAGCTGATCGACGACCTGTACGGGGGGCGGTTCGCCGGGCTGTATGTGCTCATCACGGGCACGCCGGCCTTCTTCGACGGGCCCAACGGCGTGCGGCGCCTGCCCCCGCTCGCCCAGCGGTTGCACGTGGATTTTAGCCTCGATCCTCGCTGGGACAACCCGCGAGATGTCCAGGTTCGTCTGCTGCCGTTCGATATGGAGCGTTTGGTCGATGTTGGCCGGAGAGTTCGTGACCTTTATCCTACCTCGGCAGGCGAGCGGGTTCAGACGAAGGTGAGCGATGAGGTGTTGCGCGGCCTGGCTCGCGCCGTGGCTGGCAAGCTCGGCGGCAAGGTCGGAGTCGCCCCGCGGATCTACCTGCGCAAGCTCGTGGCCGGGCTGCTCGACCGGGTGGACCTGTACCCGGATTTCGACCCCGTCCGGGACTTCGAGCTGACCCTCCGGCCCGAGGAGCTCACGGCCGAGGAGCAGGACGCGATATCGAGCAAGACCCCCGACGACATCGAGCTGGATGTGTAGCGCCATGGTCGCAGAGGCCTACGAACGGCTGAGCCCGGCGCTGCAGTACCAGGTCGCGAATGTCCTGGGGTGGTCCGACCTGCGGCCCGTGCAGAAGGCCTCGATCCACGCCATCCTCGACGGCGCCAACTGCGTGATCCTGGCTCCGACCGCCGGGGGAAAGACGGAAGCAGCCCTGCTGCCGCTCCTCTCCCAGATGGACCGGGAAGACTGGCCACCCATCTCCGTGCTCTACCTCGCGCCCATCCGGGCTCTCCTCAACAATCAGGAGGCACGTCTCGAGCGCTTGACCGGGCTCGTGGGGCGGCGAGCAGGGAAGTGGCACGGTGACGTTTCGGCCTCGACTCGCCGGCGGATCAGCCAGGCGCCGCCGGATCTCCTCGCCATCACCCCCGAGTCGCTCGAAGCCATGCTCCTGTCCACGCGCGTGCCGGCACGCCGCTTGCTCGGTCAGGTTCGAGCCGTCGTGGTGGACGAGGTGCATACGTTCGCCGGCGATGACCGGGGAGCACACCTGGTCGCGCTGCTCGAGCGGGTGACGCGAGTGGCCGGAGCGGACATCCAGCGGGTGGGGCTCTCTGCGACGGTGGGGGACCCGGAGGTCATCGCCGGCTGGTTGAGCGGCAGCTCGTTGCGGCCTCAGCGGGTCGTCGATCCGGGCGGCCCCCGCACCTCACCGGAGATCCACATCGACCACGTCGGCTCGCTCGACAACGCGGCGCGGCTGGTCGACGAGCTCTACCCCAAGACACGCCGTCTGGTGTTCGTGGACAGCCGCCGCCGGGTCGAGGAGCTGGGGTACAAGCTGGCGCAGCGAGGCGTCCAGGTCTACCTGGCGCATTCCTCGCTGGCGCTCGCCGAGCGGACGGCCGCGGAGCGAGCCTTCGAGGAAGGCAGCAACTGCGTCATCGTCGCTACGAGCGCCCTGGAGCTGGGTATCGACGTCGGCGATCTCGATCACGTCCTGCAGATCGACGCCCCGAGCACGGTCTCGGCCTTCCTGCAGCGCATGGGCCGGACAGGAAGGCGCCCCGGTGCCAGGGCGAACTGCACCTTCCTGGCCACGGACGAAGACGCCGTGCTGCAAGCTGCCGCGTTGGTCGAGCTGTTCGAGGAGGGCTTCGTCGAGCCGGCCGTGCCCCCGACCTGGACACCTCACATCCTGGCCCACCAGATCATCGCTCTGGCCCTGCAGGAGACCGGCGTCCCCAAGCACGCCTGGTGGCAGTGGGTCGAGGGCTGCGCGGCGTTCGGTGGGCTGTCCGCGAACGAGCGAACCGGGCTCGTCGCTCACATGATCCAGCAGGACATCCTGAACGAGGTGGACAGCCGGCTGACGCTCGGCCCGCAGGGGGAAAAGCTCTACGGCAAGCGCAACTTCCTGGAGCTGTACGCCGTGTTCTCGACCCCGAGGACCCTGCGCGTGCTCTACGGTCCGCAAGAGATCGGGGTCATCGATGCCTTCTTCCTCCAGGACGGCTCCCAGGATCGCTCCAGCTTCGTGCTGAGCGGCCGGCCATGGCGCGTGCTCGCCGTCGACTGGAGATCTGGCACCTGCTCGGTGGAGCCTACCACGAGCGGGAAGTATCCGCGCTGGCACGGGCAACCCGTCCTCCTGTCCAGGGCCCTCTGCCAGGCCATGCTGAGCTTGCTTGCCGATGGCGAGGCTCGGTCTTGCTGGTCCAAGCGAGCTCAAGCGGCGATGGACACCGTCCGCGAGCAGTACGCGGGGCGAGTGGACGGTGGAGGCTCGCTCGTCCTGGAGCCGGAAGGGCGCTTCCGCTGGTGGACGTTTGCTGGTGGGCGAGGAAACCGGGTGCTCGCCAACCTGCTGGAAGACGCGCTCGGTGCCAAGGTCTCGGCCAACAACGTGGCCGTGACCTTCGACGGCGAGAGCGTGCGCAGCGAGCTCGCCATCTGCCAGGCCATCGCCGAGCTGGCCGCGCAGGCGCCGATCGGCTGGGAGCATGTCGCCGGCCTGGAAAACGGCCTCGCTCGGACGCGGGTGTCGAAGTTCCAGCCCTGCCTGCCGCCGGAGATGGAGCAGGGGTTGATCGCACGCGAGACGATGGACGTGGGGGACGCGAACGCGGCCGTCGAAGCGAGCCGTTACGGGTTTCGCGCGGGACGCCCGCGCGAGGCTTGACTCCGTCCGCTCGCCGGGCTCATTGGACGGCATGGAGTCCACCGGTCTGCCGTACACCGCCTCGCCCCATCCCCTGGTCTCCCGGGATGGGCTGCTCCTCGCCACCACCGAGCTGTCGCCACCCGGGCCTCCCCTGGGCGCGGTGCTCCTGCTCCATGGCTACGCCGAGCACCAGGGCCGCCACCTGCCCTTCGCGGCCGAGCTGGCCGCGGCCGGGCTGGTGGTCCGGCTCCTCGATCTGCGCGGCCACGGCCGCTCCGGCGGGGTCCGGGGCGGGATCGGCCGCTTCGCCGACTACCTGGACGACCTCGGCGTCGTGCGTGCGGCGCTGGCGACCTCGGCCCGCGAGCTCCCGCTGTTCCTGGTCGGTCACAGCCTGGGAGGCCTGCTCGCCCTCCAGGAGGGGCTCACCCGCCCGGCGGGCCTCGCCGGCCTGGTCGCGGCCTCGCCCTTGCTCGGCCTCGGCCGCACCGTCGCCCCGCCCCGCCGGCTGCTCGCGGGGCTGCTCGCCCGGCTCTGGCCCGACTTCTCCTGGCCCCTGGGGATCGACCCGGAGCTGCTGGCCGCGCCGGACGCGGGCCTCCCCCCCGCCGCGGACGACCCCTTCTGCCACGGGCGCGCCACCGCGCGCTGGTACGCCGAGACCACCCGGGCCATGGCCACGGTCCGGCGGGCGGCCGCGGCCCTGCGCTGCCCGGCGTTGCTCCTCGCGGGCGCGGACGACCGGCTCGCGGACCGCGCCGCGATCCAGCGCTTCGCGACCCAGGCCGCGGCGGGGCTCGTCGCGGTCGGCGGCGAGGACGCGGACGTCCACTACGAATCGTTCTCCGGGCTGCGCCACGAGCTCTGGCAGCCGGCCTCGGCCGCGGCGGCGATCGCCCGGCGCACCGCGCGGGACTGGATCCTGCGGCGCAGCCGGTTGCCTATTTCCGCCCGACAGGGCAAATAAGAGGAGCGGGGAGGGGGCTCGCCTGCGTCGTCACGGGGCCGTCGAGCCCACGGAGGGTGATCCATGGGACGGTTCGTCGGTCTGATCCATCGCCACCCGCGGCTGTTGAACTGCTTGCTGGCCGAGGGCGGCGATGCCTTCCAGCGGCCCGCCGACTATCCCCTGGCCGGCTGGGGGCTCGGCTATCACCAGGGCGCCCGGGTGCTGCTCCAGAAGGAGCGGGTCGACCCCGGCGGCCGCGTCGATTTCCCCTCTCTCGCCAGGACCTTGCAGACCAGCGACCTGATCTGCCACGTCCACCGCCCCCCCGAGGGCCACTGGACCTACGAGAACGCCCAGCCCTTCGGGCACCAGGGCTGGGTCTGCGCACACCACGGGCGGGTGCCGGGCCACGAGGAGGTGCGCGAGCTGCGGACGATGATGCTCGACGGCGTCGCGCCGTTCTTGCGGCGCAACGTCCAGGGCTGCTCCGACACCGAGGTCCTCTTCCACCTGTACCTCACCGAGCTGCACCGGCATCACCAGCTCCCCGGCGTGCGCGTCGACCCGGCCGGCGCGGCCGAGGCGATGCGGGCCCTGATCGCACGGGTCGAGGGCATGGTCGCGCGCTGCGTCGGGCAGGCCCAGCTCGCGGAGCTGCAGCTCACCCTGGTCGTCAGCAGCGGCGACGTCCTCGTCGCGGCGGCGGTCGGGGTGCCGCTGCACTGGCGGCTGATGACCACGATCCCGCGCTGCCGCGTCTGCAGCGAGGAGACCGACCCCCGGGAGCGCCGCCCCCCGCGCCTGGAGCGGCACGAGGACCTCACGGCCACCTGGGTCGTGTCGGGGTTGACCCTCGATGGTGCGGCGCCGGATCCATCATGGACCTTGGTACCAGATCGTACCGTGCTCTGGGCCAATCGTTCCGGTGAGGTGCGCATGACCCCCCTCGGTCCGCCGCGCACCACCACCTCCTCGGGGTTGACGCCGATCCCGCGCAGCCGCTGAGCCGGCGCGTTTTCGCGAGGCGAGCGCGACGGGGGCGGGGCCGGGTGTCTCTGTGCTGCTGGAGCGAGGGAGCCGACCTCGATGGTCGCCTGCCGCGAAACGGGAGTAGAACATGGCACTCATCGACGAGAAGACCCGGGATTTCCTCCAGACCAAGTTCGCGGCCGAGCTGGTGCGGCCGGTCACGGTGGAGCTGTTCCACGGGGCTGGCAATCCGGAGACCGTGGCCTTCGCGCGGGACCTGGTGCAGGAGCTCGGCGAGCTCACCGACAAGATCAGCCTCCAGGTGAAGCCCCTCGAGGGCGAGGAGGCGCAGCAGCTCGGGCTGCAGGCCTCGCCGACCCTGCTGCTCGGCCGGGAGCTCGGCTACCGGATCGAGTACTGG
This sequence comes from Myxococcota bacterium, assembly GCA_034005005.1. Lineage (GTDB taxonomy): Bacteria > Myxococcota_A > JAVEVO01 > JAVEVO01 > JAVEVO01 > JAVEVO01. The sequence continues at coordinate 36,349 of JAVEVO010000011.1, forward strand.
GGGGCCCCCCTCGGCATGGAGGCGGAGGGCTTCATCGACACGCTGGTGCTTGCATCCATCGGCCAGCCGGGGCTGCAGGCGATGAGCGAGAGCCTGCTGAAGCTGCTGGACCGCGAGGTGCGGCTGTACTCCTTCGTGACGCCGACTTGCCCCTATTGCCCCAAGGCGGTGCTGCAGAACCACCGGCTCGCCCTGGGGGCGCCCGGCAAGGTGCGCTCCATTTGCGTCGAGGCCCAGCAGAACATGGATCTGGCGCGCAAGTTCCGGGTCTCCTCGGTGCCGCAGCAGCTCTTCGACGAGGACCCGGCCACGGTCAGCGTCGGTGTCCAGCCCGAGAAGACCTACCTCCGCAACGTCCTGCGCCACGCGGGCGTCGCGGACGCGGCCCTCGACGCGCTCGAGCAGGAGGCGAAGCAGAGCCAGCAGCAGCTCCCCGCGCGCCCCGACAAGCCGGTGCACGTCACCGACGGCAACTTCGCTGTGGCCATCACCCAGTACCCCTTCCTGATCGTCGATTGCTGGGCGGAGTGGTGCGGCCCTTGCCGGATGCTCGGGCCCGTGGTCGAGGCCCTCGCCGGGGAGCTGCAGGGGAAGGTGGTCTTCGGGAAGCTCGATACCGAAGAAAACCCGGAGACTTCGCAGGAGTACGCCATCCACTCCATCCCGACGATGCTGGTCTTCAGCAAGGGCAAGCTGGTCGAGCGCCTCGTCGGCTTCAAGCCCAAGCCGGCCCTGAAGAAGGAGATCGAGGCGCTCCTGGCCAAGCACGGCTGAGGGGCCGATGGCCCCTCCCGACTCCGCCTCGCCCTCGGTCGTCGTGAGCGCTTGCCTGCTGGGTCAGCCGTGCCGCTGGGACGGCGGCACGCGCCTCGTCCCCGACCTCGGCCCCTGGCTCGCGGGCGCTCAGCCCCTGCCCGTCTGCCCGGAGGTGCTCGCCGGGCTGGGGGTGCCCCGACCGCCGATGCACTGGGACGGGGGAGACGCCCGCGCCGCCCTCGCCGGGCGGGCCCGCCTGCTCGACGCCAACGGGCGCGACTGCACCGCGCAGCTCCTCGCCGGGGCCCAGGAGGCGCTGCGGCAGGCTCGTGACGCGGGGTGCCGGTGGGCCCTGCTCAAGGAGCGCAGCCCCTCCTGCGGGGTCCGTCAGGTCCACACCGACGCCGGGCTGGTGGACGGCTGCGGGCTCTTCGCCCTCTTGCTGGCGGAGGCGGGGCTGGCCCTGAGCACCGAAGAGGACCTCGACGCCTCCCGGTGAGCGCCTCTGCCAGAAGCGACGAGGCGCGCCGGGGGGGGCTCAGCTCTGCCGGCGGAGCAGCACGAGGACGAAGATCGCGGCGCCGCAGAGCCCCAGGGCGAGGAAGAGGATCGAGCCCCAGGAGTAGCCGGTCTCGAGGACCGCGCGGGACGGGTCCAGGGGATCGTAGTGGACCGGGACCTTGGTCCCTGCCGGGTACCTGGCCAGCAGCTTCTCGATGCCCTCCCGGCTGGTGGACGACTGCGTCCCGAGCAGCTTGATCCGCTCGCCGACGTACTCCTTGCCCGCCACCGTGTAGCGGTACTGGAGGTGCTTGGTGTAGGACTGCTGCTGGACGTGGGCTTGCTGGATCTGGCCGACGCCGATCTCCGCATGGAGGATCTCGCCCTCGACCTGCTGGTAGTCGTGCTGCTGCCGGTACTCCCGCCAGACCAGGTAGGCGCCGCCCACCAGCAGGCCCAGCACGACGAGCGCCGCCACGGCAATCCCAATCAGAACGGCAGGTTCGTCACCACCCAGCTTGATCATGGTGGTACTTTCCGCTAAGGTGGGAACGGGTGTCAAGCGTCGAGGAGGCGTTCATGGCCGAGAGCAAAGCCGAAGAGAGGACCGCCGATCGGGCACGAGGGATCGGCGACTTCAACAAGGGCGGCAAGGTCCTGAACTCCAAGGACGTCGAATTCTACAAAAAAAACGGCAAGATCTTCGTCCGCAACCGCTCCCAGACGACCAAGGACCGGGAGCAGATGAAGAAGGAAGGCAAGGATCCCGACAGCACGAAGCGGGATAGCATCAAGAAGGACGCCAAGATCAGCCTGAAGGCCGAGAAGAAGGTCGAGTCCGAGAAGCTCCTCGGCACGAAGAAGGACGAGCCGGCCACCCTGGCCCAGGGCAAGGGCGGCAAGCTCGAGGGCGAGTACACCGTGGGGCAGGCCGAGGCCGGCGTCTCCGCCGAGGCCTCCTACGGGACCGACGGCGTGGAGGTCAACTGCGGCGCGGCGGTGAAGGTCACCCTCGTGGGCGGCAAGCTGACCTACACCATGCCCGAGTTCGAGTTCACCCTCGGGGGCCAGCAGTTGAAGCTGGCCTTCGGCGCCCAGCTCGAGGCCTCCGTGGCCGCCGAGGCCCAAGGCAAGGTGGCGATCAAGGCCAAGCAGGACGGCGGCAAGGTGAAGATCGGCGCCGAGGCGGGCGGGGAGGCCTTCGCCGGCGCCAAGGCCGGCTTCGCCCTGTTCGGCAAGTTCGTCTGGAAGGACCCCAAGGACGGCAAGGACGTGGACGTCGTCGCCGCCTCCGCGGGCGTCGAGGGCTGGGCCGGGGCTGCCGCGGCCGCGAAGATCTCCTGCCAGCTCGCTCCCTCCATCAAGGCCAACGCGTACTTCGGCGCGGCCGTGGGCATCGGCGCCGCGGTCAAGGCCACCGTCGAGATCAACGCCATCGCCGCGGCCCGGCTGGGCTACATCCTCGCCTGCAAGGGGATCCCCGCCGCGCTCCAGGGCCTCGAGGCCTTCGGCCGGCAGACCGCCGAGTGGATCAAGTCCGGCGCCCATGCGGTCGTCGATACCGGCAAGGCCGCCTGGGAGAAGACCAAGAACGTCGCCGCCGACGTCTGGGAGTATCTCGGCTGGTGATCCCCTCCCGGCGCCCGCGTCCGCCCCGCGCCCCGCGCTCCCTCGACCCCGCACCGCTTGCCGGCTGACACCCTCGGCGCCTTCGTGCCATACTCCCCACACGACGACCCGGCGTCCCGCCGTGGCCTGGGCCAGGAGACCCCACGATGGAGCAGCGAGACCAGGAGATCCTCCAGCGAGCCCGACGCCTTCTGCAGGCCGGAGACCTCGGCGAGGCCGAGCTGGAGCTCGCGCGGCTCGCGGCGAGCGCCCCCCACGAAGCCCGGATCCTGCAGGGGCAGCTCGCGTTCTTGCGCGGGCAACTGACCCAGGCCGCGAGCCACTTCGAGGTGTCCCTCGGGGAGCGGCCCGACGACCCCCTGGTCCTGGCCTACCTCGCCGGGGTGCGGCTGCAGCAGGAGCACCCGGGCGACGCCCTGCAGCTCGCCGACCGGGCCCTGGCCCTCGACTCCGCAACCGCGGTCGCACACTACAACCGGGGACGGGCGCTGAAGCTACTGGAGCGGCCCGAGGAGGCGATCTCCGCCCTGGAGCAGGCGGTCGCGCTCGACGGGGAGAACCACGGGGCCCGGCTGGAGCTGGCCGCGACCCTGCACGGCGTCGGCCGCTCCAAGGACGCGCTCTTCGCCGGCGCCGAGCTGATCGAGAAGCGCCCGTTCGATGAGCCGGCCTACCAGCTCCTCTGCCAGATCTACATCGATCTCGGTCAGCCCGAGGTGGCCCAGCAGCTCCTGGAGGAGGTGCTGGCGGTGAACCCGCTGCTCCCGGGGCTGCAGCTCCTGTTGGCCGAGATCCTGCTGCACACCGGGAGGCACGAGGCGCTGCAGGCGAAGCTCCCCGAGCTCTGGGAGGTCTGCTGGGAGCACCCCACGGCCCTCGGGGAGCTGGGGACGCTGCTCGCCCAGCTCGGGCTCACCGACCGGGCCGAGGCCGCCTGGCGGCGGGTCCTGGAGCTTGACCCCGACGACGCGGGCAACCTGTACCGGCTGGGCAACCTGGCCGAGGGCAAGGGAGAGCCGGAGGAGGCGGCCCGCCTCTTCACCCGGGCCTGCGCGGTGGCGCCCGCGGCCTGGGAGCCCAGGAACGACCTGGCGCTGCTGAAGATGAGCAGCAACGACCCGGCGCAGGTGCAGCAGGCCATCGCCTTGCTGCGCGAGGCGGCCGAGCTCGCCCCCCTCGAGCCGGCGGTGGCGCTCAACCTGGCCATGGCCTGGCTGATGCTCGGCGGCGGGGACGAGGCGACGCCTCTGCTGAGGAAGGTCCAGAAGCTGACCCCGGAGGGGCACCCGCACAACGCGACCGCGACTCGCCTCCTCGCCCGGCTCGAGGAGGCGCGATGAGCTCGCGCGCCCGGTCCCGGGGCGATCGTTCTTTGGTACCAAAGACACGAGCGGACGACCCCCCCGCCGCCGCGGCGCCGGCTCCGTCCTCCGAGCCGGGGGCCGCCGGGCCGGGGGCCGCCGGGCCGTCGCGCTCCCCCGCGCCGAGCGTCCCCCAGCCCTCGGCGCCCCCCTCCCCTGGTCCGCCCCTGTCGCCGGAGGTCTGGCGTGCCTGGGTGCAGGAGTTCTTGTCCGGAGAGGTGAAGCGGCTGGCTTACCGGGCGGCGAGCCTCTGGTACCGGCGGGACGTCGTCCCCTCGGTGGTGGCCGCCGACAACGTCGAGGAGCGGCTCCAGCGGTACCTGGAGGACCTCGGCGGGCCCCCCCCGGGCGTCCGGCGGGCGGGTGCGGAGACCAGCGAGCTGCTGCAACAAGCCCGCCTGGCGCAGGAGACCCTCTGCGCCGGCGTGCGGCGACGGTACCGGGACCAGGGGCAGCTCCTCCCCATCGACCGGCTGGTGCGGGCCTTCCACCTCGACCTCTTCGAGGAGGAGGTGATCCTGCTGGCCCTGGCCCAGGTCGCGGACCCGCGCCTCGGCTGGCTCGTCTCGGCCTTCCGCGGTCACGAGGAGCTGACCGCGCCCACCATCGGCCTGGCGCTCTCCCTCTTCGCCAGCGAGCAGGAGCGGGTGAGCGGGCTGGCCGCGTTCCTCCCCGCGGGGCGTCTCCGGGGCGGCGGGCTGCTGCTGTTGGGGAGCACCCTGCTCACCGGTCACCGCCAGTTCGTCCCCTTCCAGGAGCGTGAGCTGCACCTGCCCGATCCGGTGCTCAGCTTCCTCCTTGGCTCCGCGGAGTTCTTGCCCGAGCTCTCCTCCGTGGTCCGCCTCCTGCCCGAGCCGCTGCGCCCCCTGGCCGAGCTGGTCCTCCCCGAGCCCACGCGGACCGCGGCCCGGGAGGAGCTGCTCCCCGGGCTGGGGCGAGCGGTGGGCGCGGAGGAGCGGGCCGTGGTCCTGCTCGTCGGCGAGGAGGGCTCCGGCCGCCGGGCCATGGCCGCCGCGCTCGCGGAGGGCTCGGGGGAGCAGGGGCTCGCGGTGGTGGAGGTCGGGAGCCTGGCCGACGGCGGCCGACCCTCCCCCGAGACCCTGGCGGTGCTCTTCTCCGCGGCCCGCCTCCACGGGGTGGCCCTCTTCTTCGAGCACCTCGAGGAGCTCTGGGACGGCAGCCCGGCGCCGGAGCGGGAGCTGAGCTGGTTCGTGGAGCGGCTCCGCAGCTTCGGCGGCCGGGCCTACCTGGGGGTGACCCGCCCCCTCCCCCTGACCCCGGTCCAGCTCGGCTGCCCCGTCCTGACCCTGCGCCTGACCCGGCCCACGGTGGGGCTGCGGCAGGAGATCTGGACCCGGGCCCTGCCGGAGGCGGTGCGCCCCTCGGCGGAGGAGCTCTCGCGGGTGGCCCACCGCTTCCGCTTCGGCGCGGCCGACATCCTCGCCGTGGCGGCGCGGCTCCTGGAACGGCCGCTGACCACGGCGCCGGGCGGGCAGCAGGGGCCTCGTCTCACCGAGCAGCGGCTGGTGGAGGGGTGCGAGCTGCTCCAGGGAGCCCGGCTGCGCCAGTTCGGCGAGCGGATCCAGACCGGCATGACCTGGCAGGACCTGATCCTCGACCCGGAGCTGGCCCAGCAGTTCGAGGAGGTGAAGCGCTACGCCCGCTACCGGGAGATCCTGTTCTCCGACTGGGGGTTCGAGCGCCGCTACTCCCGCGGGCGGGGGCTGTCGGTCCTCCTCGCCGGGCCGCCGGGCACCGGCAAGACCCAGTCGGCGGAGCTGCTGGCCCAGGAGCTGCAGTTGCCCATCTACCGGGTGGACGTCTCCCGGCTCGTGGACAAGTACGTCGGCGAGACCGAGAAGCACGTCGCCGAGCTCTTCGACCGGGCCGGCTCCTCCGGCTCGATCCTGCTGTTCGACGAGGCGGACAGCCTCTTCGGCAAGCGGGTGGAGGTCCGCTCGAGCACCGATCGCTACGCCAATCAGAGTGTAAATTTCTTGCTCCAGAAGATCGAAGAGTACCAGGGCATGGTGCTGCTGACCTCCAACATGGGGCAGGACATCGACCCCGCGTTCAAGCGGCGGTTGACCTTCATCCTGGAGTTCAAGGAGCCGACGGACAAGCAGCGGGCCCTGATCTGGCGCAGCAGCGTCCCCGCGGAGGCGCCGCTCGGCGCCAACCTCGACTGGTCCCGCCTGGGCCGCCAGTACGAGCTGACCGGCGGCCACATCAAGAATGCGGTGATGCGGGCCGCCCTGCGGGCCGCGCAGGAGGGGACGAAGATCACCATGAGGCTGCTGGAGAACGAGGCGAAGCGGGAGCTGCAGTCCCGGGGTCGCCTGGTGCGGGAAGAGTGATCACGGCCCCCACGGCCGCGCGAGGAGGGAGCATGAGTGGAGATGCCCTGACCCGGGTCTTCGAGGACGAGGAGCTGCTCGGTGCGGAGTCGGACCTGCAGGTGATCCTCACCCGAGAAGAGGACGACGACACCTTCCAGCTCACCGTGAGCTTGACCTGCAAGGGCCAGGAGGTGGTCCAGCAGGTGGTCTACGCCGATCCCCAGTCCGAGGAGGAGGACGGGGCCGAGGTCCCCCTGGCGGAGTACCTGGCGCTCTGGCAGAGCGTCCGCGAGACCGGCTGGCCGGCCCGGGCCATGTCGGGCGAGGGGCTGCCGGAGCCGGGGACCGACGTCTACCTCATCGGCCACGCCGGTCCCGCGGGGCTGGGCTGGACCGTCAGCACCTCGCTGGCCGGCCTCACGGGCTGCCCCGAGGCGCTGGCCTGCTGCGAGGCCATCCTCTCCCTCGTGGTCGCTCGCTCCGACCTCGGCGCGGCGCACGTCGGGGATTTCCAGTCCTGACGTGGAGCCGCTCGCCCGCCCGGTGATCCCGGAGCGGGCGCTCCGCTCGGCGCGCAATGCCCGGCGGGCGGGTGTCGCGGCGCAGGCGGGGCGGCTCGCCAGCTTCGTCGCACCACACCGGGGTTCGGACGACCACGGCCCGGTCGGGCAGGCCCCTGGCCCTCGCCCATTCCCAGTCGTCGCCCGCCCGGCTACAATCCCCTCCGCCGACGGAGGCGGGGAAGGACGAGTTGCCCAAGAGCTTTTTCGACATCGTCTGCCTGGGGAGCGACCTGCCGGGGCTGCTGGCCTCGGCCTTGCTCGCCAAGCAGGGCTACCGGACCCTGGTGGTGACGGGGGAACCCCTCCCGTCGGCCCAGCACGGCCCGCCCCTGCTGGCCGTGGGCGACCACTCCTCCCCGGTGGTCAAGGCGGCCTTCAGCAGCCTCGGCCTGACCCAGGAGATGCGCAACCGGCTCAAGCCGCTGATCCCCTCCTACCAGGTCGTGCTGCCGGGCCATCGCCTCGATCTGGGCGGCCGGTCGCCGGGGACCGACGAGGAGGTCAAGCGGGAGCTGCCCGAGCTGTGCGATCAGCTCGACCCGCTCCTGGACCGCCTCGAGCAGTCTCACGAGCGGCTCCAGGCGCTCTTCGATCCGCCCCTGGTCTGCCCGCCGACGCGCTGGCGGGAGCGCCGCCACTTCGCCGCGCGGCTGCGCCTCGCCGGCGTCGCGGCGGATCTGTCCTGGGACGATCCCTTCCCGGGGATGGAGCTGGCTCACCCTTTGCGGTTGCTCTTCGACGCCCCGATCCACTTCCTCACGGGGGCCGATCCCGCGACCCTCGGACCCCTGGCCCGCTCCCGGCTGCTCGGCCACCTCGGCCGCGGCATCTCCCTGCTGCCGGGGGACCGGGCGGCTCTCGGCGATCTGCTGCTGCAGCGCCTGAAGACCGCTGGCGGGGTCGTTCGTCAGGGGGCCTTGCCGGACGGGATCGCGCTGGGCTGGTTCGGGCCGGCGATGCTCTCCTTCGACCGCGGGCGCGAGGAGATCGGCTGCCAGCTCGTGCTCGCCGCGCTCTCCCTCGATCAGCTCGTCTTCTTGCTGCCCCAGGGCCGGAAGCGGATGAAGATCGAGCAGTTGCGCAAGGATTTCGCCCCGTCTGCCTACCTCGCGACCCTCCGGCTGAAGGTCGCGGCGACCCTGCTGCCCGAGGCCCTGGCGCCCCTGGCGTACTGCGTCGGCGATCTCGCCGCGCCCCTGTGCCGGGAGAACCTGGTGCAGGTCTGGACCGGTGGCGGCGGTGATCCCCGCCTGCTGTGTGCCTCGGCGATCCTGCCCGCGGCGGAGCTCGCCGAGGACGGCGACCGCGCCCTGCAGCGCCTGCAGCGCCGCCTCGAGGAGGTGCTCCGCGGGCTGCTGCCGTACCTCGATCACCACCTCGTCGAGAGCGGGAAGCTGACCCGGGAGGCCCTGCTTCCCCTGCCCGCCCTCCTCCCCACGGGCCTCCGCTCCCTCGGCCCCCTCGCGCACCGGACTCCCTACCGCCAGATCCTGCTCGCCAGCCGGCAACTGCTCCCGGCCCTGGGGCTGGAGGGGGAGTTCCAGGCCGGCGTCTCCACCTCCCTCACGGTCAACGGCCTCCTCGCGCGCCGCAACCTGCTGCCTGCCTGAGGGGCTTCTCAGGCGCTGGGCTGGCCGATGGTGGCGGGCGGAGCGGGCGGGGCGGGCGGAGCAGGGGGGGCGGGCGGAGCAGGGGGAGCGGGCGGGGCGGGGTCGCCCACCTTCTGCTCGATCCGGTCCAGCCGATCCTCGAGCTGCTTGATCTGCTCCCCCCAGCGGACGCCGAACTGGAAGCTCGGCTGGTGGAGGTCGAACTTCACCTCGGCATCGGCCCCGTCCATGGTGACCCGGCTGTAGGCGTACTCCAGCCGCACGAAGGCCGACTTGAACTCCACGGTCACCCCGCCGAAGCCCGTGAGCGCGGTGCTGGTGATGTCGCTGGTGTCGAACAGCTCGCCCTCGAACCACTGCAGGCTGTAGGAGGCGCCGCCGTACAGCCGGAACGTCTTGGCCGGGCTGACGCTGACGATGAGCGGCAGATCGGCCCGGAAGCCGCTCGGCAGGATGAAGGCCGTGTAGCCGATGGCCGGATCCAGGGCGAGCTGGAAGAAGTCCTGCTGTACCAGGCCGATCTTCCCGTCGACCAGGAGGCCCGAGGTCGAGAGGCGGGCGCCGAGGTCCAGGTTGTCCGTGACGCCGTAGGAGAAGTCCGCGGAGAGCAGCGGGAAGTAGGGGATCTCGTCCAGATCGTCCGTCTCCGCGCCCTCGCCCGTGTTCTGCTCGTACGCCTCGAACTGGCTGCCCGGCTTGATGAAGGTGGCGGCCATGCCGAAGCGGGAGTTGCCCTCGCCGAGGTTCTTCGCGTCGCGCAACTGGCTGTAGGGCATGCAACAGCCCGACAGCAGCGGGAGTCCGGAGAGGGCCGGCAGCAGCAGCAGCCAGAGGATGGGGGACCAGCGGCGCATCGGCATGGGATCTCCTGCCTCGGTGCGAGGTGGTCACCGCCGGGAGCCGGTCGGCCCGCCCGAGTCCGTCCATGCTACGGGGGGTGCCCACTCCAGGTCAAGGAGGGCCGCTCGACCGCCGTGCGCTGGTCGCGCCGCTCAGCCTTCTCGCCGTTTCTCGGCCACCCAGAGCTCCTCCAGGTCGTCGAGGGGGAGGTCGGCCATCCGTTGCCCCCGCTGGGCGAGGACGTGCTCCATTCCCTTGAAACGTCGAGAGAATTTTTCGATGGCCCCGCATAGCGCGTCCTCGGGATCGACGTCCAGGAAGCGGGACAGGTTGGCAATCGCCAGCAGCAGGTCCCCCAGCTCGGCCTCCACCCGGTGCCGGGGCTCGCCCTGGTCCACCGCCTCCTGCAGCTCGGCGAGCTCCTCGGCGATCTTGTCCCACACCGGGCCGATCTCCGGCCAGTCGAAGCCGACCGTCGCCGCCAGGGCGGTGAGCTGCCGGGCGTGGCGGAGCGTCGGCTGGCCGGAGCGGACCGCGTCGAGCAAGGAGGGGCCCGGGCGCGGTGCCGGCGTCGTGGGGGCGGCGACCTCGGGGCCGCCGGCCGGGTCTCCCGGGGGCCGGTCGGGGAGGGTGCTCACGGGCGGGGGCTCCCCAGGCGAGAGGGGAGGTCGCCCCCGGAGCCGGCCTGGGGGGGCGGCGTGGCCGGGCGTCGCCGGGGCGTCGGCCGGATCGTCGGCCGGGGGCTCGGGGGAGTGGGCGGCGCCGCAGGGTTACCCACCGCCTGCTCCTGGGCCGCGATGGCCTGGCGCAGGGCGGTGAGGACCTGGGGCGCGAGCTCCTCGGGGAGGCGACCCCGCAGCCCCTCCAGCGCCAGGTGCGAGCGGCTCACGGCCAGGGCCGTGGCCGCGAGGGTGCGCACGCGGGGATCCTCGTCGGCGAGCGCGGTCACGAGCCCCATCGCGGCGAGCTCCTCCCGGGCCTGGGAGAGGGTCTCGACCGCCAGCAAGCGGGCCTGGACGTCGGGGGCCCGGAGCTCCTCGCTGGCCTCGGCCACCTGCCGCTCGTACTCGTGCTGGCAGTCGGCCGCTTCCTCCGGGCGACCCAGCCGCCGGAGGGCCTCGGCCTGGTCGAGGTGCGCCTGGAGCAGGCGGGGCCGCAGCTTGATCGCCTGGCGGAGCGTGGCGACGGCGTCCTCCTCCCGGCCCGCCTCGAGGTAGGCTCGGCCGAGGGCCGCGGCGACCTCGGCCACGCCCGGGAGCAGGGCGCGCGCCCGCTCGTACGCGGCGATCGTCTCCTGGAGGCGGCCGGTGGTGCGGTAGCAGTCCCCGAGGAGGGGCAGGGCGGCCACCTTGGCCACGGTCGGCGGCCCGGCGAGGATCGCCTCGAGGTGGGGCACCGCGTCGCTGCAGCTCCCCGAGAGGACCAGCCCCTTGGCGAGCTGCAGGCTGCGCTCTTGCTCGGGGGTCGCGGGAGGCAAGGCCGCGGTGCCGTCCGGCGTGCGCGCGGGCGCCATCTCGGACTGTCCGTCGGTCACGCCGGTCCCGGCCGCGGGGCCCTGGTCGCGTCGGGCGGCCGGCCGCGCAGGCTTGCGCGACCCGGCCGCGGGGGGGCGGGCGGTCCCGCCGGGACCCTCGCCCCGCTGCCCCACCTCGGCGGTGACCGCACCCTCCGGCTCCCGGCTCGTCGCGCCCTTGCAGCCCGGGCTGCCGACGCCGAGGAGCAAGCCCGCGACGCAGAGCAGGTGTCCGGCCCGGATCACGTGTGCTCTCCGTCCGGCCGCGCGGGGGCGGCGGGAGGCGGGCCCTGGCCGGCGAGGAGCTTTAGACCCTCCTCTTCCTTGACCTCGGGCTGCGGCAGGCGGATGTCGAAGCGGGTGCCGACCCCGGGCTCCGACTCGAAGCGGATCGTTCCGCCGTGCTCCTCCACCACCTTGCGGGCGATGGCGAGCCCGAGCCCCGTGCCCTCGGCCTTGCCCTGGGTCACGAACGCACCGAACAGGCGCCCGCGGATCTCCTCGGGGATCCCGGGGCCGGTGTCGGCCACCGTGAAGATCAGGTCCTGGCCCTCCCGGCTCGCGAGCACCTGCAGGTGGCCGCCGTGCTCCATGGCCTCGACGGCGTTCTTCACCAGGTTGACGAGGCAGCGGGTGATCTTCACCTGGTCGAAGTGGGCGGCGCCGCGGTAATCGTCCCGGATCGTCAGGACCACTCCCTTCCCCTCCACCAGCGGCCGGATCTGCTCCTCCAGGTCCGCGAGGAAGCGCTGCAGGTAGCAGCGCCGCACCAGCAGGGCGGTCTCGCCCCGGGCGAAGGCCAGGACCTCCTGGGTCATCGCGCCGAAGCTCTCGAATTGCCGGTGGATGATCTGCCCGTAGCGCTCCCGCTCGGCCGCCGAGTCCTTCTTGATCATGAGCTGCACGTAGCCGGAGATCACCGAGATGGGGCCCTTGATGTCGTGCAGCACCGCCGAGAGGAGCTGGCCGATGGACGCGAGCCGCTCCCGCTGGGCGCGATCGGCGATCTGCCGCTGCAGGTCGACCGCGGAGGCCGCATGGTCGGCGATCAGCCCGAGCAGCTTGATGTCCTCGGGGGAGAAGCGGCGCACCGGGCCCTTGCGGTTGGCCACCTGCAGGGCGCCGAGCGGCCGACCGTTGGCCACCAGGGGCGCGGCCAGACAGGTGCGCAGGGTGATGCCGGTCTCCTCGGAGAGCCGGACCCGGTGCGGCGCGTCCTCGGAGAGCCACTCCGAGGCCATGCACGCACCCTCCTGGACGGCCCGCCCCACCAGCCCCTCCCCGGGCGCCAGCCGCAACGCGCCCCGGGTCCCCTGGCGGTCCACGGGCTTGGTGGCGTAGCGCAGCCGGCCGCCGTCGTTGTCGATCAGCAGCAGGCCGGCCATCTCGCAGGGGAGCAGCCGCAGGGTCCGCTCGAGCACTCCGTCGACCAGCTCCTGCTCGGTGCTCGCCCGCTGGATCTGCTGGGAGAGCTCGTAGAGCTGGTCGACCTCACGGACCTTCTCCTGGAGCCGGTCCCGGGCCTCGAGCAGCTCCATGTTCTTGAGCATCACCGTGGTGAACAGCTTGCTGTTCTCGATGGTGATCGCCGCCTGGGAGGCGATGCTGCGCAGCAGCTCCTCGTCGGCCGGGGAGAAGTAGCCCTGGCGGCGGTTGAGCACCTGGATCACGCCCAGGGTCTTGTGCCGTCGAGGCTCGTGGACCGGCACGCACAGCATGGACCGGGTGCGGTAGCCGGTGGCCTGATCGAAGCTCGGATCGAAGCGCCGGTCCGCGTAGGCGTCCTTCAGGTTGACCGGGCGCCCGTTGCGCGCGACCCAGCCCGCGATGCCCTCGCCCATCCGGAGCTGGAACTCGCCGTCCTCCTGGCCGAGCGCCACCCGTGAGACCAGGAACTCCCGCCGCTCGTCCACGAGGAAGATCGTGCTGCGATCCGCGTCGAGCAGCCGGGTGACGGTGTCGAGGATCACCCGCAGCACCTGGTCCAGCTCCAGGGAGGCGCCCATGGCCATGGTCATGGACTGGATGCCCTGGACCTTGGTCAGCTCCTTGTTCAGCCGCTCCCGCAGCCGGAGGACGTCGAGCTCGAGGCGCGTGCAGCGCTCCCGCAGCTTCTGGGGGTCGGTCTCCTCGGTGGTGATCAGGACGCCGCGGGCCGGGGTGAGGGCACGCCGCGGGGCAGCCGGCGTCGCCGGGGACGTCGCGGGCTCGGCCAGCATGGGACGATCGTCCTGCCTGGCCTCACTCGATGGTCCACTCTGCCCAGCCATTGGTCCTTTCGCTCTCCTCGTGGCGCCCTGGGCCACGGGCCGGCGCTCGCCGGCGCTCTAGTGCGCGTCGGCCCAGGTGCGGCCCCGGCCCACCTCCACCTCGAGGGGGACCCGCAACGCGGCCGCCCCCCGCATCGCCTCCTCGACCACCCGGGCCGTGGCGTCGGCGTCGGCCTCGGCCGTCTCGAGCAGCAGCTCGTCGTGCACCTGCAGGAGCAGGCGTCCCGGGAGTTGGCCCGCGTCCTCCGCCTCCTGCAGCCGCACCATGGCGACCTTGATCAGGTCGGCGGCCGAGCCCTGGATCGGCGAGTTCGTGGCCACTCGCTCCGCGGCGGTCCGGAGGACGTGGTTGCTCTCCCGCAGCCCGGGGATCGGCCGCCGGCGGCCGAGGAGGGTCGTGGTGTAGCCGCGCTCGCGGGCGGCCGCCAGGTTCTCCTCGATCCAGCCCCGGATGCGGGGATAGCGCTCGAAGTAGCGGTCGATGAAGCGCTGGGCCTGGGCGCGTGGCAGCCCCTGCTCCCGGGCCAGGCGGAAGGCGCTCATCCCGTAGAGGATGCCGAAGTTGATCGCCTTGGCGGCCCGGCGCTGGGCCGGATCGACCAGTCCGGGCAGGACGCCGAACAGCTCGCTGGCGGTCGCGGCGTGGACGTCCGTGCCGCGCCGGAAGGCCTCGACCAGGGCGCGCTCGTCCGCGAGGTGCGCGAGCACCCGCAGCTCGATCTGGGAGTAGTCGGCCGAGAGCAGCACGTTGCCCGGCCCGGCCACGAAGGCCGCCCGGATCCGGCGGCCCTCCTCGGTGCGCACCGGGATGTTCTGGAGGTTGGGCTCGGTGCTGCTCAGGCGGCCGGTCGCAGCCACCGTCTGGTTGAGGCAGGTGTGCAGCCGCCCGGTGCGGGGATGGACCAGCCCGGGCAGGGGGTCGAGGTAGGTGTTCTTGAGCTTGGCAACCTGCCGATATTCGAGGATCTTTCCGGGGAGCGGGTGGACCGCGCTGAGCTCCTCGAGCACCGAGACGTCGGTGGAGCGGGCGGTCTTGGTCTTCTTGGTGGTCGGCAGCCCGAGCTCGTCGAACAGCACCTCCGCGAGCTGCTTCGGTGAGCTGACGAGGAAGGGCCGCTTGGCCAGGAGGTGGCACTCGCGCTCGAGCTCGACCAGCCGCTGTTCGAACAGCAGGCTCATTTGCTGCAGCCCCTCCGGGTCGAGCGCGATCCCCAGTCGCTCCAGCCGGGCGAGCACCCGCGTCAGGGGCAGCTCGACCTCCCGGTAGAGGGTGTCCATCCCGGCCGCGGTGAGCTGCGCGGCGAAGTGCTCGGCCAGAAGCCCGACCGCCAGTGTCTCCGCCCCCACGATCTCGCCCGCGGCGCGGGGGGACAGCGCGCGGAGCGACTGGAGCGCCGCGGTGGTGCTGCCCGCGGCCTCGTCGGGGCCCCCGGGCAGGTGGGGGAGGGCATACCCGAGCACCTGGGACGCCAGCCGGGGCAGCGTCGGGCTCTTCGCCTCGGGCTCGAGGAGGTAGCTGCCCAGGAGCGGATCACCAGCGATCCCACGTAGATCGATGTTGCAGGTCGCGAGGACCTCGTGCTCGACCTTGGCGTCGTGGACCGTCTTGGGCAGCCGCGGGTCCGCGAGCAGGGGACCGAAGAGCTCGGCCAGCTCCCCGGGCGCCAGGCCCGGGCCGTCGGCGGCGGGGGCACGCACGGGCAGGTACGCGACCTGGGTTGGGCCCGTGGCCAGGGCCAGGCCGACCAGCTCTCGGTCCAGGGGTAGGGGGCCGGCCGCGAGGCAGCGCAGCAGCAGGTGGGTTCGCTGCCGGCAGCGCGCGGCGAGGGCTGCGGCGGCCTCCCGGGTGGTCACCAGCTCCAGCGCCAGCTCGCTCCCGACAGGGCTGCTGGCCGCGCTGGCCGGGGCCTGGCCGGGGCCTGCGGTGGGGGGCTGGCCGGGGGCCTGGCCGGGGCCTGCGGCGGGGGGCTGGCCGGGGGCCTGGTCCGCTGCCTGGTCCGGGGCCTGGCCGGGGCCTGCGGCGGGGAGGTCGAGGGACGTCAGGCTCCACTCTTCCGGCAACTGGCGCAGCAACCCGCCGAACTCCCAGCGGGTGAGGGCCGCGCGGAGCTGCGCGAGGTCGGGACGGCGGGGCGCGACCTGGGCGGGGGAGACCTCCAGCGGCACGTCCGTGCGCAAGGTGGCGAGCTGGCGCGACTGCCGGGCGATCTCCCGGCTGGCCCGCAGCGTCTCGCCGCGCTTGCCCTTGACCTCGTCCGCCCGCTCCAGCAGGCGGTCGAGGCTGCCGAACTCCGCCAGGAGCTTCGCCGCGGTCTTCGGCCCGATGCCCTCCACGCCGGGGATGTTGTCGGAGGTGTCGCCGGCCAGGGCGAGGAGGTCGAGCACTTTCTCCGGCGGGACGCCCAGCTTGTCGAAGACCTCCTGGGGACCCAGCTCGCGGTCGTGGATCGGGTCGATCATCCGCACCCGGTCGGAGACGAGCTGCATCAGGTCCTTGTCCGAGGACAGGATCACCGGCTCCATGCCCCAGGCCAGGGCTCGCTCGCAGAGGGTGGCGATGACGTCGTCGGCCTCGAAGCCGGGGACGGCGACGCTGCGCACGCCGAGCGTCTCGACCATCTCGAGGCAGAGGGGGAGCTGCTGCTTCAGCTCCTCGGCCACAGGCGGGCGGTTGGCCTTGTAGTCGGGGGAGATCTCCTTGCGAAAGCTGGGGCGGCCCGACTCGAAGGCGACGACCAGACCCTCGGGGTTCTGGCGCAGCAGCCGCAGGAGCATGGAGGTGAAGCCGTACAGGGCGTTGGTCGGCAGACCGTCCCGGGTGGAGAGGCGCGGCAGGGCGAAGAACGCCCGGAAGACGTAGCCGGTCCCATCCATCAGGTACAGTCGCGGTCGCACGGTCGTCCTCCAGCGCCGGGCAGCGGGGAAAGGCTCGCTGCCCCGCCTGGGGAGCCGCCTTCCACCTCGCGGTCGGCTAGGTCGGAGCCAATCGCGTCTGACCAGCTTACCACGGAACGGGAAACACGTGGGAGGCCTGGCAGTCCCGCCGGGGCGGTGTCCGGTAGACCGGACAAAAGGGTCCGGGATCTCGGACACGGGGAGGGCAGAGTAGATGGAGGAAATTATAACTAATTGAAATAAATAGTGATTTCTCTGGAGAAAGAGTTGGCCCCGGGCTTGCCAAGTGTCTCCTCGCGCGCCGCGGGGGACACTCCCCGGCCGACCGCCTGGCGAGACGGGGAGAGCGCATGGACGAGCTGACACGCACACCCCACGACGCCTTGTTCCGGGGGGTCTTCGGCGATCGGGCAAATGCGCTCGATGTGCTGATGGCGGTGCTGCCGCCGGAGGTGGCCGGGAGGCTGGAGGCCGGGTCCATCGAGCCGCTGGCCGAGACCTTCGTCGACGGACGACTCGCGGAGCGGCACTGCGACCTGCTCTACCGGGTCCGGCTCACTGGTGCGGAGGCCCTGCTCTACCTGCTCTTCGAGCACCAGAGCAGCGTCGACCAACGGATGCCGGCCCGGATGCTGCGCTACCTGGCCCGGATCTGGGAGACCTGGGAGCGGCAGCACCCCGAGGATCCATTGCTCCCGCCGGTGGTACCGATCGTGCTCTACCACGGCCCAAGACCCTGGGACGGCCCGCGGCGCTTCTCCAGCTCCCTGTGGACGCCGGAGCCCTTGCGGGCCGCGCTCGCCCCCTACACCCCCGACTTCGAGATCCTGCTGCAGGATCTGACGCAGATCCCGGACGATCAGCTCGCCGGTGTCGCGCTCGTCCGGCTGACCCTGCTGCTGCTCAAGCACGGCCGGGAGCCCGACCTCCTCGACCAGATGGCCGGCTGGGTCGCGCTCTTCCGGGAGATCCTCCTGCGTCAGGGTTGGAACTCCCTGGATCTGGTCTTAGAATACTTGGTGTGCGTCGCCGACGTCCCGGAGGAGGAGCTGGCCGACTTCTTCCGAGCCCAGGTCGACGTTCGCGCCGGGGAGGAGATCATGACGCTCGCCGAGAGGATCAGACAGCAGGTGCGAGAGGAAGGACGAGAGGAAGGACGAGAGGAAGGGCGAGAGGAAGGACGAGAGGAAGGACGAGAGGAAGGACGAGAGGAAGGACGAGAGGAAGGGCAGCTCGTGGGACAGCGCCGCCTCCTGGCGCGGATGTTGCAGCTCCGCTTTCATGTCGTCCCTGAGCCGATCCTACGACGCCTCGACGCGGCCGGCCCTGCCGAGCTGGAAACCTGGGCCGAACGGCTCCTCACCGCCAGCTCCCCCGAGCAGGTCGTGCAGGGCTGAGCCGGGGAGGCACCTCTCACCGGCCCAAACCCTGGCGCTCCTCGGTCCTTCCTTGACCTCACCCTTGACCATTGGCACTATCGTCCTTGTCGACACCGGTCGGAAGAAGTGACAGGCCGGGCTCGGTGCGGAGGATGGACCATGTCGAAGACTCGTTCCCTGCTTGTCCTCTCCCTGATCGGGTCGCTCCTCTCAGCGTGCAGCTCTGGAAGTTCCGGGCCCGACACTGATTCCACGAAAACCGAGTCCGATTCCGGGGTTGCATCTGACACAAGCAGTGATCTCGGAAGCGATGACACTGATTCCACGAAAACCGAGTCCGATTCCGGGGTTGCATGTGACATAACATCCGATATCGGAAGCGACGGCGACGTCTGCGACGAAGAACCGGAGACCTGCCCTCCCGAGGGCACCCCGGCGTGGGCGCAGGGCACCACGGAGGTCATCTGTGACGACATGGACCGTGAACGGCCTTGCACCGAGATCAAATGGGGACGGGGAACCCGTGGGCAGTCTTGCGTGGCCATCTGCTACCGTAATGGGGTAAAGATGGCCGCCGACATCGGTCTGTCCGCTTTCGAAAGCGGGCTCTGTTTCCCCGTGACCTCGGCGACCTGAGTGGTGTCGCCAAGCTTCCCCGCTAACGCGGGGGAGGGAGGTTCGTACCACTTTTGCCTACCAGCGAGCCTCTCTGTTGCATGTGACATAACATCCGATATCGGAAGCGACCCTTCACTGGCCTAGATTTCTCAGATTCTACTCGCCCTCGTCCAATCCGCCCCCTGAGCAATCAAATCCCCGAAGACGCTACTGTTCCTGGTGGTGATCGGTGCTGATCGGTCTGGGGTGTCGTCAAGGCCCTGGCGACACGGGGAGTGGGGGGCCGGGGCGACACGGAGCGCGTAGCCTACCAGCGGAAGTGGAAGGCCGGGTAGCTGTCGGTCTCTCCCAGGAGCAGGCTGCGCAGGGCGGCGGCCTGCAGACCGGGCAACTCGTCGGCCTTCACACGGCCCCGGCCCCGACGGAGGATCCGCTGCCGCTGGGAGGCGAAGGCCCGGGAGAGGATCCCGCTGCTGCGCAGGGAAAGATGGGTCGAGGCCGGCCCCAGGCCGGTCGCGGGACGAAAGCCCCGGCCGAGCAGGGTGACGAGCAAGCGATCGGCCAGCGGGGCCCGCAGCTCCTCGATCAGGTCGTAGACCAGCCCTCCCGGCGAGCGCGGCGCGCGGTGGAGGATCCCCATCCCCGGGTCGAGGCCGGTGCGAGCCAGAGCCCGCCACAGCTCGCCGTAGAGGATGCCATAGAGGTAGTTGAGGGACTGGTTCACCGGGTCGGTCGCCCGCCGCGTGCGCCGGCCCGGGAAGCCCAGCTCCTCCGGAACCAGCCGCCCGAGCGCGGCCCA
Organism: Myxococcota bacterium; assembly: GCA_034005005.1. Taxonomy (GTDB): domain Bacteria; phylum Myxococcota_A; class JAVEVO01; order JAVEVO01; family JAVEVO01; genus JAVEVO01. Next base: position 55,422 of record JAVEVO010000011.1, read on the forward strand.
GTAGAGGGCAGCGGCCTGCCCCTCGTGCCCCATCAACCGCGGCGCCAGTTCCTCCGGCGGCGCGGGCGAGGCCCCAGCCAGCGATAGCCGGCCGGCGATCTCCCGGATCCCGTCAGCGGCTCGACCCAGCTCCGCACCGGCCAGGCTGGCCCGGCGACCGGGCGCCCGGGCCAGGTAGCGCAGCGTCGACGCCTGGTTGGCCAGCTTGGCCTCCAGCATCGCGACCCCTGCGGCGACCACGGCCGGCTCCCGCAGCCGCCTCGCCTGGGCCACCCGCAGGGCGGCGCGGGCACCTCCGGGCGCCCCGAGCAGCCCGATCTCGTCCCCGGTGGGGCAGGCGAAGATCACCGCCACGTCTCGCCCGGCGATCCCCCAGGCGTCCTGCGAGGAGAGATGCACCCCATAGGTCTGCACCAGGATCAGCTCCAGCCCGGCCAGCGGCTGGCGGTGCAGCTCCTGGCGGCCGCGGCGGAGCACCAGCTCCTCCCCCTGGCAGCGCACCGTCACCCCGCCGGCGACGAGCCGCAAGGTCGGCCCCTCCAGGACGAAGGGAGGAACCCGCTCCTCTTCAGCAGCGGCGGTCTCGGGAGCAGCGACCGGCCCGGTTGCCGGCAGGGGCTCAGCCTCCATCACCGCTGTCCCGGCGTCGGCGCCTCCGCCACTGAGCCACTGCAGCAGGCTCGTCTCGGTCGGCAGGCCGTAAGGCCCCGGGGAGCGGCTCGCGGGAGCGGCCCGCAGCTCGCTCGGCACGCGGACCCTCCCGTACCGCAGCGCCAGGCTCTCCGGGGAGGGAAGCCGGGCCCAGCCCGGGCGCCCGGCCACGACGGACCCAGGGGTGTCGATCACTGCCCGCGCCGCGATGCTCAGGGCCCCGAACTGCTCGGCCAGGGCAGGGGTCAGCCCCAGCCGTGCGTAGTAGCCGGCCAGACCCTCGAGCTGCTGGACCATTCGCTCCAGCCCAACATCGATTCGTTCGATGGGCTCGGGCGGGAGCTCGGCCAGCCTCCCCGCCTGCTCGCCTACCCGGGTCAGGGCCCGGGCGAAACGGTCGGGGGCCATGGCCAGCAACTGCGGGCCGCCGAGCCGAAATCCCAGGTAGTCGGCGCCGCTGGAGGCCAGGTCCTGGATCCTGGTCTTGCGAGGGTTGAGGCGGAGCTGAAGTCGTCGGCGCAACAACTCCTCCAGTTCGGCCACGCGATCGTGCGCCTCGACCTCTCGATCGACGAGCAGGGCCAGATCGTCGGCGTAGCGGACGAACTCGTGGCCGCGACGTTCCAGCTCCTCGTCCAGCTCTCCGAGCAGCACGTTCGAGAGGAAGGGGGCGATGGCCCAGCCCTGCACCAGACCGACGCCGAGGCTGTCGGGCAGGCCCGCGTTCCCCAGCCCGTAGCGGAGCCAGCTAGCGAGCAGCCCCAGCATCCGGGGGCAGGGGAGCCGCTCGGCGAAACGCGCCAGCAGCAGGTCGTGGGGGACCGTGTCGAAGCAGGACGCGACGTCGAGGTGCACCAGCCAGCCCCGCTGCGCTCGGGGGCTGCCGAGGAGGGTGAGCAGGGCCTGGTGCGCGCCCCGGCCCGCCCGGAAGGCGAAGGAGCGATCCGAGAAGTAGGGCTCGAACCAGGGCTCCGCGAGGGAGAGGAAGGCCCGCTGGACCACCCGGTCCCGCGTCGCCACCAGCCCGATCCGGCGACTGCCGCCGTCCTCTTTGGGCAGCTCGATCCAGCGGGGCGGGAGTGGCCGGTAGCGATCATCGAGCAGCTCGGCCCGCAGGGTGGCCAGCTCATCGGGCAACTGTTCGCCGAAGGCCTTCAGCCCGACGGCATCCACGCCGTCGCGGGGGCTGCCGCCCGAGGCCAGCAGGGCCGACCAGGCCAGCAGCAGGGTGCCGGGCGCGACCAAGCGGGAGAAGGGGTCGGGGGGGACCCTGGGCGCCCGGGGCAATGAGGGCGCCAGCAACCCGTCGGGGACGGCCGGCCGCTGGCGCCGGGCCTCTCCGCGTAGCTGCGTCAGGGGGTCCCCGGCCAACTCTTCGGGGCCCGGCAGCAGGCGGACCCCGGCCCGGTTCAGCCCCTCCGGCCCGCGGGTCAAGGCCACCGGCTCGCCGACGGCCAGGGGGGCGAGCAGCTCGCCCCGACAGCCCAGGAGCTTCACCCAGGCCGCGCGCGCCGCCACGTCCAGCCGTCCACCGATCTCGAGCCGCAGCGGAGCGCCGCCTTCGACGTAGGCTCGTAGGGCCAGAGGCGGGCGGCCCGTGGGCGGGAGGGTGAGGGCGAGGGCCAGGGGACCGCTCGAGGCGAGGAGGGGGAGCGTGGTCAGTGTGCGTTCGGTGACCGGAGGGAAGAGCAGCAACGGCAGCCGACCCGGGAGCCGGTCGCTGATCGGGGAGCTGTTGCCGGTCTGCTCCGCCAGCAGGTGCAGGACCTGGATCAGTAGCTGCCAGGCCGGTCGGGCCAGGTGCACCCGTGGCAGCTCGACCCAGCAGATGCGGGGCCCCTCGGCGGGCGACCGACGGAGGAGCGCGGCCGGGGTCAGGCCGCCAGCGAGGGCCACCAGCTCGGGGAAGAGCAGGAGCCGATCGAGCAAGGGCAGGAGGTGCTCCCGGGCCGCGTCCCGGGCCACCGGGTCGGTGCTCTGCTCACCGGGCTGGTGGTGCAGGCTGTCGGTGGCCAGGGCCAAGCGCAGGTCGAGCAGGCCCAGCCCGAGTCCCGTCCGCATCGCCTCTCCGAGCAGTCGTGATGCATAATGACAAGCCCACTGGATATCCTGAGCCTCCAAGGGCAGGTGCAGCTCCCCGGCGAAGCGCCGCAGCAGGCCAGTCAGCCACGTCTCGGCTCCCGGGCAGCCCGGGGGCAGAGCCTCGAGGAGCCGCACCGGCCGACGCAGCTCTCCCAGATCGAGCCATTCGGTACCCTCGGTGCGCAGACGCTCCAGCGCGGTCCGGTCGAGCAGGGAGCGGATCAGGCCCCGGTAGTCGAGCACCAGCCCGGGGGCACCACCGGCCAGCAGTCGCGCGAGGAGGGCCCGGCCGGCGGTCAGGCCGGGCGCGATGACGATGACGTGGGTCATGACAGCTCCTCGGCGGGCAAGATGCCCGAGCTGCAGGGGAGGGCAGCAGGGGTGGGGCTGAGTCCTCAGGCGAGGTTCAGCTTTCCCTGGAGGATCTCGTCCACGACGTCCAGCCCGCTGACCTCGGGCTCGCCGTCCTCGGCGAGGTGGTCGGGCCGCTCCTCGTCCAGCTCCCGCGGCGGCCTCTCCTCCCACGTCCTGGTCGCCTCGGGCGTCGGCTGAGCGACCTCCGGCCCGGCGGTGTCCGGCTCCAGGGGCCGGTGGAGGAGGTGACAGGCGCTCCGGCGCGCCCGCTCGACCGCGGCGAGCGCCAGGGGCCGCTGCTCCGGCGGGATCCCCGCGGCCAGCACCAGCAGGCGCGGATCCCGCTCCGTGAGCCACTCCTCCAGCTTGAACCGCGACCGGTCCGCCGGGTAGACCAGCGCCAGCCGCGCATCGATCCGCTGCTGCTCCACCAGGCGACGCTGGCCGGCTTCCAGGGGGCGCTTGAACCGGTGCGCCACATCGGCGAGGGCCAACAGGCGGGAGTGGTCCAGACCGTTGAGGCGCGGGCCGAGCTCGGCGTCGGCCCGGACATGGTCGATCCACCGCTCCTGGTGCTGCCGGCGGCGCTCGCCGAGCCGGAAGAAGAGCCCCGGCTCGTCCAGCGTCGCGATGTAGCCGCGGGCGACGACGGGGCTGATCAGCCGCGTGGCCTGGGGCGGCAGGCCGAGCTGGCGCGCGCGGGGGGTGTTGCCCGCATCCGCGCCCAGCTCCGTGAGCAGCAGCTCGAGGAGCCCGAGGCGCTCGGCCAGGGACTGTCGCAGCTCGAGCGCCCGCTTCCGCTCCAGCCCGCAGGCCTGGTCCAGGGCGATCTCGGCTCCCGACATCCAGCAACGAGTGGTACGATAGTTTGCCCTGTGAGCCATGGCTCCACCTCCTTGACACGGAAGGACTTCATCGACCCGGCCGCTGCTCTTCGCGACCGCCAGCCCAGGGTCGCAGAGGGCCAGCGCGGGGAGCAGAGCTGGCAGATCGGGGATTGCAACTCGTTGAAATGACTAGAAGGAATCCCGCAGCGATCACGAACGGGGCTGGTTGGAGGTCCGGAGGCGACGACGAGCCGCTGCTGGACTATCTCGCGGCCCAGGCTCCCTGCGGCGGCGGGACCGCGGCTGGTCTTGCCTGGCGGTTGGGGGTGACGCGGGCCCACGCCGATGCCCGGCTCAACGCGCTCCCCAGCCGCCTGGTGGACGTGCAGCGAGGCGAGGATGGCATCCTGCGGTGGCGACTGGTCGAGCGGCCCGCTCCGACGGAGGCGGCGCTCGCGGCCCGCCGCTTCGCGGCCTGGCTGCGGGGTCGAGGCGACCACCCCGACCGGGCGACCGCGACCGCCCTGGAGCTAGGGCGGGCCCAGGAGCTGCTCGTGGCCGGAGACTTAGCCGCGCTGGCCCGGCTGCTGAAGACGCCGGGGTTCGACCCGGCCACGGTCCGCCGCGCGGTGCCTCCTCGCCACCGGGATCGGCTGGCGGGCGAGGTCTGGGCGCTGCGCGCCGACACCGCGATGCAGCAAGGCGACACCCAGATGGCGCTGCGCTGCGCCAGCCGGGCAGTGGCCCTGGCCGATGACCCCGAGGCCCGCTGCCGGCGGCTGGGGGTCTGGGCAGCCGCGGCGCGGATGGTGAGCCCGGCAGGCGCGCACGAGGCCGCCAAGTCCCTCCTCGCGGCCCTGGAGCTGGCCGCGCAGCTACCCCCGGAGGCGAGCCGTCGCCAGGTCCGTCACCTCGCGGCCAACCTGGTGGCCCCGCAGCTCGCGCTGGGTGATCTGCCCGCCGCGAGCCTCGCCTGGACCCGCTCGGAGGCCCTACTGGTGGACGCTGACGCGGCTGCGGTGGAGACAGGCCTGCGCCGGGTGGTCTTGCTGGCCCGCCAGGGCCTCCTCGAGAGGGCCGCGCTGGCCTTTTCCCTGCTCCCCACGCCACCAGCCCTCCCTCGCTGGCTGTGGGGCTGGCGCGCCCGGATCGAGGTCACCCACCTCGGGGCCCTGCTCTCCGACGAGCGCTGGGCCGCGACCTTTGCCGAGGCCTGGCAGCTCAACCAAGGCTATGGTTTCCAGCGCCAGTTGCTCCTCGCCGAGCTGGCCGCCTGCTCCCGACGCGGCCTGCCCGACCTGCTCTCTCCGGAGCTCACCGGCACCCTGGCCCGGGCCCTCGCGGCTCACCACCGGCGCCGCCACGGCTGTCGACCGTCCGAATGTGCAGTCTGCCGGGACGCCCCGCTCCCGCACCGCGCCGCGCACGCCCTCGGACTCCAGCCGGGTGCCCGGGACTCCTTCCTCGGCACCTGATCCCACGTGCCGTGTCGCCCCCGCCCCCTACTCCCCGTGTCGCCAGGGCCTTGACGACACCCCTCATTGATCAGCAGCGGATACCGGCAGGAACCGTAGTTTCTTCAGAGAGTTGGCTGATCAGAGGGAAGATTGGACGAGGGCGAGTAGGATCTGAAAAATCTAGGTCAGTGAAGGGTCGCTTCCGATATCTGATATTATGTCAGATGCAACAAAAAAAAACCGGAACACGCGTAGCGTGTTCCGGTTTTCGGAATGACTCCATCTTTACCTCTTCCGGAAGATGCCTCGGACCGTCTGCACCCCGGCTCCGTAATCCTCGATGCGGTCGAGGACAAGCTGTTTGGAGTTGACATCAGCTTGTCCTCGAGCTACTCCGTAGGGAATGGGGGTGTCCGTCTCGAAGGTGCCGGTGTCCGGATTTTTTTTGAAGTAGAGAATTCCGCCTCCGAGAAAAAATCCGTTGACAGTGGCACCCAGCTCGGGATCCCACGACTGCACGGTGATGACCATGACTGCCTGTTCGTAGCAGTCCCATCCTTCCAGGCAGTCCCACTCGCCGTTGAACCAGCGGTAGTCTGCCAGCAGAGGGTCGGTCAGGGGATCGTATTCGGGTTCGGGTTCGCACGGGTCGGGGTAGCAGAAGGTCTCGCAGGTGTGGCTGCCTTCGCAGGATGCGAGGCACCGATCGCAGTTGGTGACGACCGGGCAGTCGGTCTTGCCGACGTCGCTTCCGATATCTGATATTATGTCAGATGCAACCCCGGAATCGGACTCGGTTTCTGTAGGATCAGAGTCAGGCCCGGAATTCCCTGAGCTGCAAGCGGTAAGGAGAGATCCGATCAGGGAGAGAGCAAGCAGGCAGCCCGGCTTCGACATGGTCCATCCTCCGCACCGATCCCGGCCTTTCACTTCTTCCGACCGGTGACGACAGGGAGAATAGTGCCAAGGTACAAGGGCGAGGTCAAGGGATGACCGAGGAGAGCCAGGATTCAGGCCGGCGACAGGTGCCTCCCCGGCTCGGCCCTGCACGAGAGCGGCTCGAACCTCACAGTGCCTCATGCACGAGTCCTCGTGCTCTGGCGGGCCGACGGGGCGACACCTCGGCTGCTCTGCGCAGCGACGTCGGTCCCCTTCGACCCGGCGACCAGCGACGTCGATCTGCTCGTCGAGTTCGTGGAGCTGTCTCCCGCCCAGCGGGCCCGGAGCTACTTCGACTCGCTCGCGGCCCTGGATCACTTGCTCGGACGCCGCGTCGATCTCGTCGAGCCTGCTGCGGTGCGCAACCCCTTCGTGCGTAAGGAGATCGACGCCTCCCGCGTGGTGCTGTATGAAGCGGCCTGACCCGCGGGCGTTGCTGTTGCTTGCGCCGACCTTGCTGATCCGTAAGTACCGGTCAGGGGACCTCTGCTGCCGGGGGCTCCTCGAACCACCAGCGTCCCGGGTCGAGCTCGACCGCCGCGAAGGGATCTGCCCGCAGCTTCTCCTCGCCCTCGAAGGCCTGGTGTAGGGTCCAGGCGCCCTCCACCAGCCGGAGCACCTCCAGGGTGTGCTGCTCCGGGTCCACCAGCCACAGCCAGGCCACGCCTTCACCCGCGTAGATGCGGGGCTTGCGGATCCGGTCGAGACGGACGCTGGCAGGGGACAGGATCTCGCAGACCCAGTCGGGCGCCAGGGTGAGGAAGGCCGCCTTCGGCAGCCACGGCATCCGCTCCCGGCGCCAGCCGGCCAGGTCGGGCACCAGGATGTGGCGGCCCAGGTGCAACTCCGGCTCGTCGAGGATGATCCAGCCCCCCGGTCCACCCGGGTCGCCCGGCTTGCGGTGGAATGGCCCCCCCACGTCGATCCCGAGCAGGCTGGAGACCTGGGCATGGGGGCTGGCCGGCCGCGGGGAGAGGATCAGCTCCCCGTCGAGCACCTCGGCCACCAGATGCGCGGGCGCGTCGAGCACGTCCTGGTAGGTCGCCTCGGGTCCGGTCGCGGGCGCGGACATGGCGTGCACCTCCTGCAGTCAGGATAGCCCAGCACGGCAGACGAGGCCAGCTTCAGCGCCTGCCAGCTTCCAGTCGGGTGGGCGTCCGCGGGGGCGTGCGCCGGCCTTCAGGCGACAGAAGGATGCCCAACGCACCGATTCGAGGTGTTGGTCGGGACGGGCCGGTCCGCCCGCGGGCCCGCCGGTGCGGCGGTGCCCTCCGGCGCGGAGGCGTGGTACGCTGTCCGGGTCCGGGAGGAGCAGCGGCGCTCCCCCGCGTGCCCGGCAGGACGGCCGGGACCAGGCGGCTCGGGGCTCCTTGGCCCCCAGGAAGGCGACGGCCCACCGCGTCGTCCTGGCCGCCCTGGAGGACTACCTCGCCGGGTTCGGGGAGGAGCCCGCGGGGAGGTAGGAGCCCGGGATGGCTGGTCACCCGGGCGGCGCTCACCAGAATGATCTGCACCCAGATCCGATCCCGGGAGCTCCAGCTCTGGCGCCGCAGAGCTTCCCGGAAGCGGGTGACCCAGCCGGCCAGGCGGTCGAGGAGCTCGGGAACCAGGATCCTCTCGTCCGGCCCACCGGCCAACGCCGCCCACATCTGCCTCCCTCCCGGCTTGAAGGAAGCGGGGGAGGTGCTAAGTTCTCTCGCCTCCGGGACGCGGCGGGGAGGGGCTCGTCCCTCACCACCCCCAGAGCGCAGAAGGCCGGCTCGGACCGGCAGGAGCAGCATGCGAGCCGACGACGAACAGGACCCTCGCCACCCTGGCAGCCCGCCCTCCGGCGACCCGCCGCGACCCCTGCCGCTGCTTCCCTTGCGGGACATGGTCGTCTTCCCCGGGATGGTCGTGCCCCTGTTCGTCGGGCGCGAGCGCTCCATCGCCGCACTCGAGGCGGCCATGGCCGGCGACAAGGAGATCCTGCTCGTCGCCCAGCGGCGGGCGAAGATCAACGACCCCCAGCCGGGTGATCTCTACCGCATCGGCACGCTGGGGTCCGTGATCCAGCTCCTGCGCCTGCCCGATCGCACCCTCAAGGTCCTCGTCGAGGGGCGCCAGCGAGCCAAGCTCGGCCGCTTCCTCGAGGAGAACCCCTACTTCCTCGTCGAGGCGACTCTGCCGGCGGACTCGGCCACCCCGGGGGTGGAGCTCGAGGCCTTGATCCGGGCGGTGCGCACCACCTTCGAGGCCTGCGTCAAGCTCAACAAGCAGATCCCCCCCGAGATGCTCCTGAGCATCAACGGCATCGAGGACCCGGGCCGGCTGGCCGACGCCATCGCCGCCAACCTGCGGCTGAAGCAGAGCGACAAGCAGGAGGTCCTGGAGCTGGACGGCCCGGTCCGGCGGCTCGAGCGGCTCTACGAGTTGATGCAGGCCGAGATCGAGATCCTCCAGGTCGAGAAGAAGATCCGCTCCCGGGTCAAGCACCAGATGGAGAAGTCCCAGAAGGAGTACTACCTCAACGAGCAGATGCAGGCGATCCAGAAGGAGCTCGGGGAGCGGGACGAGTTCAAGAGCGAGATCGCCGAGCTGGAGGAGAAGATCGCGGCCACGCCCCTGTCCGAGGAGGCCGCGACCAAGTGCCAGAAGGAGCTGAAGAAGCTCAAGCTGATGGCGCCGATGTCGGCCGAGGCGGTGGTCGTCCGCAACTACGTCGACTGGATCCTCGCCCTGCCCTGGGGGGTGATCACCAGAGACGAGCTGAACCTCCAGGAGGCCGCCGCGATCCTCGAGCACGACCACTACGGCCTGGACAAGGCCAAGGAGCGGATCCTCGAGTACCTGGCGGTGCAGTCCCTCGCCGAGACGCTGAAGGGGCCGATCCTCTGCTTCGTGGGGCCTCCGGGCGTGGGGAAGACCTCCCTCGCCCGCTCCATCGCGCGGGCCACCGGGCGCAAGTTCGTGCGGCTGTCCCTGGGGGGGGTGCGGGACGAGGCCGAGGTGCGGGGCCACCGGCGCACCTACATCGGCGCGCTCCCGGGCAAGATCATCCAGTCCTTGCGCAAGGCCGGCTCCTGCAACCCGGTCTTCCTCCTCGACGAGGTCGACAAGCTCTCCTCCGACTGGCGGGGCGATCCGGCCTCGGCCCTGCTCGAGGTGCTCGACCCGGAGCAGAACAACACCTTCAACGATCACTTCCTCGACGTGGACTTCGACCTCTCCCGGGTCATGTTCATCACCACCGCCAACAACCTGCACGCGATCCCGGCTCCCTTGCAGGACCGGATGGAGATCCTCACCCTGCCGGGCTACACCGAGTTCGAGAAGCTGCAGATCGCCCTGCGCTACCTGGTGACCAAGCAGAAGGAGGCCAACGGGATCGGCGCGGTCGACCTCGGCTTCGCCGAGGGGGCCCTGAAGCGGATCATCAACGAGTACACCCGGGAGGCCGGCGTGCGGAACCTGGAGCGGGAGATCGCCTCGATCTGCCGCAAGGTCGCGCGCAAGGTCGTCGAGCAGCGCGGCGCGTCCGGTGGCGAGGTCCACGTCCGCGTCACCGCGGCCAACGTCCCCTCCTTCCTCGACGTCCCCCGCTTCAAGCACGGCATGGCGGACGCGGTCGACGAGGTCGGCGTCACCAACGGCCTCGCGGTGACCATGACCGGCGGCGATCTGCTGACCACCGAGGTCGCCCTGCTCCCCGGCAAGGGCAAGTTCACCATCACCGGCAAGCTCGGCGAGGTCATGCAGGAGTCGGCCCAGGCGGCCATGAGCTACGTGCGCAGCCGGGCCACGACCTTCGGCTTGCCCCGGGACTTCTACCAGTCCCACGATTTCCACATCCACTTCCCCGAGGGAGCGATCCCCAAGGACGGACCGAGCGCCGGCATCACCATGGCCACCTCCATCGTGTCCGCGCTCACGGGGCGGCCGGTGCGACGGGACGTGGCCATGACCGGCGAGATCACCCTGCGGGGGCGGGTCCTGGAGATCGGCGGCCTGAAGGAGAAGCTCCTGGCTGCGCACCGGGGGGGGATCGGCACGGTGCTGATCCCCATCGACAACGCCAAGGACCTCAAGGACGTCCCGGCCAAGGTGCGCAAGGCCCTGACCGTGATCCCGGTGCGCCACATGGACGAGGTGCTGCGGGTGGCCCTCGTCGGCGCGACGGAGCTCTTCGCCGCGGCCGCCGCGCCGGACGCCACCGACGTGACGGAACCGCCCGCCGCCGCTCCGGTGCCGGGCGCGCTCGGGGACGAGGACGACGACGCCCCGGCGGCCGTCCGGGGCCGAGCGCGATCTGCTCCGCACGACCAGGACGCGGACGACGAGGACCGGGAGGACGAGGACCTGGAGGACGAGGACGACCCGGCGCGCGTCGGGCCGGGGATCCTGCTCGCGGACGAGCGGTCGCCAGCGAATATGCCCTTGACACCCCCCCTGCGCGCCGCTACAAGGTCTCTCGCTTGAGGCAACGGCTTCGGCCGGTACCCGGGCGAATAGCTCAGTGGGAGAGCACCTGGCTTACACCCAGGGGGTCGCAGGTTCGAGCCCTGTTTCGCCCACTCCCGCTGTGCCGACTGGGGTGGTAGTTAAGTTGGTTATAACGCCGGCCTGTCAAGCCGGAGGCCGCGGGTTCAAGTCCCGTCCACCCCGCCACGAGGCCACCCAGGGAGACCTGGGTGGCCTTTTCGCGTTTTGGCTGCCACGCATCCGCTCCCGCGCCGTTCCCTCCGCCAGTCGTCTCACGAGCACGAGCACGAGCACGAACATGGGCACGAGCACGAGCACGAGCACGAGCACGAACATGGGCACGAGCACGAGCACGAGCACGAGCACGAGCACGAGCACGAGCACGAGCACGAGCACGAGCACGAGCACGGCGGAGGAGTGATGGGGTGAGGAGGGGAGGGGAGGCGAGCGGGTACTACTTCCGGAAGATCTTCATTCCGTGGGCCTCGACCGTGGTGGTCAAAAACCCGTCCGCGATGGTGACCGTCTCCTCCCCGCCGAAGGAGGCGAGCAGGAGGTTGGTCACGGTGTCTCCGTCGGCCAGCCAGGCGCCCACCGACAGGGCGGGCTGGACGGGGGCCGGGCCGGTGTTCAGCAGCACGAAGACGTGCTCGCCGGCGTTCCCCGTGGGCGACGGGCGCACGAACGCGAACAGGCCGGGGCCGTCGGTGTCCGCCATCACCTCCATCCCGCCCCGCCGCAGGGCGACGTTGTCCTTGCGGATCGCGGCCAGGCGGCGCATCAGGGCGAAGGTACGCTTTCCGGTCGTCGAGTAGTCCTCGAGGTCTACCCGGCCGCCCTCGCCGTCCGCGGTGATGCCCTCCAGGTTCGCCTCGGTGCCGTAGTAGATGCAGGGGATCCCCAGGGTCGTGTAGAGGTAGGTCAGCGCGCCGAACAGCTTGGTGCCGTCCGCCTTGGGGTCGTCGAGGAACCGGGCGACGTCGTGGTTGTCGAGGAAGTTCACCGCGCCGTCGCGGGCCGACACGCCCCCGGAGCCGGCCCGGGCGATCGCGCCATCCCGGAGCAGCGCCCGGTTGGCGAGCTCCGTGGTGAGCTTGCTGGTGGGCCCGTCCTGGGCGAAGACCGACTTCAGGGCGGGCTGCAGCTCGAAGTTGAGCAGCGAGTCCAGCCGCTCGCCCGTGACGAACTTGGCCATCTCCCCGTGGGAGAAGGTGTACGCCTCGCCGAACTGCAAAAACTTCCGCGCCGGGGAGGACGCTGCGACCTTGGTCCGGATCGCGTTGGCGAAGTCATCCCAGAAGTCCTCCTCCAGGTGCTTCACCGTGTCGATGCGGAAGCCGTCGACGTTGGCGCTGGCGTACCAGTCTCCGTAGATCGTGGCCAGCGCGGTCCGGACCTCGGCCTTCTCCGTGGCGAGGTCGTCCAGCCCGTTGAGGTCGCCCTTGGGCAGCGAGTCGCTGCGGCCGCAGTTGTGGTAGTAGGTGGGGTCGTCGAAGGGGGCGGGGGGCTTGGTGCGCAGGCCGATGGTGACCCAGGGGGCGCCGGCGTGGCTCGAGTCCTCGACGAAGAGGTGCGCGGACGCGCCGTAGCAGTTGTCGGTGTAGGCCGGGTCCCACTGCTCCTGCCCCCCAATGCGGTACAGGGCCAGGTTGCCGGTGTGGTTCACGACGATGTCCTGGATCACGAGCAAGCCCGCGTCGTGCATGGCCGTCACGAAGTCCCGGTAGGCTGCGAGGCCCGCCTCCTTGCTCCCGGCGGCCGCGGCGGGCACGAGGTGGCGGTCCACCTTCGTGAAGTCGTGGGTCCAGTAGCCGGCGTAGCCGGTGCGGCCGTCGTCCTCGACGACGTTCTCGACGATGGGCGTCATCCAGACCGCGGTGACGCCGAGCTTGCGCAGGTAGTCGATCTTCGAGAGGATGCCGGGGAGATCGCCACCATGGTACCGCTGGGGCTTGGTGCGGTCGTGGAGTGGGGTACCATCGTCACGGAGACCGGCCTCGTTGTTCGCCGGGTCGCCGTCCACGAAGCGGTCGGTGACGATGAAGTAGATCACCTCGTCCCGCCAGTCGTCGGGGCCGGCGGTCCGGGCCGTGGCCGCGGGCAAGGCGGGCTCCGCGTCGTCGGCCGTGAGCCAGGCCAGCGGCCCGCTCCCCTCGCCCTCGGCACCCTCGCCCTCGGCACCCTCGCCCTCGGCACCCTCGCCCTCGCCCTCGCCCTCGGCACCCTCGCCCTCGCCCTCGCCCTCGGCGCCCTCGCCCTCGGCGCCCTCGCCCTCGGCACCCTCGCCCTCGGCGCCCTCGCCCTCGGCGCCCTCGCCCTCGGCGCCCTCGCCCTCGGCGCCCTCGCCCTCGGCGCCCTCGCCCTCGCCCTCGCCCTCGCCTCCTCCCCGGCGGTCGTCTCCGTCGTCACAGGCGAAGAGGCCGAGCAGGCCGAGCAGCGTGGGGATCAGGATGGCCAACCGGGGATCGCGCATCGTCACCTCCTCGAGGGTGGACCGGGTGCACATTGTAGAAAGGTGGGCGCCGGGAAGCGATCGTCTTCCCCAACCCGGCCCCGGGCGCGGTCCGGAGCGGAGCAGGAGGGCCGGTACGGGCCAGCGAGCGCCGCGGGGAAGGGCTACAGGGTCAAGGGCTCCCAGGTGCGGCCTTGCGAGGTCGCGACCGCCTCGTAGACGAGGGTCCCCTTGTAGACGTTGACCCCGGAGAAGATCGCCGGGCTGCGGCGAGCGGCCCCCTCGACGCCCAGGTCCGCGATCTGGATACCGTAGGGCAGGGTGGTGTTGGTCAGGGCCAGCGTCGAGGTGTGGGCCACCGCGCCGGGCATGTTGGCCACGCAGTAGTGGACCACGCCCTCCTCGACGAACGTCGGGTGCTCGTGGGTGGTCGGCCGGCACGTCTCGATGCAGCCGCCCTGGTCCACGGCGACGTCGACGACCACGGAGCCGGGCTCCATGCGCCTCAGCAGCTCGCGCGTCACCAGGTGGGGGGCCTTCGCCCCGGGGATCAGCACCGCACCGACGACGACGTCCGCCTGGACGACGTTCTCCTCGATGCTGACGGGGTTGGAGAAGACGGTCTGCACGGCCCCCTGGAAGATGTGATCCAGGTACTCGAGGCGGCCGAGGTCGACGTCGAGCAGGGTGACGCTCGCCCCCATCCCGAGCGCGATCTTGGCGGCGTTGGTGCCGACCACGCCGCCACCGATGATCGTCACGCTCGCCCGCCGCACGCCCGGCACGCCGCCCAGCAGCAGCCCCTTGCCGCCGTGCTCCTTCTCGAGGGAGCGGGCGGCCACCTGGATCGCCATCCGGCCGGCGACCTCGCTCATGGGCTTCAGGCAAGGCAGCCCACCGCCCGGCGGGGCGATGGTCTCGTAGGCGACGCCGATGATCTTCCGCTCCAGGACCGCGGTGGTCAGCTCGGGCACCGGCGCCAGGTGGAAGTAGGTGTAGACGATCTGGTTCTCCCGCATCCGGGGATACTCGACCGGTAGGGGCTCCTTGACCTTGATGATCATGTCGGCCACGCCCCAGACCTCGTCGGCCGAGGAGAGGATCCGGGCGCCAGCTTGCTGGTAGGCCTCGTCCTTGATGCCACTGCCCAGCCCGGCGCCTTGCTGGACGACGACCTGGTGACCATGCTCGACCAACTGCCGCACGCCCCAAGGCACCATGCCCACGCGGTACTCGTGGACTTTCACCTCGGTCGGGATTCCGATGATCATGGACGAGCTCCTTCGGAGAAGTGGTTGTTTCCCCTGGTACGGGAGCGAGCGACCCGGCTCGACCCCTGACGAAGCGGACAGCAAACTACCTCCGGGGACGCGTCGTCGTCAACAAGGATGGTAACCTGGACGTGGAGTTGCGACGATCTCCCCCGTGCCGCGTCGCCCGCCGGTCCGGTCCTCCCCGCGACGAGGTGGACCGGGTCGGTCAGGGGGCCGCGGCCGCCCGGAGCGTGGCCCGCTGCTCCTTCCGTGACAGCTCCGGCGTCCCCGGGTACACTCACGGAGCAGGGCCGGGTAGGCGCACGCCGGCTCAGGAGGCGCCAGGCGCGCCGAGGAACCTCCCATGGCCGGCTTGCAGACCGCCCTCGCTCCCGGTTTCCTGGTGGCGGCACCGTCGCTCCCCGACCCCAACTTCGTCCGCACCTTGATCTTCCTGATGGAGCACACCGAAGGCGGGGCGATGGGGCTGGTGGTGAACCGCTCCCTCAAGCTGCCCCTCGGGCGGCTGCTGCAGGAGGTCGGGCTCGAGAACACGGCCGGCTTCACCGAGCCGGTGCTCTACGGGGGCCCGGTCTCCCCCTCCCGGGGGTGGGTGGTCCACGAGTCCGGCTGGACCATCGAGGGCTCCCTGGTGGTCGCGGAGGGGATCGCCCTGAGCTCCTCCCGAGAGGTCCTCGAGGCCATCGCCGAGGGACGGGGCCCGTTGCGCTACCATGTCTGCCTCGGTTATTCGGGCTGGGGGCCCTTCCAGCTCGAGCAGGAGATCGCCATCGGCTCCTGGGTGCCGGTGCCCTTCTCCGCCGAGCTGATCTTCGACACCCCCCTGGCCCTGCGGTGGGAGCGGGCGCTGCGCGACAACGGGATCGATCCGGCGATGGTCGTCTCCCGGCGAGTGGAGGCATGAGCACGATGCAGGTAGGTGTGCGGCAGATCCTGGGCGGCCTGGTCCTCGCGGCCGGGCTCGTGCTCAGCCTCGGCTCCTTCGGCACCACGGGTGGCTCCACCGACGACCAGGCCAAGTCGGACACCTGGAAGAGCACGGCCGCCCCCGCGCCGGCGGCCTCGCCCGTCGAACCGGCCGCGGCGCCGACGGCCACCACGCCGAGCCCGGTCCCGGCCGGGGAGTCCGCTGGCGGGCTCGGCGCCGCGGCGACCACTCCTCCTGTCTCCGTCCCGACCGGCGCGGGCGCGGCCGTGGTCGCCGCGCCGCCCGCCTCACCGGTGGCCGCGCTCCCGCTGGTCGCGGAGGGCGAGGGGCTCGCCAATCTGACCCGGCTGACCGCGGAGTCGCCCGCGTACTGGCCCGTGATCTCCACCGACGGGGCCCTGCTCGTCTACGTCGTACGAGGCGAGCGGGAGGGGACCGATCTGGCGCTGAAGCGCAACTTCGGCGGCCAGGCCGTGACGCGGCTGACCTCCTTCCCCGGGATCGAGAAGCAGCCGGCGCTGTCACCCGACGGCAGCCAGGTCGCGTTCGCCTCGGACCAGGCGGGCAACTTCGACATCTACGTCATGTCCACCCAGGGCGGCGTGGCGCGGCGACAGATCACCAGCGCGGACGCGGACGAGGAGCTCCCCGACTGGTCCCCCGACGGGCGGCGGATCGCCTACTCGTCCCGTTCGCCCCAGGACGGTCGCTGGTACGTCTGGGTCCGGGAGCTCGCCACCGGTGCGCCGACCCTCTATGGCGAGGGGCTCTATCCCCGGTTCTCGCCCGACGGCAGGCTGATCCTCTTCCAGCGCCCGGCCCCCGGAGCGGACGGGCTATTCGCCTTGTGGACCATGGACATCGAGGGTGCGAGCCTGACGCAGCTTACCACCCCCACGGACCGGGGCGCGATCCAGGCCCGCTGGTCCGCGGACGGGCGGCGGATCGTCTACTGCTCCGTCGCGGGGGACGCCGCGCGGCGCTACACCTTGCCCCTCGCGGAGGGCGCCCGGCGTTACGTCTCCCTCACGGGCGGGACGCACCTCTGGCTGATGGAGGCCGACGGTCGCAACCCCCTGCAGCTCACGCGCCACGCGGCCGACGACTGGTATCCCTTCTGGAGCAAGAACGACGAGATCTTCTTCACCACCACCCGGGACGGCGGCACCCGCATCTGGAAGTTCGCGGTCCCGAGCAGCGCGTCCCGCAACGCGCCCTCGGGCGGGTGACCTGCCCCCCGGACCTCGGCTCGCGGCCCGGGAGTTCCTCCATCCCTGGCCCCTGCTCGCCCTGCTGTTGCTCGCGCTCAACGATCACCTGCTCAAGGGCTGGCCGGCGGTTCCAGGCTGGCTGTCGGGGAAGCTGAGTGATTTCGCTGGATTGTTCTACTTCCCGCTGCTGCTCACCGCCCTGGCGAACAGCCTGGCGAGCCTGGGAGGCTGGGTCCGGGGGCGCCCACCCCCGGCGCGCTACCCCCTGACCCGCGGCCAGCTCCTGCTGGCCATCCTGGCGACCGCCTTCCCCTTCGTGGCGATCAAGCTGTCGGTCGCGGCCGCGGGGCTGCTGACGCTCTTCGCCGACCTCCTGGACGGTGGGGCCCGCCGGCCCGTCGCGGACCCGACCGACCTGTTGGCCCTGGTGATGCTCCCTCTGGCCTACCTGCACGGCCGGAGGTTCGTTGAGAAGGGACCTTCGGATCAGTAGAGGAACGCGTCGTCGCCGTCGGTGACCGTCACGACCACCACGGTGTCGCCGATGATCCCCTCGTCGATCTGGGTGAAGGCCGTGCGGACGGACTCGGCGTGGCCCTCGCCGTAGGCGATCACGTGGAGGATCTGCTTGGCCCAGCGGTCCTCGGCCGCGACGTGACCGCTGCTGGCCTGGACGTCGCTCAGCTTGTCCTCGAGGAGCGCCTTGGCCCGGTCCACCGGGTACGGGTCCTCCCGGGGCCAGCCCACCGCCCGGGTGACGGAGACGCCGATCTTCAGTCCGTCGAGGCCTACCAGGAGGTCCGTGAGCTTGCCCTGCCCCTCGTAGACGATCTCGGTCTCGGTCTTGAGCAGCTCGGCGCCCTCGCAGCGGTACAGCACCTCGTAGGCGAAGACCTCCGAGAGCAGGGACCCGCCGCCGGCGTTGCCGTCCGCGAGGATCTCCTGGCCGCCCGGCGACAGCAGGTCCCGGTCGGCCTCGTCGTAGGGATCGCTGCCGAAGTCGAGGTGGTTCAGCACGAGCGCCGAGCCCGCGCTGGTCAGCTCGTCGTCGAGCACACCGCATTCGCCGGACAACAGGCCGAAGCCGGACAGCGGCTCTCCACCCTCACCCTCGCCCTCGGCGCCCTCACCTTCGCCCTCGCCCTCGCTCCCGCCGCCGTCCTCGCCGCAGCCGCTCCCGCCCAGCGCCAGCACCAGCGCCCCCAGCACGACCACCAGGTGCCACCGTCTCATCGTCACCTCTCCCCATCCTGGGTCGACCGCCGCGGTCGACCGCCTGCGGGGCCAATCTAGCAGCTCTGGACGGACGGGTCGATGCGCAACGGCCTGGCGGGCGGCGCCGGCCAGCACGGGCTCAGGGGGCCCGGCCTACCCGGGGGAGCCCCTCGGTCTCGTCGGGAGGGGAGAAGAGGCCGGAGGTCTGGTCGGGGCAGTAGCCGGGCCCGCCGGGCAGGGGGAAGGCGTCGCACGAGGAGGCCCGCTCGAGGCGTGGGTCGAGGTGGCGCGGGGACCACTCCAGGATCAGGGAGGAGCCGAGGCCCAGGCCGCCGCTGGCCTGGCCCATGGCGGCGGCCCGCTCCCGGAGCGGCCCGCCTCCTCGCTCCTCGCCGGCGAGCAGCAGGAGCAGGCTCACCAGCCCGGCGAGCAGCACCAGGAGGACCAGCCCGCCGCGTCCCAGGGTGCTCATGGTTCGCCGCTCGCGGCCCCCGGCTGGGCCGTGGGGGAGGCCGGCGCCCCGGGCGCCCCCGGGACGACGGGCGCGGCGTACGGTGCGGCGGGCGGGAGCGGGGCCGGGGCCTCCTGCTCCCAGCGAGCGAAGGGGTCGGGCAAGAGCTGGCCCTCGTAGCGCATGGCATGCCGGCGGGCCTCCACCTCGTCCGCGAAGACGTGCCAGTCGTTCCCGTCCTGGCGGGAGGTGAGCACCTCGCTCTGGACGAAGAAGGCCTGCCGGGCCGGGACGGGGCGCCCGGCGACCTCGTCGGTGACGATCACCTCCAGGTCCCGGAGGGTGCCCAGCCGCTCCAGGTACGACAAGGCGCAGCGCGGGGACCCGAAGTGCAGCGACTGGCCGTCGGGCTGGTTGACCCGCACCTGGTAGATCGGCTGGATCGGGAGCCGGTCGAGGAGGCAGCGCTCCCGGGTGGCGACCTGGGCCTGGATCGCCTCCCCGAGCAGGGCCAGGGCCAGCGCCCCCAGCAGGGCCAGGGCCGCCTGGCGGAGCCCGATGCGGATGGGGAGGGGCTCCGGGGGCATCAGCGCAGCTCCGCAACGATCAAGTGGACGCCGACCATCACCAGGGAGCAAGCCAGCAACACGGCGCCGAGCCGCCAGAGGGCCACGGTCCAGCGCTGCGCGGGGGGCGAGCTCCCGGCGTCGGCCAGGCTCGCCACCCCGGCGGCGAGGGCCGACGTCAGGGCCGAGCCCAGGGCCGCGCCCAGAAACAGGGGCGCATCGACGAACTCGGTCATCACGCAGTACAGGCAGTGGTGGAAGGGCAGCCCGAGCAGCCGCGGCGAGACCGCCCCGAACATGCCCTCGAGGGTGACCAGGGTGGTCACGCCGGCGGCCGCGGCCAGCAGCAGCGCGAGGGGGCTCAGGGCCACCGGGGGCAGGCGTCGGCCGAGGCCGCCCGCGAGGGTGAGCAGGAGCAGCAGACCGGCGGAGGAGGCCAGGTAGGGCGTGAGGGTGGGCTGCTCCGTCAGCAAGGAGAGACCAAGGTACTGGAAAAAGCCTGGTCCTGGTGCGATGTCTCTGGCCGTCGTGCAGCAGGAGACCGTGGCGCCGCCCTTGTCGACGAGCAGGAAGCGGATGGTCTGCCAGGCGGCGAAGACCAGACACGCTCCCGCGAGCCAGAAGACGCCCCGGTTGCGCTGGCGATTCGGCGCGCCCACCGCCTCCCGGTCCACCCGGTCCAGCAGGAGCCCGAGGGTCAGCGCGAGCAAGGCCACGGGCCAGGCGATCTCGACGCCGTGCACCAGCCCCGGGTCCACCTGGGTCACGCCGTAGATGCACATCGCGCCGGGGATCCGGGGGACGTAGCTGTGCAGCACCAGGTACAGCAGCGGCCAGGCGAGCCCCACCAGGACCAGGGCGACGCGCACGCCCGCGTGCAGGGCCGCGTCCGCGGAGCGTCGCCAGCCGGGCGGCGGCTCTCCGGGGATCTCCTCCTCCCCCGGGAAGAGGGCCAGCAGCCCGGCCGTACCCCCGAGCCCCAGGCCGAGCACGAGGACCAGGCCCGCGACGAAGAGCAGGAGCATCGTCGGCAGGTTGAGGATCACGGCACCGCGGCCTCGCGTCCACCGGAGGGGCGCAGCCGGCCGTCCGCGAGCTCGAGCTGGCGGTCCACCCAGTCGGTGCCGAAGCCCTCATGGGAGGTGAGCAGCAGGGCCGCCCCCGCGGCCCGGGCCTGCAGCAGGAGCCGCTGGAGGATGCCCCGGGCCTCGACGTCGAGGTGGGCCGCGGGCTCGTCGAGCAAGAGCAGCTCGGGTGCGGCCGCGAGGGCGCGCACCAGGGCCACGCGCTGCTGCTCTCCGCCCGAGAGCAGCCCGCTGCGGGACGAGGCCAGGGGGGCGAGCCCGAACTCGGCCAGCAGCTCCGTCACCCGCGCCCCGCTCCGGCCCGTGACGAGCCCGCGCGGGAGCAAGGGCAGCAGGGCATTCTCCCGGGCCGACAGGTCGGGCAAGAGCTGGGGCACCTGGAAACCCAGTCCGATGCGCTCCCGGCGCAGGGTGGTGAAGTTGGCCTCCGAGAACTCCGCAGTGTCCCGACCGAACAGCACCAGCCGCCCGCCGCTGGGCCGCTCCATGCCGGCGAGGATGGACAGCAGGGTGGTCTTGCCCGAGCCCGAGGCGCCGGTGATCAGCACGGCCTCGCCCGGTCGCAGGGTCAGGTCGACCCCGGCGAGCACGGGGCGGGTGCCCCGGCGGTCGGGCAGGGGGTAGTCCCGCGTGAGCCCGCAGGCCTCCACCAGCGGCCCGGGCGAGCTCATCGCAGCACCGCGGCGGGGGTGACCG
Source organism: Myxococcota bacterium (assembly GCA_034005005.1). Taxonomy (GTDB): domain Bacteria; phylum Myxococcota_A; class JAVEVO01; order JAVEVO01; family JAVEVO01; genus JAVEVO01. The sequence goes on from JAVEVO010000011.1 coordinate 76,071, forward strand.
CGGCCGCCCGCCAGGTCGCCACCAGGGAGCCGAGCAGCAGCACCGTGGTCACCGTGACCGAGGTCAGCAGCAGGGGGACCGGCAGGAAGATCGCCGGGATCGGGACCTCGGGGGTCAGGCCCGCGCCCGGCAGCAGCACCATGGCGATCCCCGCGCCGTGGAAGAAGCGCACCCAGGTCCAGGCGAGCAGGCCCGCGGCCACGGTCGCGACCAGCCCGAGGAAGATCTCCTCCAGCAGCCCCAGCTCGAAAATCTCGCTGCGGTGCCAGCCGAGGGCCCGGAGCAGGGCGATCTCGCGCTGCCGCTCGCGCAGCCCGAAACCGGAGGTGACCGCCACCACCGGCACGGTGGCCGCGAGGAGCAACAGCCAGAGCAAGGCGAAGGAGCCCGTGCGCAGGGCGTAGCCCCGCTCGAGGTAGCTCTGGACCAGGGGCCGGGTCTGCAGCCGCAGCTCCCGGTGGCTGGCGCCGATGGCCTCCGTGACGCTCTGGGCGTAGCCGGGGCGGGTCTCGACCAGCAGCTCCGTGGCCTCGCCGGGCCGGTCGTACAGCCGCTCCGCGGCCGCGAAGGGCGTCCAGATGACATTGGCCAGGCCTGGCGGGCTGCTCGGGCTGAACAGGCCGACGATCCGCAGCAGGCGGGTGCGCCGCCCGTCGATCGCGATCCCCAGGCCCGGGTAGGCGCCGAACTGGGCCGCCACCGCGGCTCCGACCACTGCCTCGTCGGGCCCCGGGCCCGGTTGCGGGGCGCGACCCTCCGCGAGCAGCGCCCCCGGCAGGGCGATCTGGGAGTCCGTGGCCAGCAGGGTCAAGGTCCGACCCTCCAGTTGCAGCCGGGCCACCACCCGGGGCGTCACCCGCAGCACCCCCGGGATCTGGCGGATCTCCTCGGCCAGGGCGAGGGAGACCGTGCCGGTCCGGCCGTAGTGGTCTCCGCTCACCAGCAGGTCGGGCCCGGCCTCGACCTGGGCCTGGGCCTGGACCGACAGGGCCTCCCCGATGGCGGCGGCCACCAGCAGGGGAGTCACGACCGCAACCAGGCAGATCAAGGTGGCGAGGCTGCGCGCCCGGTGGCGCACCAGGTTGGCCGCGGCGGCGACCAAGAACAGCCGGTGGCGCCCGCCGAGCAAGGCCCGGGCCAGCCACGCCCCGCCTCCCGCCCGCTGCTCGTCTGTCCCCGTGACCGTCATCGGGGCCGGAGCATAGCAGAGGCGAGTCGGCGGGGCCATGGGCTCCCGGCGGGCGGGCGCGGCCGGCTCACCAGCGGAACCGGGTCACCACGGGGCGGTGGTCGGAGATCACCTCGCGGTACGAGTACTCTTCGACCCAGCGGTCCAGGGGCACGGCGAGGGTCACGGCGGAGCCGAAGCTCGCCTCGAGCGCCGTGGTGATCAGGATGTGGTCGATGAAGGAACGGTAGGGAATATAGGACCAGTGACCCAGCTCGCTCGGGTCCTGGGTAGTAAAGAAGTACTGCTCGGGGTGCTCCAGCAGCGCCGTGAAGACGTTGTCCTCCTGCGGATCCTCGAGCTCGTCGTTGAAATCGCCGAGCAGGGCCACCTGGGCCGTGGGATCCGCACCGAGGATCTTGTCGATGTGGCGCTGGAGCTGGTTGCAGGCGAGGCGCCGCCTGGCCTCGTTCTCCTCGCCCGGGTAGGCCTTGAGGTGCACGACGATGGCGATGAGGGGGAGCTGCTCGCCCGTGGGGCGGCGCAGCAGGAACTGGGCCTGCTGGGGCGCCCGGGGGAACGCGTTGCCGTCGTCGGTGAACAGGGAGATCAGCGGCCCCGGGAGCGTCAGCAGCCCTCGGCGGTACAAGAAGCCGGTCTTCTGGCAGCCACCGGACGAGTAGCAGGGGCCGGGGGACAGGGCCGCTGCGAAGTCCCCCAGCCCGGCGGCGATGGCCTCGAGGGTCGTGGCCTCGCTGATCTCCTGCACGCCGATCAGGTCGAGGTCCAGCTCCCGCAGGAGCTCCGCGGCGCGGGCCGCGGTCACCTCGTCCTCCGGGAAGTTGTGCAGGTTCCAGGTCGCCAGCTCGAAGGTCGCCTCGCGGCCGATCACCCGCTGGCCGAGGTCCGCCAGGGGCAGCTCCGCCGCGTCCCGGCCCTCCCCGGCGTCGGCGACGTGAGCGTCGTCGACACGGGCGTCGTCGAGCCCCGCGTCGTCGGGCGGGCTGCTCGCGTCCTGGTCGGCGGGGTAGCTGGCGAGGCAGCCGGTGAGCAGGGCCGCGGCGGCCAGCAGCGCGGCAAGCTGGGAGCCGGGGGCGCGGGGGCGCCGTGGGGATCGTCGCAACACTGGCCTCCGGGGCGAGCCGGCCCGGCCGCGGCCGCCGGCGCGCCGACCCAACCTAGCGGAGCCCGGGGGCCTCGGCAAGTTCGCCCTGCCGTCGGCGGGTCTCGGCCGTGAGCTCGTCGTAGAGCCGGCGGGCCCGTCGCTGGCGGAGCCAGAACTCCGCCACGCCGGTGGTGCGGCGCCCCTGCACCGTCACCACCGCGAGGCCCGAGCGCGCCCGCAGCCCGGCGGAGATCCAGAAGGGCGACGCGCCGAGCAGCCCGAGGAGCAGGCCGAGGACCGCGTGGCTGCTGGTCAGCCCGATGACTGCGAACGCGAACCAGGCGATGAGCCCCGTCCCGCCCAGCAGCCAGGCGGTGCCATCGAGCCCTGTCCGGCGGTGCAGGGTGACTGCCAGCACGTCATCCCAGAAGATCCGCTGCCGCCGGATCGTGAAGGTGTCGAGCTCCTCGTTCAGCAACCCGTCCGCGGTCCGGTACAGCCGGGCATAGCCGAGGAGGGTCCGGCGCTCGCCGAGGAGGACGCGTGGGGGGCCGGGCTTCATGGCAGCTCCTCCGCGAAGCCGAGGAGCAGCAGCACGAGCAGGAGGAGCGCGACGACGGTCTCCAGGGCGCCCAGCGCGACGACGATCCCCAGCCGCACCCGCCCCTCGGTCTCGGCGAGGCGCCGCTGCCGCCGCAGCCCCTGCACGCCCACGATCAGCGCCGCCGGTCCGCAGCAGACCAGCAGGGGGGAGAGCAGCACACCGCAGAGCAGCAGCAGCGTGCCGATCCCGAGGTGGTTGCGGTGGGTCGTCGGGGTCCCGGCGAGCGCATCCTCCTCCCGCAGCCGCGCGAAGCAGGTCGAGCAGAACTGCTGCGGGGGCAAGCGGATCCGGCAGAGCTCGCAGAGGAAGGCGCCGCACCGATCGCAGGTGGCGACCGCGAGGTTGCGGGGGTGGGCGGGGCAGGTCCCGGCCGCGCCAGGGAGGGGCGCCTCGAGCGCGGTGCGGTCGGGGAGCGCGGGGGCGCGCCCGGAAAAGACGGTGATGGTGAAGCGCTGCCGGCAGCGGGGGCAGACGACCTCACCTCCGGCCGCGGGCAGCTCCAGCCCGCCGGGCAGCGGGGCCTGGCACGCGGGGCAGCGGCGGCTCGCGGGGTGGGGGAGCGCCGGGGGCGGCGGTCCCGCGCCGGGCGGCGGTCCCGCGTCGGGCGGCGTCTCCAGATCCGGTGCCGTGGGGACCTCGGGCGGGAGGGTCATGGCCGGTCCTCGGCCGGCTGTCGGGGGAGGCCGACCAGCAGGGCGGTCAGGCCTCGCACCACCTGCTCGCCGGAGAGGTGGGGATCGTCGATGCCGAGCCGGACCCGGTAGTAGCCGCCGACCTCCTCGAGCAGGTCGAAGCGGGCTTGCGCGTCCAGCCGGGGGAGGCGCACCGTCAGGGCGATGAGCAGCTCCCGCTCTTCGAGGGAGATCCGGCGCGCCACCCGGCGGCGCAGCTCGGGAGACTCCAGGCTGCGGAGCTGGCGGCCGGCCGCCAGCGCCCGGACCGGGTCCGCGGCCTGGCCGTCCTCGATGACCAGGGTGTCGGCCGCCAGGTCTCCCAGCCGTCGGCCCTGGCGGTCGCCCAAGGCCACCGCGAGGCCGAGGCCGTAGAACAAGGGGACGAAGTCGAGGGTCCGGACGATGTTGCGCACGAAGGACTGGGAGAGGCCGACCCCCAGGCCTCGCGCGTCCACCACTCGCAGCCCGAGCAGCTTCTTGCCGGGGGTCTGCCCCTGGCGGGTCACCTCGAACCAGATCGGGTAGGCCCAGGACAGGGCGAAGCCGAAGGTCGCACCGAGGGCCGCGGCCAGCCCCAGGGGGGTCGTCGCCAGGAGGAGGGTCTCCAGGACCGCGGACACCCCCAGGATCAGCGCGGTGTCGATGATCAGGGCCAGGAAGCGGCTGCCGGGCCCCGCGGGGACCAACTGCAGCGGCGTCAGCTCGGGGGTGAGGATCGTCGCCCGGCCGCCCCCGTCCGCCTCGCCGGACCACCCCCCGAGACCGCCGGCGTCGTGGGCCACCCCGCTCATGGGTGCCCGGTCCGGGGCCGCTGCCGCATCCAGAAGAGGTAGGCCAGCAGCAGGCCGAGCAGGACCAGGGCGACCCCCACCTTGAGGGCATAGGGCACCGTCTGCGCGGAGAGCTGCGAGAAGGAGCCCTCGATCCCGCCGGCGAGCACCAGGAAGGCCGCGGTGGCGAGCATCATCGTCCAGACCGCGGGCCAGGCCTGGCGCAACGCGCTGCCCCGGGTGAGCTCGCCCGGCAGCAGCAGGGCGTGGCCGGCCACCAGCCCGGCGGCCCCGGCGAAGACGATCGCGGGCAGCTCCAGCGCGCCGTGGGGCCCGACCCAGGCGAAGAAGAAGAGCCCGACCTCGTCCAGGAGATAGGAGGCTGCGATCGCCCCGAGCCAGCTCCCGGTCCAGATCAGGTAGATCACCCCGCCGGCGAGCGTCAGGGCGCCCAGCGCGAACGCCAAGAAGGAGACCCGGATGTTGTTGGTGTACAGGTCGGCCGAGAAGCTGGCGGCCTCCTGCAGCGAGGCGATGCGCTCGGGGGAGGTCTCGATGTGGTGGACTCGCGCGGCCGGGCTGTCCGCGAAGAACTGCGCGGGCACCAGGTCGCGGGCGTACGCCGGGTCCATGAGCACCGCGGAGAAGCCGATGGTCGCCCCGATCAGCAGGGCCGCGGCCGCGGCCGCGACCGCGCGGCGCTCCTGTTGGAACACCGCGGGCACCTGCCAGCGGAAGAAGCGGCCGACCGCGGCCAGGCTGACCCCGCGCGGCCGCTCCCGGTAGAGGAAGCGGTAGCCGCGGCCCGTGAGGTCGTTGAGGCGCCGGAGCAGGGCCGCGTTGGCGGTGAACGCCCGGGCCTGGTTCAGGTCGGAGCAGGCGATCCGGTACAGGTGGAGCAAGGTCAGCAGGCGAACCCGGCCGAGCTCGGCGGGTGGCGAGCTCTCGGCCACCCGGAGCAAGCTCTCCAGCCGATCCCAGCGGGCCTGGCGCGTGGCGATGAAGCGCTGCAGCTCCATGGGCTGCATGATCTGCGTAACTCCGTTGCGGAGCAAGCCCCCCGGCGCGGTCCGGCCGGGGCTATCTCCGGGCGGCCTCCTGGGCCAGGCGCAGGGCCTGCTGCCGCAGGGTGGGGTTGCCGGGCGCGAGGTCCGCGGCGCGTCCCAGGGCCGCGGCCGCGTCCCCCAGGCGACCGGCCCGGGCGAGGAGGGTCGCGAGCGCGAGGTAGGCGTCGACGTTGTCCGGGGCGGCGGTGATCCCGCGACGGTACAGGGCGATGGCCTCGTCGCCGCGGGTCGGCTGCAGGGCGAGCAGGTGGGCCAGGTTGAGCAGCAGGGAGCTGTCGGCGGGCTGGAAGGAGAGCCCCCGGCGGAAGGCCCGCTCCGCCAGCTCCGGCTCGCGGTTCAGGGCCCGCAGGATGCCCAGGTTGTTGAAGCCCTGGCTGCGCTGCGGCGCGACCCTCACCGAGCGCTCGAGCAGCTCCAGGGCCCCGCGCCGATCGCCCCGCCGGTCACGCACGCGCGCCAGGCTGTCGAGCACCTGCGCGTTGGCCGGGTCGTGC
>JAVEVO010000297.1:0-4182 GCA_034005005.1 Myxococcota bacterium
GCCCAGGAGGCCTGGCAGCGCCTCCCTTGAGCCTCCCGCCCTCGCCCGCGGCCCGGTCACGACCGGCGCGGTGTCCCCCCCCTCGAGCTCGAGGCTCCCGGCCGGATTCTCTCTCCTTGGTCATGGATTCGGCCAACTCTATGGTTCTTCGGTACCGATCCCATTCTGGATACTCATTCGAAAGTCTCGCGCTGCTCCTGCTCACGCTCGTGGCGGGCTGCACCGACGCCGCCGCCCCCGGGGACCCCACCTGCCCGGAGCCCCCCCCGTCGGCGGGCTGCCCCTGGGGACGAACCGCGGGGTTCTGCCCCGGCGCTGAGCTCTCGCCCACGGCCGGGCCGCTCCCCGCCGCCTTGCTGCCCGAGAGCGGCCTGTACACGGCCTACCTCGAGGGGCTGCTGCCCACCCTGGCGCCTCCCGCCGACGTGGCGGCCTGGGAGCAGCGGCGGGCCGAGCTGCAGGAGGTCCTGCGGGAGGGCCTCGGCCTCGACCGGTTGCCCGGCAGCGAGGAGCCGGTACCGGCCCGGCTCGTCGCGACCCTCGACCGGGGAGCGGTTCAGGTGGAGACCCTGCTGCTCGAAGGGGTCCCCGGGATCCACGTGCCGGCCTTGCTGCTGCGGCCCGCGGACCTGGCCCCGGGGGAGCGCCGGCCGGGGATCCTCCTGCACCACGGCCACCTCGGGCCGGGTAAGCACCACCCGACGATCCTGACGGCCGGCTTCAACCTGGCGGCCCAGGGCTTCGTCGTCCTGGCGCCGGACTGGCTGGATTTCGGCGACCTGGGGCGCTGGGAGAACAGCCACTGGATCGCCGCGGCCGCCGTGCTCGGCGAGGGCCCGGTGCAGCACCCCTTGACGAGCCTCGCCCGGCGGATGCTCGACTACCTCGCCGCACGCCCCGAGGTGGACCCCGCCCGGCTGGGCGCCACGGGCCACTCGGGGGGCGGCGAGACCCTCTTCCACCAGGGCGCGGCGGACGACCGGATCCGGGCGCTGGCCGTGGTCGACGGGGTCTTCGACTGGTCGACCAAGATCCACCAGTCCCTGCCCGCGCACCCGGAGCACTACGTCGCCGGCTTCCTGGGGCAGGGGGGCAGCGACACCCTGCTGGCCCTGCGGGCGCCCCGGCCTACCCTCGTGCTCACCGGCGACGAGGACGACGTGGTGGCCCGCACGGCCGACGTCGCCCCCCTGGTCGAGCGGGCCCGGGCGGTCTTTGCGCGATACGGGGCCTCCGCGATGCTGCTCCACGAGGGCTACCCGGGGGGGCACGCCTTGTCCCGGCCCAAGCGGGAGAGCCTGTACGGCTTCTTCGCGGAGCACCTGCTGAGGAAGGCCGGGCCCGTCGTGGAGCCGGCGACCTACGGCGATTCGGCCGAGCTGCACCTGACCCCGCCCCGGGACAACGGGACGCTGGTCGCCGCGGTCCGGGCCCAGCTCGACGCGGCCCTGCGGCAGCGACCGCCCGCGGCCGGGCTCCCCGCCTGCCTGGAGGGGCTGCTCGCCCCGGACGCGCCGGCCGCGGGCGAGGACGCGGTCACCTTCCAGGCCACCTGGCGGGGCGTGGCCGGGGAGACCGGCGGCCTGCTCGCCCGCCCGGGTCAGCCGCCCCTGCCCGTGCTCGTCCAGCCCGCGCCGGGCTGCCCCTGGCCGCGAGGGAAGGTGCTCTGCCTCGCGGACGAGGGCCGGGCCGGCTGCCTGGCGCCGGCTGCTGCCCTGGCCGGGCGGGAGGCGCTGGTCGCCATGCTGGACGTGCGGGCCACGGGCGAGCTCACCGAAGGCTTCTCCCCGGAGACCGACCCCGCGGCCCCGAACCGGCTCGGCGGCTTCGTCCTGGCCCTCGGCGGCTCCCTGGCCGGGCAGCGCGTCCACGACCTGCGGGCCGGCCTGCGTCTGCTGCGTCACCACCCCGCGGAGCCCGTCGCGCTGGTCGCGCGGGGCCCCCGCGCGACCGTGACGGCCCTGCTGGCCGCGGCCACCGACCCGCACCTCGGCCCGGTGCTGATCCAGGGCTCGCCGGGCTCCCTGCGCGTCCTCCTCGACCAGACCCTCGCGGAGGTGCTCCCCTTCCCCGCGGACCTCTTCCTGCCCGGCCTGCTGACCTGCGCGGACGTGCCCGGGCTCCAGGACGCGCTGGCCGATCGCCCGCTGCTCGAGGCCCCGAGCACGATCGACGAGGCCGGCTGGGTCCTGCTGGCCCAGGCCCTGGTCCCCTGAGGGAGGCGGCGATGACGTCCGACACGCTGGTCTGCGTGCTGCTGGCCGCGCTCGCCTACTCCATGCTCAACGTCGGCATCGCGCTGGAGAAGCGCGGGGCAGCCGCGCTGCCGGCGCTGGAGCAGACGGGGCTGCTCCGTAACATCAAGAACTTCCTCACGAATCCAATCTGGCTGGCTGGCTTCTTGCTGACCAACCTGCAGATCGTCCCCCTCGCGGCCGCGCTCGCCCGGGGCCCCCTCTCCCTGGTCTCGCCCATGCTCGGGGTGGGGCTGGTGGTGCTCGTGCTCTTCGCGCACTTCTTCCTGCACGAGCGGATCACCACCGCGATGGCCGTCGGGGTCGGGCTCACCATCACCGGCGTCGTCCTGTTCGGCGTGGCGGGCGGTGACGCCGGCCCTCCCGCGAGCTGGGCCCAGGCCCGGGCCACGACCGCGCACCCCCTGGCCTGGGGGGTGCTGCTGGTGCTGCTCGCGGGCTCCCTGGGCCCCGGGCTGCTCAGCCGGGCGCTCGGCTGGGCTCTCGCGGACGTCCTCTTCGGCCTCGCGTCGAGCTTCGCCGCGTCCCTGGGCCTGGTGGCCACCAAGCTGCTGATGTCCGCCTTCGCGGCGGGTGAGCTCGGGCTGGCGGCCCTGGGGCGCGACTGGCCGTACGCCGCGGTCCTGCTGCTGCTGCTGCTCGGCGGCAACGGCGGGTCGATGGTCCTGCAGCAGGTCGGCTTCCAGAAGGGACGGGCGGTGGTGCTCGCGCCGGTCTACACCGTCGGGTTCATCCTCTTGCCCGCGATCGCCGGAGCCCTGCTCTTCGGCGAGCTGGCAGATGAGCCGCCGGGGACCTTGGTACTACGGAGCGCCGGCCTGGCCGGACTCCTGGGCGGCGCGGCGCTGCTGTCCCTGGCGAGCGTCACCGGACCGACGGGGAGGGCTCAGAGCGGCACGTCGAAGTAGCCCTGGAGGCAGTCGCTGACCTCGTCACACTCCCGCTGCAGACACTCCGCGGCGCTGCTCCGGACACTCTCCTGGAGGATGAAGAGGTAGTAGCACGGATCGTCGCTGAAGCCGCCGTCCTCGCTGTCGCAGGCCTCGTGACGGGCCATGCAGGTGGCGAAGAGGGGATCGTCCTGGAAGTCGGGCGCGGCCGCGGCCAGTCCGGCGCTGAAGCAGGCATCGTCCCACTGACACTCGTCGCCTCCCATGCACTCGCTGAACGCGACGATGAAGGCCTCCTCGACGAGCTCGGGCATCCGGCGGATCGTGGCCTTGCACTGGTGCAGGCACTCCGCCTCGTCGTACTCGCTCTCCCACTCGGCCGCGCAGACCTCCCGCTGGTGACAGGTGGCGCTGCAGAGGGCCAGGCAGGCCTCACCGCAGTGCGGCTCCTGGCAGGTCGCGGCCGCGCTGGCGGCGAGGGCCTGGACGCCGGCGTCCAGGTCGAGGGGGAGGGTGTCGGCGAAGACCTCGGTGACCGTGGCCGGCTGGCCGGCCACGTCCACGACCTCGCGCACCAGCCGGAGGGGGAGCTCGTCGACGCCGGGCAGCCCGCCCCAGATCCGCACCGCGAAGTCGTAGACGCAGTTGCAGCGACAGCGGCTGCCGTCGGGGGGCGGCTCGTCGCGCTCGGTGACGGTCAGGGTGCTGCCGTCCCAGACGGGGATGATGGTGCGCTTCCCGCAGCAGTTGAGCTCGACACGCTGGTCGAGCAGCAGCAAGGAGTCCCCCGCGCCATCGTAGCGCCAGAAGCCGACCTCCGCCGCACAGTAGCCCCCCTCGGGGGCTTCCCCGATCGCGCCCTCCGCCAGGTACTGCGGATCGACTCCCCAGCCACCGCAGGGGCTGACCAGGGCCTCGAAGTCGAGGGGAAGCCCGCCTTCGCCCTCGCCCTCGCCCTCGCTACCCTCCCCTTCCCCCTCGCCCTCGCGGCCGTCGCCCTCCCCCTCGCGACCGGCCCCGTCCCCCTCGCCCTCGCT
>JAVEVO010000298.1:0-4179 GCA_034005005.1 Myxococcota bacterium
GCCCCTACCTGCTCCTCGGCTGGAGCACGGGCGGCAAGGTCGCCCACGAGGTCGCCCGGCAGCTCGAGGCCCAGGGGGAGCCGGTCGCCCTGCTGGTGCTGGTCGACACCGACCCGGTGTTCCTGCCGGTGTCGGGCAGGGACTTCAGTTCTATTCCCTTGTTCGTCTATAGTCTGAAGGCCATGTTCACCCACGGTCCCGTGGTCCGCCACCACCTCGACGTTGCGTCCTGGTGGCCACCGGACCTCGTCCGCCGGCTGCGCATGTGGCACGCCCAGGTCGGGGCCGTGCTCCGGTACCGGCCCCTCCCGGCCGCGGTCCGGGCGCGGGTGGTCCTCTTCCAGACAGCGGCCTGCCGGCGGCGCGACGAGGAGCTGGACGACCCCGCGCGCAGCGTCCAGCGGATCGTCCCGCAGGTGGAGATCGTGCCGATCGTGGGCGACCACCTCGACCTGTTCCGCAGCCCCTGGATCGAGCCCTGGTGCCGGGAGCTGGCGCGCCGGCTGGACGAGGTACTAGACACTGAAGTCTAGTGTCGATGTCGTCTGGATCTGGAATCGTCCTGCCAGGAGCTGCCCCAAGCGCTCCAACCAGTTGGCCGAATCGGTGCGGATCTCCGTATAATTCGAACGAGTACGGCCGAGCGCGTCCCCAGGCGGAGAGTGGTAGATCCAGAATTTCAGTCCTTGCGAATGATCCCAGACGTGGATCACGGGGACGACCCCCTCCGCAGTGCGTGCCGTGATCACCGCATGGCCATTGGGGTGGCCCGCGTAGAAGCCAGGCTCGGGCACGATCCCCGCGCTGGCAAGCACTTCGATCACGCTGAACACCTGGTTCAGCTTTTCGTTGTTGCTGGCATCTCGACAGGGCCGCTCCCTGGACGCGCGCAGGAAGTCCCGGGGTCCGTCCAGCGGATCAGCCGGAGGACCGAGCCAGCCGGCCGCGCCCTCGAGCCAAGGTCGAAGCTCCGGGTGGATCTTCCATGTCTCGATGACCTCGGCCCGGCGGCGCTCGAGTCGCTCCAGAAACGCCTGCTGCTGGGGCTGCCTCGCTTCCGGGAGCCAGGTGCGGGCGAGGGCGATGATGTCCTCGACCGGCCGGATCACCTGCCGTGGCGTCAGAGGTGGGATACCGTCACGGTTCTCGGCCGCCCACAGGATCTGCTGCCACAGGCTGATCCAGAGCAGTGCTTTCCGAGCTTCAAGTGTTCCGCTATGAAGACGAACCTCCACTGTATTCTGAGTAGCGAGCGGTTTCAAATTAAATGTTGAGTATCTTTTAGAATGATCGGCAATTAATTGTAATATTATTCCGATTGAGTCGCTACATGACAGCATTTGTTCGTCAATGATCGAGGAGACTGGCCGACAGAACTGGTTCGGCTCTTCGATATTGTAGGTAAACCCATCGAAAGCTGTGAGACGGGAAGGGGCAACGAGGGTCCCGAGCCCGGGTTCGAAGCACCCGACGAGCCTGATCGCGTTCTTCACCGTGGCGATGTCGTCACCGCGCCATCCCAGGTGCAGGTGCGTACCCGTCTGATAGTTCACCCGCGCGCCGGCTATCGCTGCCGCTTCCTCGAGCGCCGCGCACGCCCCATCGACCTCGATGAATCCTTCTTCTCCGCTCAGGATCCGGCTGGTGACTTCCCAGCCCGCCGAGCTGTCCCACTCGAGGTTCCAGACGGAGCAGTCCTTCACACCACCGCCGCCCGCGTACGCCGGGATCGCCTGGCGGGCGACCCGTTCCTCGCCGAGCACTCTGCGGAGGGCCCCGAGCAAGGCACTGGCGACGGATGCCCAACGTTCCGTGTCCGGGTCGGGCGCTTCGCCGGTGCTCTCGGTCAGCTCGAGCTCGAGGCCGAAGGTCTGCCCTTCGCGGTACCAGAGGCCGCGACAGCTTTCGGGCAGCGACGGGGCATCCGGGATCCAGCGCGGGACGCCGCGGGGGTCGAAGGCGTGGTGTGTGGCGGGGGGCGAGACCCGCCTCGAAGCCGGCTGAATCGAGGTCGAGCCAGAGCCACTGAAGAAGGTCGCCGAGGTCATGAGGAGGTTGCCGTAGCGATCCAGGTTGTCGGTGAACTCGACGATGTTGAAGTGGGTCTTGCCTGGGGCAACACGGCAACCGCGGCCGATCATCTGGGCGAACAGGATGTCGCTGCCCGTAGGACGGCAGAGGAACACGGTGTTTGCATCTTTGACGTCGATGCCGTGGGTGAGCATCTCGACGTTCACCAGAATCTGGATGCGTCCCTGCTGGAAGCCATCCAGCGCCTTGGAGTTGGCCCATTCGTCATTGTGGGTGTGGACCGCAGCGGCAGCGAAACCTTCCCTGGAAAAGATCGAGGCAAGCTCGTTGGCATGCTCGATGTTGCAGGCGAAGACGATGGTTCTTCGGAACTCATCGGCGTGCTCGGCATACTTCTTGACGATTGCTTCGTTTCGTTCAGCGGATTCTGCCAGCTCTTTGAGTGACTTCGGTGAGAAGTCGCCTTCACCTGCAGAGAGCTCCGGCGACCACCGCACGCCGGTGAGCATTTTCCAGGTCTTTGGAAACGCCAGAAATCCGTCTCGGACGAGATCGAAGAAGCTGCGGGCGTAGACCACCTGGTAGCGCGTGCCCTGCCTCGCCGTCGCCGTCAATCCCAGCACCGGCTTGTTCGAACGTGCACAGCGCGTCAGGATCTTGGCTGCACCCGCTGTCTCGCCCCAGTGCGACTCATCCCAGACGAGGAGCGAGATCTCCTTCAGCACGCCGTCGTCCAGTCGGCGCTGGAGGGTCTGGATCGTCGTGTAGACGATGGCCGGGCAGGGTCGACTCCACCACACTGGGGCTTCGGCGAGGTTCGCGAGGTCGCGCTGGCTCCCTCCCAGCCGGTAGAGCTGGAGCCCGAGATGCCGCCGCGCCGCGTCCCGTGCCGCCTGGCGGAGGAGGCGCCAGTCCTTGGTCACCCACATCACGGGCCCGCCGCGGCTACTCAGCCAGCGGGCGACGATATCGTTCGCCACCCTGGTCTTGCCGCTCCCCGTCGCCAGTTGCAGGAGTTGAGGCTGCGTCGGGTTGGCTGCCAGCGCGGCCGAGAGTGCTTCGATCGCCTCGACCTGGTACGGGTAGAGAGGCTTGGCTGCTTCTGCAGGATCGAAGACGAATGCGGATGACATGAGTACTCCACGCCCTTCTCGAACCGGCTATACCCGGCCTCACCCATCTCGCCGGGCGTGTGCTTCCGGACGTGCCAGGGTCACCACGTCCACATCGAGCCCCTGCCGATGGACCTCGAAACGTGGCGACCGGCGGAGCAGCACGGCCGGCAGCTCCACCTGGAAGGGGAAGAAGCACGGGTGGCGCGGCACCTGGTCCACCGCCAAGCTCTCGCCCGCCAGGTGCAGGAGCAGCGCCTCGAGCAGCAGCTCGCCGACTTCCTGTGAAACGGCGACCGGCTGCCGGAGGGGCAGGTACACGCCGCGGCGCTCGCCGTCCCTCAACGCGCCCCACTGCACCAGCGACCGCACCACCCGCTGGACCGCTCGGGTCAAGGTCGAGCGGTCCCCCCAGTCCTCGCGCAGCCGGCGGGTGAGCTGGGCCAGCGTCAGGTTGCCCTGGAGCGTGAGCAGCCGACCGATGATCGCGGCCACATCGGCGAAGAACGGATAGGTCGCCAGGAGCAGCGCCCAGTGGAGGGCCAGGCGCTCCTCGCTGCTGCACTGCGGCAGCAGGTGGGCTGCGCGATCCCGCAGGGCGCGGGCCTGGGGGCTGACCTTGACCCACGTCTTCGACAGCACCCCCACAGTCTTATGACAGGCGCTCCCGCGCTTGCTCCCGCCCTGCACCGCCCCGTCGAGGAGCCGGAAGAGCGCAGGACGGATGGTCGGCTCTTGCTCGCCAGCGGCGACCAGCCCGGCGACCACGTCGAGCCACTGGATGTCGATCCGCCGATCGATGCCGATGCTGCGTCGTGCGGTCATTTGGCTGCCCTCTGGATCCGCACGAAGGGCACGAGCACCTCCTCCAGGGCGATGCCGCCGTGGCCCACGGCCTTCTTGCCTTCGGGGATGAAGGCCATCCGGCCTGGCGCCAGCAGTGCGAGGTACGTCTCCGGCAGGCCGATTGGCGACCAGGGGAGACTACCTGGGAACTGCTCGTGCACTGCTTCCCGGGTCAGCTCGTCGGCGAACA
>JAVEVO010000122.1:0-19913 GCA_034005005.1 Myxococcota bacterium
CTGGTCAAGCCCCCCCCTCGAGCCTCCCGCCGGAGCGAGGGCCGGAGCGCACGCGGGTGAGCTGTCCCGGAAAGTGCCGAGGGGCCTACCCGGGGGCGTGGGGAGGGGACCGGGTGCGGCGTCGCGCAGCCGGCGCGACCTCGCCGTCGCCCTGGTCCGGCGGGTCCTCGTCCAGTGCCGGCACCAGGTCGTCATCGCGGGGCAGCCTCGGGGGTGCCACGGGCGGGGGTTTGGGGGCAATCCGAGGTGGCCGAGGATCCTCTCGAGCACGCGGGGGTCGGTGAGGAAGGCCAGCGGACCATGTTTCGGTACGGTGCAGGGATCAGCGCGGCCAGCCGTCGCAGGAAGTCGACGGGGTCGAGGACCAGCTCGGTGCGTCCGGTCGGGGTGGGCCAGGGCCTGGCGAGCCGGTAGACGACTCGGCCGTCGGGGAGCAGGGAGAGGCGCTCCTGGGAAAACGGCGAGCGCAGTCCGTAGCGGCAGAGCCGCTCCAGCCCCTCGCGGTCGTCCTCGGTGACGGTGCGGGCGGCATGGAGCGAGAAGCCGGCGACCACTGCGGAGAGGGGCTTTTTCGGCCGGTGGGAGCCGCCGCGCGCGGGCCGCAGGGTCATCTGGTCGCCAGGCGGAGGGGTGAGCGCGTCCGCCAGGTCGTGGCGCAGCACGGCTTGCTCCTCGTCGTCGTCGAAGAGTCCTTCTCCGTCCTCGCCGAGGGTGCGGCGGGCCAGGTCGGTGAGGCGGTGGGCGATCCGCTGGGTCAGCAGGGCCACCTCCAGGTCGGTGGGAGGCGGGAGGGGGATAAAGTTGAGGGGTCCGACACCGGCAGGCGGAGGCACGAACAACGCTTCATCAGCGGTGCGGACTTCTCCCGCCGCAGCCGGGCCCGCAACTCGAGCCGCTCGGCCTCGCTGCCGACCTCGGCGTGGTCCACCTCGGCTTCCACTTTGTGCACCTTGCCGATGAGCTCGATCGCCCGGCGGGC
This sequence comes from Myxococcota bacterium, assembly GCA_034005005.1. Lineage (GTDB taxonomy): Bacteria > Myxococcota_A > JAVEVO01 > JAVEVO01 > JAVEVO01 > JAVEVO01. Next base: position 980 of record JAVEVO010000122.1, read on the forward strand.
CGCGGGATAGTGCGGCTCCTCCTGGACGAACTTCCGCCGGGCATGGGTCAGGCAGTAGACGACAAGAAAAGCGACTTGACTGCTCTAGATGATTTTGAATATCATTGCGAACTAGTGGATAGTGAAAAGGAGGGCAAAAAGTAACACCAGGACATCAATATAGCAAATTTGCATCCTTGCTGAGCTTGGTGCACTTGTGCGATAGCAAAGGCTGGAGCAGAGTTATCGCCAATAAGTGCGTAAATTCATGAGGAGGTGAAAAATGCGTCTTTTCTCCCTGGCCGGAACTCTAGCTGCTTTTATGGTCTTCTTTTCTTCAGCAGTGGCCCCTGCAGCGGACATCGAGTCCATTCCTGAGCAGCTATGTCGGGTAATCCTCAGCCGGGCCTATCCTGATGATCCTCCCTTTAGCTCCTGTGAGTCTCTTGTCGAATCTCACACAGCGACTGAAGTAAAGTACAAAATCATCATTAATTTCCGCGGAAGTCTTCTGGGTACACCCTACACATTGAAGGGACATGCAACAGTCACCAACTCTGGCATTACGGTGAATTGGGTGAACAAACCAACTGTGAATCAGCCCCAACCTGTCTTTGTTCCCTTTGAGGGAAGCAGTAAGTGGGACTTCTAGCAGCGTTCGGGGAAGATAGCTCTTGCCCGCTATCGCGGCCCATCGAAGCCTTCCCTGCTTACATGTAGATTTATCTTTCCTGGGGACACAGCTCCGATGGGTGACCCGCTTGCATCGCAACTCCAACGCTCTGGGCAAAGTTCTCCATTCGGTCGAGGTCGACGCCGGAGAAAGTGGCCTGTTGTCTTACCGCGGCTAGCCTACGCTGCGGCCTGGTCTACTTGCACGGGCTTGGCTTTCTTCTGGGCGATCGCCACCGCAAGCAGCCTGAGATTGCAAGCCATCATGAGCGCATAGGAACTTTCAAGGCCCTTTCTTCACCTGGTCAAGGTAGTGTCCTGTACCGCGATCTTCGCACAGGTCGTTTCTGGTAGCGGCCCCGGGACGTCCCACGACCGGCAACCGCGCGGCGGGCGCCCCTCGGGTCGATTGTGGACCGGTGTCGGCGGCGTCAAGGGCAAGCCGCGAGCGGCGCTGGCGCGCCCTTGACCCCGCCGCCCCCTGGTCGAAGAGCTGGCCGCTACTGGGGCGCCCTTCCGGAACGTGCCCGGGAACCATGCGTGGGAAGCCCGTGCTGGGATCGTGAGATAGGACAAGGTAGCCCAGAGAGTGCCCGAGTGTCGCGCGGCTGGCGGCTGGCGTGGCGTGGGCGTGGTTGGCCTGGCTGGCGTGATGTTGGCGGTCCGGGGTTGACGTGAGGCGTGCTCGGCATCCATCCGCAGCCCCCAGGAGCCATCGGCGGGAGCCGTCGGCGAGCGGTGAGCGCTGGCAGGGGCAGTGGTCGCGGGATCGCCGCTTCTCGGTCGGCTTTTCGGCCGTGGATGCGGAGATCGCGAGGCTGGGGGCGAGGTCGCACCGCGCCGGCGAGCACGTGCGGTTAACGTCTGAGCGGGGATGACGTCGCCGAGCGCCTTGGCCGCCGGCCGCCGGTCCGCCGGAGCTGCTTCGAGGCTGTTGCTGGTCAAGCCCCCCCCTCGAGCCTCCCGCCGGAGCGAGGGCCGGAGCGCACGCGGGTGAGCTGTCCCGGAAAGTGCCGAGGGGCCTACCCGGGGGCGTGGGGAGGGGACCGGGTGCGGCGTCGCGCGGCCCGCGCGACCTCGCCGTCGCCCTGGTCCGGCGGGTCCTCGTCCAGTGCCAGCACCAGGTCGTCATCGCGGGGCAGCCTCGGGGGTGCCACGGGCGGGGGTGTCGTGGGCAGCCCGAGGTGGCGGAGGATCCTCTCGAGCACGCGGGGCTCGGTGAGGAAGGCCAGCGGACCATGTTTCGGTACGGTGCGGGGATCAGCGCGGCCAGCCGTCGCAGGAAGTCGACGGGGTCGAGGGGTGGAGCACCCGCCCGGCGCGGGGGAGCCCCCCCGCGCCAGGAGGGGGAGAGACGCTCAGCCGATGAACTTGCCCCGCGGGGTGTAGTGGGTGTGCAGGAGCTCGTGGCTCTTGTGCCCGCAGGGCCCGTCGGTGAGGAACTGCTCGTAGAGCATGGCCACGGCCGGGTTCTCGTGGGACTTTCGTACCTCGTAGGCGCAGTCCTCGGCATAGATCGCCCGGGCCCGGGCCGCCCGGATCTCCGCGGAGGTGGGGATGGGCTGGCCGCCGCCCCCCAGGCAGCCCCCGGGGCAGGCCATGAACTCGATGAAGTGGAACGAGGCGAGCTCGCCGCCGGCCTGGATGTTCTCCAGCACCTTGTGGGCGTTGGCCGTGCCGTGCGCCACCGCGACCTTGAGGGTCGCACCGAGCAGCCAGTCCCAGCTCGGCACCAGGGCCTTCAGCAGGTCCGGCACGGGGCCGGTCTTGGGGACCGTGACCTCGGCCTTGCGTACGCCCTCCATGCCGCGCACGGGCAGGATGTCCGCGTGACTGAAGTACTGCTCGACCTTCTCCCCCGTGACGAGCTCGAGGACGGTGCGCAGGGCGGCTTCCATCACCCCGCCGGTGGCGCCGAAGATGACGCCGGACCCGGTGGCCGTGCCGAAGGGCTGGTCGAAATCCGACTTGGGCATGCGGGGGAGGTCGATGCCCGCCTGGAGGCACATCTTGGCCAGCTCCCGGGCGGTGAGGCCGTAGTCCACGTCCTTGTAGCCGCTGTCGACCATCTCGGGCCGGTTGCACTCGAACTTCTTCGCGGAGCAGGGCATCAGGGCCACCGCGACGATGTCCTGGGGGTCGATGCCCTGCTGCTGAGCGTAGAAGGTCTTGATCACCGCGCCGAACATCTGCTGGGGCGACTTGGCGGTGGAGAGGTGGGGGATGAACTCCGGGTAGAAGTGCTCCAGGAACTTCACCCAGCCCGGGGAGCAGGAGGTGAACTGGGGCAGGGCCACCGACGCGTCCTTCTGCACCAGGGCCTTGTACAGGCGGAGGATGAGCTCGGTGCCCTCCTCGATGATCGTCAGATCGGCGGTGAAGTTGGTGTCGAACACCCGATCGAAGCCGATGGCCCGGATGGCGCTGTTCATCTCGAAGGTCAGCGGCTGGCCGGGCTCGAGGCCGAAGCACTCCCCGATGGCCGAGCGGGGCGCCGGTGCGGTCTGGATGACGACGTGCTTGGTGGGGTCGTCGATGGCCGCCCAGACCTCCTCGGTGGGATCGTTGGCGTGCAGGGCGCCCACCGGGCAGCGGTTGATGCACTGCCCGCAGTTGATGCAGACGACGTGGGCCAGGGGCTTGTCCAGGAAGGTGGCGATCTTCGTCTCGTGGCCTCGGCCGATGGCCTCCAGGCAGCCCACCCCCTGCAGGTCGATGCAGGTGCGGACGCAGCGCCGGCAGAGGACGCACTTGCTCATGTCCCGGATCACCGAGTAGCTCGAGCGGTCGACGGGGTACTCGGGTGCGGCGGGGCGACCGAAGGGCGAGGAGGTGATGCCGAACTCCCGGGCCAGGGCTTGCAGCTCGCAGTTGCCGCTCCGCACGCAGGTGTAGCAGTCCCCGTGGTGCCGGGCGAGGATCAGCTCGATGATCTGCCGGCGCGCCTGGCGCACCTGGGCCGTGTGGGTGTGGATCACCAGGGGCTGGTGGATCGGGTACGCGCAGGAGGCCTGCAGGGTCCGCTGCCCCTCCACCTCGACGACGCAGACCCGGCAGAGCCCGGCCATGTCGAGATCGGGGTGGGCGCACAAAGTCGGGATCCGCACGCCGACCTTCCTGGCCGCCTCGAGGATCGTCGTGCCCATGGGCACCCGGACCTGGTGGCCGTCGATGGTCACGGAGATGGTGGCGCCGATCAGGCCGAGATCGGTCTCGGGCCGCATGGGCGACCCCTGCTGGCTCACGGGAGCGCGGCTCCGGTCAGTGGTGTCTGTCATCGCGGTGCTCCTATCGTCCCACGGACGCGGCAGGCGGCAGCGTCCCCTCGGGGCGGCGCCCCATCAGCTCGTCATGGAAATGCTGCATGATCGACAGGAACGCATTGGGCGCCGACTGCCCCAGCCCGCACTTCGAGGCCAGCCGCATGGTCTGGCACAGGGAAGTGAGCTGGGCGAGGTGGGCGGTCGAGCAGGCCCCGCGCTCCAGCAGCTCGACCCCCTCCAGGAGCTGCGCGGTGCCCTCGCGGCAGGGGGTGCACTGGCCGCAGGATTCCTCGACGAAGAACTCGAGGAAGTTGCGAGCGACGTGGAGCAGATCCCGGTGCTCGCCGAAGACGATGATCGACCCGCCCGTGGCGACGTCCTCGAAGGCGATGGCCCGGTGGAACTCGCCGGCGGGCACGCAGATCCCCGAGGCGCCGCCCACCTGGACCGCCCGGGCGTCCTGGCCGCCGACCTCCTCGAGCAAGGCTGCGAGGGTCGTGCCGAAGGGGACCTCGTAGACGCCCGGCCGCGCGCAGTCGCCGGAGACCGAGAGGATCTTGGGGCCCACGGAGCGGCCGGTGCCGATGGCCTTGAACCAGTCGACGCCCCGGTCGAAGATGCTGGTGACCCACGCGAAGGTCTCGACGTTGTTGACCACGGAGGGCCGCCGCTCGAGGCCGGTGTCCACGGGGAAGGGCGGGCGGTTGCGCGGCTCGCCCCGGTGCCCCTCGAGGGACTCGATGAGGGCCGTCTCCTCGCCGCAGACGTAGGCGCCCGAGCCCAGGCGGATCTGGATGTCGAAGCGCAGGCCGGCCTTGCCGTGGATCACCTCCCCGAGCAGGTGGCGTTCCCGACGGGTCGCCAGCACACGCTCGAGGTGGGCGCGCAGGTAGGCGTACTCGCCCCGCAGGTACAGGATGCCCTTCGTCGCGCCGATCGCGTACCCGGCGATGGTCATCCCCGCGAAGACCAGATCGGCGTGATCGCTGAGGATCACGCGATCCTTGAAGGTCCCGGGCTCACCCTCGTCCGCGTTGCAGATGACGTACTTGACGTCGCTGCGGGCCGCGGCGGCCAGGTTCCACTTGACCCCCGTGGGGAAGCCGGCGCCGCCGCGTCCCTTGAGCCCGGAGGCGGAGACGTCGGCGATGAGGTCGGGACGGGACTTCTGCAGCGCCCGCTCCAGCCCGGCGTCGGCCGACACCGAGGCGAAGGTCAGCGTACCCGTGAAGTTGGCGGCGATCATCGCTGGACCTCCTTGACGTCGAGGGCGTGAGCGCCGAGGGACCGGCGGCACCGCTCGAGGACCTCGTGGACCAGCGCCGGGGTCACGCGCGTGTAGATCTCCTCGTTGACCAGCATGGCCGGCCCCTGGTCACACATCCCCAGGCAGTTGGCCCACTCCAGCGAAAACAGACCGTCGGAGGTCGTCTCCCCGAAGGCGATCTGCAGATCGGCAGCGAGCTGCTGCGCGATACGGTCCTTGTCGGCCATGTCGCAGGAGATCGTCCGGCAGAGCCGGATGACGAACCGGCCGCGGGGCCGCTCGTCCAGGAAGGAGTAGAACGAGACGACGCTGTGCACTTCTACCGGGTGGATCCCCAGCTCGTCCGCGATGAGCTGCATCGCCAGATCGGACACCTCGTGGTACTTCTGCTGGACTCCCTGGAGGATCGGCAGCAGGCTCGACCGGCCCCGGCCATGACGGGTGACCAGCGCCCCGATGTCCTGCCGCAGACGGTCCTGATCGGTGACGAGCATGGCCTCACCTCCCCCCGCCGAGCAGCTTGCCCACGGCCTCGATCAGGCGCTTGGGCGCCACGGGCTTCTCCAGGAACTCGTCCACGGGGATCATCTCGTCGTCCTTGACGTAGGTGAACCCCATGACCTTGGGCAGGCTCGTGAGCATCAGGATGGGGATCTGGTTCCCCGATCGGCGGAGCGATTGGGCCATGACGATGCCATCGTCGGGTTCGACCATCATGACGTCGAGGACCAGCAGGTCGGGCTGCTCGCGCGCCAGGACGGCCAGGCCCTCGGCCGGGCTGGCCGCGGTGACCACCGCGTGCCCCACGCTCTCCAGCACCAGACGACTCGCGCTCGCGAAGTCCGGATCGTCGTCGACCACGAGGATCCTTGCCATGCTCCTTCTCCTTCAGCCGGGGCTGCCGGCTCGGACTCCGGTGAGGGACGAGGCCGTCGCGGAGCGACGCGCGTCGAGCTCCCGGAGGCATCGGGGTGCAGTGATCACGGGGTGCGGGCTGGACCGCGGGGGACGCGACGCGAAGGAGCCGATGACCTCGAGGACCAGGAAGATCCTGGCTTCCGTCACGGTTCCTCCCCACTCGACAGGACGCAGCCAGCCACGGGCTGGATACAGAATTCCGGCGCTTTTACCATCTCCCGGTCAGACCTGTCAAGGGGTGACGCAACGGAGAATCACGACCGATCTCGGTGAGTTACCGGTACATTCGGGCAGGTGCCAGGAGCCCCCGGATCACCGATCCCGAGCGGTTCGGGACGGGGTGGAGACGGCGCGGAGACGGTGCGGGAGGCGGCGCGCGCCGCGAGGAGGCCGAGCGCGGGCGGGAGGCTGGATCAGTACAGGGAGCCGCCGACGTCGATGCGGCCGCGGCCGCTCTCGGGGTCCGCACCCGGCTTGAGGATATCCACCGCGCCCTGCTCGATGAGCTGCCGCAGGTGGGTCGGCGACATCTTGCCGTACTTGCCGACGAGCAAGGCGGCGAGCCCGGAGACGTGGGGCGCGGCCATGGAGGTGCCGGCCGCGAAGTACCAGGCCCAGTACAGGCCATCGGGCTCGACCGAGATGCCGCCGGGGCTGAGCACCATGTCGTAGGGGTAGTACCCGCCCGGCATCGCATCGCCGCCGGGCGCGGCGACGTTGACCACGGACCGGCCCCAGTTGGAGTAGGAGGCGAGCCGGTCGAAGTCGTCCCAGGCGATGGGGCCGGTGGCCGACACGGCCATGCCGTTGCCGGACTGGGCGGGGATCGAGACGAGGCGGCTGTCGAGATCGACGCTCTCGTTGCCGGCCGCGCTGACGCAGAGCACGCCCTGCTGGGTGGCGTAGTTGATCGCCCGGTTGAGCGCGGCCAGGAGGGGACCGGCGCCGCCGCCGCCCGCGTTGATCCGATCGAAGGTGGCGCCGAGGCTCATGTTGGCCACGTCGGCCTGGATCGACGCGGCGTAGACGAGGCCGGCGACGATCCCCGAGAACGAGCCGCTGCCGGTCTGGCTGCTGAGGACCTTGATGGCCACGATCTCGGCCAGGGGAGCGACCCCCTGGACGCCGCTGTTGTTGACCGGCGCCGCGATGATCCCGGCGACGTGCGTGCCGTGGTTGAAGCCGTAGACGACGGGGTTGATGCCCGGCTCGCTCGGGACGAAGGAGCGGCTCAGGCCGACGTTGAGGTTGGCCTTGATGTCCGGGTGGGTGCTCCAGATCCCCGAGTCGAGCACCGCGACGCGGGCCCGGGTCACGCCCCAGCCCAGGTCCCCCGCGGCCGCCGAGTCGAACGCGCCGATCTGCCAGAGGTTCCACTGGTAACCGGTGAGGGGATCGGAGTTGACGCCGTCGGGGTTCACCTCCAGGCCGGTGGCCTCCTCCGCGTCCTCGTCGGGGAGCCACTGCACCTCGACGTCCTCTGCGGCCTCCTTGACCCGGCTGTCCTGGCCGATGGCCGCCAGGAACCCCGGATCCTCGGAGGTCGCGACGACCATGCCGACCTCCTCGACCGCGAAGTCGATGGTGCCGCCCGCGGCGGCGATCGCATCGGCGATCGCGGTCGAGCCCTGGCCCTGGCCCTTGGTCAGGACGAGGTAGCTCTTGGAGGCGGCGCTGGCCGCCAGGGGCCAAGAGAGGAGTGCGAGGACGAGGAGCGACGTGCAGATGCGGTTCATGATCGAGTACCCCCCAGATGTGCTGGTAGTCCGTCCCGGGAAGACCCCCCTCCAGGAGACGGCGCTGTTTGGAAACTCGGCCACTCTAGGGTGGGGGAAGATCGGGATCAAGCAGATTCGTCGTGGTTCCTGTTCATTTTCAAGAAACTGGCCTGCCAGGCCACCGGCGACCGGCCGGCTCCGCGCCCGGTCGCGGGACGCCGAACGCAAGGTCCGCGACCGGCCCGTGCCCCACTTGGCAAGGTGCCTGCCTGGCCGCGCTGGACGCCCTCCCGGCCACCGCGCTACCCTGGAGCTGCTCGCGGCCAGGTGCATTGCGGGTGCGAAGAGATCTACCCCGCGGCTCGTGCACACGATGGCCGCGCGGTGGCCCAGGGAGCCGCCGTCTCGCTGAAGAGGAGCTGCCCGATGTCGATGCGCGACGAGACCGGCTGCCGTTTCGCCGGCTGGCTCACTCTGACGGTCGCCCTGGCCGTGCTGGGCTCCGCGTGCGAAGAGCCGCGCGATCGCCGGGGCCCGAGCAGTGAGGGCGAAGGTGAAGGCGAAGGGACCGGTGAGGGCGAGGGCGAGGGCGAAGGTGAGGGCGAAGGGACCGGTGAGGGCGAGGGCGAGGGCGAAGGTGAAGGCGAAGGGACCGGTGAGGGCGAGGGCGAGGGCGAGGGCGAGGGCGAGGGCGAGGGCGAGGGCGAAGGGACCGGTGAGGGCGAGGGTGAGGGCGAGGGTGAGGGCGAGGGAGAGGGCGAAGGGACCGGCGAGGGTGAGGGCGAGGGCGAAGGTGAGGGCGAAGGTGAGGGCGAGGGCGAAGGTGAGGGCGAGGGCGAAGGTGAGGGCGAGGGCGAAGGTGGGGGCGAGGGCGAAGGTGAGGGCGCGGGCGAAGGTGAGGGCGAAGGTGAGGGCGAGGGCGAGGGTGAGGGCGAGGGCGAAGGGACCGGCGAGGGCGAGGGTGAGGGCGAGGGCGAAGGCGAGGGCTGCCAACCCCTGGCCCTCGACGACCTGACCTGCGACCGCGTGGACGACGACTGCGACGGGGAGACGGACGAGGACACCTGCTGCCCCGGCCCGGTGGACCCGCTGGCCCCGCCCGCGGCGCGTTGGGTCCGGCTCTGTCCCGGGACCTTCGTCATGGGTGTGCCGGCCGAAGAGATCCCCTGGGGAGGCGAGAACACCCAACGGGAGGTCACCTTGACCCGTGGCTTCCTGATGAAGGCCACCGAGGTCACCCAGGGCGAATGGCAAGCCCTGATGGGGGACAACCCCGCATCGGCCCAGCAATGCGGCGCCGACTGTCCCATGGAGCAGGTCACCCTGGCCGAGGCCGCGGCCTACTGCAATGCCCTGTCCCTGCAGGAAGGGCTGGTGCCCTGCTACGAGCGCTCGGACGGGACCCCCTACTCGAGGGGGAACCCCGGCACCCCCGCCTGGCCCCTCGGGCAGGATTGCGCGGGCTACCGCCTCCCCACCGAGGCCGAGTGGGAGTACGCGGCCCGGGCGGGCACGCAGACGCCCATCTGGACCGGGGAGGTGATGTATCGGGCCCACGAGTGCCCCCTGGACCCTCCCCTGGATCGGGTCGGCTGGTACTGCGGCAACTCCGGGATGCAGCCCCGGCCGGTAGGTGTGAAAGAGCCCAACCCCTGGGGGCTGTTCGACCTGCACGGCAACGTCAAGGAGTGGTGCTGGGACTACTACACCTCGGTCGTGGTCGAGCCCCAGGTCGATCCCGTCGCGCTCACGCCCTCCCCGGGCTCCTTCAACCGTGTCGTGCGGGGCGGCTCCTGGGGCAGCATCGGCTGGGACTGCCGCGCCGGCATGCGCTTCTGGGTCGGCGCCGCCGACGCGGATCGCTTCATCGGCTTCCGCCCCGTGCGCACGCTCCCGTAACGGCTCAGCATTCGGCACCTCTCGGCCAGGGCCGGGAGGCCCAGGCAGCGACGTCCTCCTCCGACCGGCCGACCACGACGATCACAAGGGTGCAGATCATCCCGGTGAGCGAGCAGCGAGGCCTTGGCACAACTCCCCGCACGAAAAGAATTTTCTCGCTGAGCCGCAGGGCCGCAGAGGGCTCAGCCAGCTGAGCACTTTTCTCTGCGAACTCTGCGGCTCTGCGAGAGATTTTGCCGCTCGAGCCGGGTACAGGAGGAGATTGGTAAGGAATCCGCCCACTCGGACCGGCTTCACCCCGATCACGATGGCGTCCGGATGATCCAACAGCCGGAGCGCCCGCAGAGCCATCAAGACCGCAGCGCAAGGACCCCGGACTGGTGAGCCGCCGATCCGGTCGTGGGACGGCTGGCCAGCAAGCTGCCGCCTCTGCAGCTCCGTGGAGCTGCGAGAGACCGTCGAAGCGAAGGACGCGAGCGCCTTGGGGCCTTCGGAGGAGCTTCGAGCAGGTCAGGAGGAGAAGGTGGGGAGGAGCAGGGATCCATGGGGATCCCGAGCCGGGCCCTCGGACCAGACCGAGGACCCGGCGGGGGAAAACCGGCTCAGCGCACCAGCTGCCGCGAGCTCCAGTTCCAGGCGCCGTTGCACCCGGCGACCCCCTGCCCGCAGAAGGTGGACTTGTTAGAGCCTTGAGTGAGCTGGATCAGCGCCTTCCCGTCATTGCGGTTTGGATACCAGTAGCCAACGCTCGTCGGGCTGCTGTTATGGATATCTGTCCAGTTTTCGCTGGGGTAGAACCGGTAATACAGGTTATCCCCGCTGACGATATCGGCAGCAACGCCATAATGAGGGACAACTCGGCGGGATTTGACTTTGTAGAAGATCTTCGGCATGTGGTTGTCCCAGCCAGTGAACCAGACATGAGAACCGAGGACGAAGGCGTACTCGATGGGCCAGATGACGTTCTGCAACACGCGGAAGTCGGTCCAGGCCGTTTCGGAATCGGGATTCCCCATTCCAGAACCCTGGGTGTTGTTGTTCTGGCCAAACATGAGCAGCTCATAGGTGGCAGGATCACGGTAGTTGCCGACCATGGTCCATCCACCACCTGCAGTGGTCATATCACAGTACACATCGATCCCACCGCCGCCAAATGCGATGCGGTATAGGCCGTCACCGGTTTCTCCGCGGTATTGGAAGCCAGGATCGGGATTCCGGTACTTGGCGCAGGTCGTTGCGAAGCTGCCGTCGGTCCAGAAGCGGACACCGTCGACCTTCTGGAGGACGCGATCCGTCTGGCAAACCAATGGATTACCGGCGCAGTAGTTCAACGCACAATCTGAATTCTGCTTGCATTTCTTTCCAGCGACGCAAGGCGAACAGCTTGCCCCACCGCAGTCGATGTCCGTCTCGGTGCCATTCATCACCCAGTCACTGCATCCCGTGGAGCGGCAGGTGCAACTGATGCAGACACCGCTGAAGCAGTCGAGACCACGCACACAGACCTTGTTGTCTGGACATTTGATGCAGCTTCCACCGCAGTCGACGTCTGTTTCTGTGCCATTCTTTACCTTATCGGAACAAGTTGCAGGGCGACAAACCTTATTCGTACAAACCCCACTGACACAGTCAGCAGCAACATTACATGTCTTGTTATCTGCACACTTATTTGGACAAAGACCACCGCAGTCCTTGTCACCCTCGTTACCATTGAGAACCAGATCACTGCAGGTTGGAGCCTGACAGGACTTGTTCGTGCAGACGCCACTCTCGCAGTCAGCCGCTACGCCACATGTCTTACCATTAGCACACTTCATGCAACTTGCACCGCAATCGATGTCTGTCTCTCGGCCATTCCAGACCAAATCCGTGCAAAGTGGTGCCTTGCAGACGCCATCCGTACAAACCTTGCTGGTACAATCGGATTCTACCTTGCAGCTTCCGCCATCAGCACACTTGTTTGCACACGATCCACCGCAATCAATGTCAGACTCATCACCATTTTTGACCTTGTCCGTGCAAATTGGTGCCTTGCAGCGACCATCGGTGCAAACATCACTCTGACAATCCACAGCAGTGTGGCAGGACATGTTATCGGCACACTTCGGACAGTTGCCACCGCAGTTGAGATCCGTCTCCTTGCCGTTTGTTACCGCGTCATTGCATGATGGAACTTGACAGACCTTGTTCAAGCACACCCGACTTTCGCAGTCGAAATCGGAGGCACAAGTCTTGCCATCTTTACAAACAGGACAGTCGCCACCGCAGTCCTTGTCCGTTTCAGTGCCATTCCAAATAGTGTCGACACAGGTTGCCTTGACACAATTGGTACCATTGCAATTTTTGCTTATGCAGTCGGCGGCAATTTTACATTTGAGACCATCGGCACAATCAGCAGGGCAGGAGCCGCCGCAGTCAAGATCAGCTTCATCGCCGTTCAAGACACCATCGCTGCAGCTTGCTCCTGCGCAGACCTTGTCAGTGCATACGCCGCTGAGGCAATCGGAAGCAGATGCGCAGGCGTTGCCCGGGGCGCACTTGGGGCAGGCAGGTTGCCCGTTCAAGGACCCGCCACCGCAATCGACAAAGGTTTCGTTGCCATTCAGGACTCGATCCGTGCAGGTCGGGACCTTGCACTTGAAGTTGTCGCAGACACCGCTGACGCAGTCAGAGCCGACCTTGCAGACCGCGCCATCGAAACATTTCGGGCAACCGATACCGCCACAGTCGATATCAGTCTCGTTGCCATTGCGGACATCGTCGCCATCGCCCAGGCAACTCGGCACTGCGCAACGAAGGCTCGGAGTGCAGATGCCACTGAGACAGTCGCTACCCTGGGCGCAGATGAGTCCATCGGCACACTTGGGGCACGGTCCACCGCAGTTGAGATCGGTCTCGCCACCATTGACCAGATCATCCTTGCAGAATGTTCCAGCGGACACGCAGAACCCTCCGGCACACGCCAGAGTGGCTTCGCAGTCGCCGTCGAGGATGCACTTCTTGCCCAGCGGACACTTGGTAGCGCAGCGGCCACCGCAGTCCAGGTCGGTCTCATCGCCGTTCTTCACCCCGTCGGGGCAAACCGGAGCTTGGCACTTGCTGTCGGTGCAGACCAAGCTGATGCAATCGGTAGAAATCCGGCAGTTGGCGTTGAGGCTTCCATGGGGGCAAGCCGGGCAGGGTGCTCCGCCACCGCAGTCGACACCGGACTCGTTCCCGTTCTGTATGCCGTCCTGGCCATTGAGGCACTGAGCAGCTTGACAGGTTTTAGGGGCGGCGCCGCCGCAGTTCAGGCTGACGCAATCGGTGTGGACGGAACAGGTCAAGGTGTCTGCGCACTTGCCGCAGACGTCGCCACCGCAGTCGATGGCAGTCTCGGTCCCGTTCTTCACCCCATCGGTGCAAGTCGCGGCTCGGCACACTCCACCGGTGCAGACGTTGCTGTCGCAGTCGCCCGGGAGCTTACAGGTCTCCTGAGCCGCGCACAGCGGGCAGCCCGCGCCACCACAATCCTTGCCGGTCTCGGTGCCGTTCTTGACCCCGTCTGCCGGGATGCAGCTCGGGGCGAGGCACTTGTCCTGGTCCGAACAGACGCCGCTCCAGCAATCCCGGCCTTCCTTGCAGCCGTCATTGGGCGTGTCGCAGGGCAGACACTCGGGTCCACCGCAGTCCTTGTCGGTCTCCTCACCGTTGAAGGTCTGATCGTCGCAAGCTGGCGCCTGGCACAGGTTGCCTTCACAGACAGCGCTCTCGCAGTCGTTGTCGGTGGCGCAGCTCGCGAAATCGGCGCAATCGGTGACGCAGAGGCCGCCACAATCCACGTCGGTCTCCAGGCCGTTGCGAGTACCGTCATCGCAGGTCGGCACGGCACACTTGAATGCTGCTGCGCCTTCCACCGGGCAGACGGCGCTCTTGCAGTCGGTAGCAAGCGCACACGCCTTGCCATCCTGGCAGGGAGCGCACGGGCCACCGCAGTCCAGATCGGTCTCCAGGCCATTCTTGACCTGATCGCTGCAGCTCGGAGATTGACACTGCCCAGCAGAGCAGACGCCACTCTTGCAGTCCGCAGGTCGCGTACAGCGATCGTAGTCCTCGCACTTGCGAGGCGGATCGGCCGTGCTGCACGTGCCACCACAATCGACCTCGGTCTCCGTGCCGTTCTGCTTCCCGTCGGAGCAGGAAGGCTGGGCGCAGGTCAAGGCCCCGGGTGTGCAGACCCCGCTCTCGCAATCGCGAGCATCCCGACAGGCGAGACCGCTCACACACTTGGGGCAGTTTCCGCCGCAGTCCGTGGCCGACTCGTTGCCATTCTTCACACCGTCGTTGCAGGCTGCAGCCATGCACTGGAACTGGGTGCAGACCAGGCTGACACAGTCCTCGGCAACTTCGCAGACCTTGAAGTCGACACACTTGTTGGGACAGGAGCTGCCGCAGTCCATGTCGGGTTCCTGTCCGTTCTTGACCTTGTCGTTGCAGGATGGCACCTGACAGATGAAGTCCTTGCAGACGCCACTGACACAATCAGTATTTTCAACGCAGCCCTTGCCGTCCGCACAGGTTCGGCAGGTCCCACCACAATCTGCATCCGTTTCTTGACCGTTCTTCACCGTGTCGTTACAGGTCGCAGTCTGGCAGCGGCCAAAGAGGCAGACGCCGCTCTTGCAGTCCGTGACCTCGGCACAGGTGGAGCCGTCATCGCAACCCATACAGGGAGCCCCACAATCGATCCGGCCATCGCAGTTGTTGTCCTCGTTGTCGGTACAGATCTCGACTGCTCCGGGGTAGGTGGTAGCGCTGTTCACGTTGCAGTCGAAGGTCCTGATCTCCTCGTCCTCACGCTCACCGACGTCGGCACAGTCATTATCGCCATTCAGGTCCTGACCGATGGCGCACCAGCCATCCCGGTCCTTGTCCGAGAAGTTCTTGCACTCGATGTCGAGAGCATCGATTGCATTGTTGCAGTTGTTGTCGGCACCATCGAAACAATCCTCTGGCTTTCCCGGATTGAGGAGAGGATCCTCGTCATCGCAGTCGGCCAGTCCCGACCCATCGGTCTCGCCGGGGTCGATGCAATCCCCGTCACCGTTGGAATCCTGACCGGACGGACACCAACCGTCGCCGTCCTTGTCGAGCCCACCCTCGCAGGCAGCATCGAGGGAGTCGGCCAGCCCGTCGCAGTTGTTGTCGATGAGGTCGACGCAGTTCTCGAGCTGATCGGGGTTCACCTCCGGGTCGGCGTCGTCGCAGTCGAAGAAGCCTTCGCCGCCGGTCTCGCCCGGCTCCATGCAGGTACCGCTCCCATCGTTGTCGACACCTTCGGGGCAGAAGCCATCGCCGTCGGTATCGGAGACTTCGGCCACGAAGAAGACCGGTGGCAGCTTGTTGCCCGTGCGGGTGAACTCGGCCAGGTCGTAGACGCGCACCTCGTCCTTCAGCTTGCTGAGGATCTCGGCGGACAGGGGGCCCGCGCCGCCACCGGGCGCGGTGCGGTACAGGGGTCCGGGAGGAGAGATCTGGGCACGGGAGCTGGTGGCCAGCGGGAAGCCGTCCTCGAGGACCACCCAGTCCAGCCGGTGCGCCACGGTGTCGCCCGCCGTGGCGGTGGCGAATGCCTCGCCGCCCGGGGTGAAGGTGCTCACGACCGTCCCGCTCTCGTCGGCTCCCATGATGTCGGGGATCAGGAAGCCGGCGGTGGTGGAGAACACCGCCCCCGAGTCACGCTGCGTGGTGTTCGGCACGGAGGCCAGATAGGCCGAGATCTCGGCATCCGCCCCCTTGGGATAGGATCCCCACGCCACCATCGGGGCACGGACGTAGGGATCGACCGTCGGATCGGTCCCGTGCCCGACCGGGATGTGACACTGGGTGCAGTTCCGGGGCTTGCGCTGGATGGTGTGCGAGCGGAGCGGGTTCATCGCCAGCGCCGCGTTGCGGTCGGAGTTCGCATTCGCATTGGAGATGCCGCCGAGGTCCAGGTCTTGTGGCGAGAGCCCGGCGCTCTGGGTGTTCCCGAACCCGAGGCGATCCCGGTAGGTCCGGTAGGAGCCGCCATAATTCGACCCGGAGCGGCTCATGAAATCATCAGCACCGTCGGGGAAGGTGAGGTGTCGGAAGAACAGCTTTCCGGCAGGGGTGAACTGCTGCACCTTCCCGTTGCTGTTGATCCCCAGTGGAATGTCCAGCATCGAGACGAATGTAACGTCCTTCTGGATGATCTTGCCGGGTGTGAGCTTGCCGCTGATATTGGAGTAGTCCGACAGAGGCTCCTGACCACCAGCAGGATCGTAGTCCGACAGCGTCAGGTGGCAACCGTAGCACATGTTGCCCCAGGTCGCGTGGCAGGCAGCACACTCCAGGGTGTCCGCATGGGAGAAGTCCTCACGGGTCGTCTGGCCGGCTGGCTGACTCGGATCCAGCAGCTTGATACCCAGGCCATCTTCGAGATTTTCTTCACCATTCCAGCGACCGTGGGCCACATCGGCGCGCTTCGTATAGATCCGCTCGCCGGTACGAGGATCCCGGGCCCCAGGGAGCTGGCTGATCACCGAGTCTCGAACCTGATACACATAATGCTGCTGACCGGTCAGCTTTGACTTCAAGAAGAAGGTCGGACGGCTATCCGTTCCCTGCTTGATGAGATTGGGCAGCCCAGCTCGAGTAGGATCAGCATACTCATCAACCGTTCCATGGCAAGAAGAACAACGGATCTCGGTAACCTGGTCCATGCGGCTCTTGATCGTTCCGTCACCATGCATTTCGCCAGTGGTGTGGCAGTCCACGCACTCCAACCCAGCCAAGAAGTGCACGTCTGCCGGCGTATCATCCATGCCATCACCGTTGAGATCCTCGTACTCGATGATCTGGTGATATTTCAGCCCACTGATCTGCTTCTCGGTGCCGACCATCGTTGCCATGAAGCGGCACTTATCGGTCTGGTTGCCATCCTGGCACCCAAAGGCGGCAAGAAGGTCGCTGTTCGGATCTGGACGCAGCCCCTTGTACTGAAAAACTGTCCAGTTCGACTGGTTGTGACAGTGACCGCACTGCCGGGCCGGGAGCTTCCGGGTCAACCGGTGCTTGAAGGGGTGCGGCCGCTCCCCCGGATGCAGCATGATGTCCACGTAAGCGTCGCCGAGGCCCGGTGTGCTGGGGTCGTAGGTCGGCATCGCCGGGTTGCTGGTGACGTCCTCGGACCGGCTCTGTCCGTCATCCTCGTACAGGACGTGGCAGGCCGCGCAGCCCGCGCTGCGGAAATCGCCATATCGCCGGTTGGTGCCCTTGGATCCAAGGTGACAGGGCAGGCAGGCCTTGTCGATGGCGTCCTCTAGCATGGCCACCTCGCCTTGCTCGCTCAGGTCCGCCGGGTCACGATCCTCGTGGGTGGTGTATGCCGAGAGCTCGCGCACCTCCCCGGTGGGGGCGTTGTTCTCGCTCTGCTTGCTCCGGTCGGCCAGCAAGGAGGTGCTCGCCAGGCGAGTGGCCAGGCGGGCGGCCTCCACGTCCACGGGCAGCCCCCCGACGTCCGCGCCGGAACGTTTGAGGCCCACGCGGAAGAAGGCGCCATCGATGACGCCGGCGTTGGTGCGCATGATGCTCTTGGAGACCTGATCGACGGCCTGCATATGGCATTCTTCCTGACCACACGTCTTCTCGGCCACCCGCAGATCGGCTGGGTTCACGAACTGGAGCCAGGCCAGCCCCTCGTGGACCTCCAGGGTGGCGGGATCGTCGAACTGCTCATCCTCGAGCCCGACGTGAGTCAGGTAGTTGAAGTACGTCCCCGTGGGGCCAACCACGTTCCACGTGTCCTTCATCACCGGGGGCATCGCGATGTGGGCGACCTGCATGTTCATCGAACGAGCGTCGCCACCATGGCACTCGGTGCACGTGAGGAAGGGGACGTGCGCCATCTCGATGCCTACGTGGCAGGCCAGGCAGGTCGTATCCTCGAGCGGCGGATCGCCGCAGCCGCTCTCGTACTCCACCGGATTCGCCGCCTCGCAGCCGCTGGCCGGATCGCAGAACGCGGGGCCGCACATGACGCTGTGGCAAGGGTCTGCCTCACACTGGCAGATCAGCTCGTCGGGGGGGCAGACGATGGACTCGCAGCGACAGCCGACGAGATCCTCGCCATCGGCGCAGTCGGCCTGGGTCTGGCAGCTCACGCACTCCGTGCCCTGCAGCGTCGTCGGCGGGACGCAGGAGCGGGCCTGGCAGCTCAGCCATTTCCAGCCACCGTTCTGATAGATCCGGACCCCCATGGCCTGGCTGGCGTTCTTCGCCAGCCCGGAGCTGGTGCAGTCAACGTTCTCACGGTACACGTCGAAGCAGCCGCAGCCGAAGTCCGGGTCGGGGAACTGACCCGGGATCGCGCAGGGCGCGGTGTCCGCGCAGGCATCCCCGCAGGAGCCCCACACCCCGCTGACGCAGGTGGCCAGCCCAGGAGTGCCGGCACCCTCGGGCGTATCGGGATTGGGGATGGTGCAGCTCTTCTTGCACTCCGAGAAGGTGCCATCCCGGCGGCAGACC
Organism: Myxococcota bacterium; assembly: GCA_034005005.1. Classification (GTDB taxonomy): domain Bacteria; phylum Myxococcota_A; class JAVEVO01; order JAVEVO01; family JAVEVO01; genus JAVEVO01. The sequence goes on from JAVEVO010000122.1 coordinate 19,225, forward strand.
TGCTCGCCAGCATCGGCCCCGCAGAGACAGGGCTGCTTCTGGCCCAGCGTGCAGGAGGCGCAATCGCACTCGGTCGCCCAGCAGAGGCTGCCGTCGAGCCGTTGTTCGCAGTTGACCACGCCCCCACCACCACCCGGGCAGGGCTCGGGGCAGGGATAGCTGGCCCCGGCAGGACAGGGCAGACAGGGCTCGTCCCCTTCCCCTTCGCCCTCACCCTCGCCCTCACCCTCGCCCTCGCCCTCGCCCTCGCCCTCGCCCTCGCCCTCGCCCTCACCGGTCGGGGGCGCGGCTTCGCCGCCACAGGCCGCCAGCGTCAAGCCAAGGCAGGCGATCAGCAGGAAGACCAGGAGCGACTGCGAGCGCCCAGCCGCGAGCCGTCGTCCGCTCCTGCGCCGGTGCGTCCCGATCAGGCCGAGAAAGACCAGCGGCAGGATGATGGCGAGCGCAGCGCCCTGCCGCCCGTCACCGCCGATGGCGCAGCCGGTCGCGGCGGCATCGGTGCTCTCCGCCGCGAGAGGCTCTTCACCCGATTCGGTCGGGCCACCCGGGACGTAGCCATCGACTAGGAGCGTGTCGCGGATAGAACCCCGGGATCGACAACGGGATCCAGGTGAGATATCTGGCTCGGCATGAGCCGAAGCTTCCGCCCCTGGCAACCCACCCAGAGCTACCTCTTCCCGCCGTCGCCG